>CAZRMH010000329.1:0-9333 GCA_964600935.1 uncultured Candidatus Obscuribacterales bacterium
GTGCCTGAGCGAGCCTGTCGATCATCGGACCGACATTTATGCACTCGGCGTTCTCATGTATGTGTGTCTTACCGGTCACGTACCTTTCAAGGGTGACACGCTGTATGAGACTGTTGAGCGCAAGTGCACAATGCCAGCACCGCGATTCGCGGATATTGCTCCTGAGCTGGATATCCCGACCTTTCTAGAAGAATTGATTCGCCATTGTTTGGCTGTTGAAAAGGAAGACCGATTCCAAACTATGGATGAAGTTAAAGGTCTTCTGGAGTCCGTTGCCAATACTCAGAAAAAACAGAAGTCCGCAGTTGCAGAAAACACTGCCGTTTTAAATGGACCAGTCGGGGTTCCGAAACGACCTGCACCACCACCGAAGACAATTAAGGAACGCATGGCAGAGAATGCCGCAGCCAAGGTGAGCGGCTCGGCAGCGGCTACACCGCCGAAACTTCCTCGCCAAACAGTGTCTAGAGGATCGGCGTCCAGACCTGCGCGAACACATCCAATTTCAGAGGCTAAGGGGATTGTCATCACTCCTGGCTTGATGGCACTCGCTGTCATCTCCTTGCTTGCCTGCATGCTTGGTGGAATGTATGTAGGAATCAAGGTGATGGACGATGGAACTTTATTTTCCAAAACTGCAGAGAAGACTGCCACCGCATCTGGTGGCTTGGTCGATGGCGGTAAGAGTAAAACTTCCTCCGCCGCAGCGGTGACCAATCTGGAGCCCGCATCAAAGTCCGGCGCAAATATTTCGCAATCGAACTCTCTAAATTCAACTCGAACTGACGCAATGGTTTCGAATCAAGCTGTTGGACAAGTATCTGCTCAGAGTGGCGAAAAAGTTTCAGCACAAGCCGTCGAAGCGGCAATGCAGAATGCCTCGACTAAATCGATGACTAAGAGCCAAGTAAAATTGGTATCGGATACTCATACGATCGCGCCCCCGAATAAATCGGTTAGTGAAAGTCGATCGGGTGAAACCTCCGTGAAGGTTCCGCGTGTTAAACCAAATTCGAACCGATCGGTTCGACCTATTATTAAGCGGCTAATCACCAAGTCTCCGACTCCTCGGGTTCACAGAACGACCGAGCCGACAACGGAATCAGTGACTGGTGTAGGAGTTCACCATGTAGGCGGTGACCCGCATTTGCAGTGGGAAAAATACAGCAAAGGACATCCAAACTAACAGGCGGCATCATGCTTTGCGAACTGGAGTGCAATATGCGTGCACTGTTCACCTTGCGCGAGACGTTCAATCGAATTTTTTGACGCCACTTTGCCCGAGGCATGTCCTTCGTGTCGTAAGCTCGTGTGTCTTACGTAATAAATTCCAATAGCTCGAACTAAAGTCGTGGTGCTGTTTTTCGGTCACGTCAGTTTTTTAAATTATCGACTATCGGATACATTTTGAAAACTGTAGACCCCATCTTATGAAAACTTAGAGAATTGAACGTGTCCGCGAGCTGACTTGGTCGATTTCGACGTGGTAAACTCTAACCCCACATTCCATGCCCCGCCTGAGTTGAAGGCAGGGCATAAACACGATTTACAAAATTGGGGTATTTCCGATGAGAATCAAGTCACCAAAGTCTTCGTTCGCGTTGAGAGCGTTAGCGATTGCGGCTCTTCTTTTGGGTGCGTCGAACACGGCTGCGCTGGCTAACCCTGACGATCGTGTTTCATTCCGTGAGTTTCGTCAGCAAAATGATGGTCTTGATCGAAACGTTGTTCGTCGAATGTATCATCAACAATTTGGAAGAAACGCTGCTAATGGTCCGCTTCGCACCATGCCTCTCAACACTCCGAATGTAATAACCGTCGGTGCAGATGGACTAGCGATGAGTGGCGGCGCTATCAACAACCGCATCCCGAGAGAACCTCGCGAGGCTCGCGTCCGACCGATGTCGATGCAACAGCTTGCTAACGGTGGACTCACTCGCGTCAATCGCGGTGTGGACCTGGATCTGTCTTCGAACAGCCGTAATATTGTTTTAGGTCAAGGTTTGTTTGGCACCGCTGCTGGTAGCAGCGTCGATATCAATCTTGATGGTAAGAACGCTACCTACACAGCCGGTTCCGTCGTCACGGCAGCCGAGTACGTAGCAGTGAAGCAAGTCTTGGAAGGTGGTGGACAACAAGTTCAAATCGATCGGGCCGGAAGAGCGTCTGGTGGAACCGTCGACCTCAGCGCCTTAACTTCAGGCAATTCGGTTATGAGAGCTTCTAGTTTGGTTGTCCCAACGAATGTAACCACATATGGTGACTTTGCCAAAGGTTCCGACTTCAGACTTTCGGGTCAGTTATCCAACTACGGAACCGTACAAGTTCTTTCATCCGACAGCTCAGTTCGTGGTGGCGCGATTCGCGCCAATGACATTTCCAACCACACCGGTGCTCTGATAAGTTCGACTACGGACTTACATTTGGATGCTACGAGAAACTTCACTAACTACGGTGATGTTCTTTCGACACAAGGACTCACAATCTCAGCCGGCGGCGAATTGAAAAACGCTGGACGCATTTCCAGCAACAATGACTTGACCATCAACAGTTCCAACGTCACCAATCGTGGTGTCATTAGTTCCAACCTGGCGAACGTCAATCTTGCTTCATCCGGCGACATCGTAGTCAACAATAATAGAGGAACGATAAGCGCTGTGAATGGCGCAATCAACGTTCGAGACGCTGCTTATACCGGCTTAAACAATTCATATGTAAACGGTGGCGACCTGGTCAGCAAAGAGTTGAATTTGAACTCCGGCGTGGGCACTGCCAATGTAGCCGTCAATCAACTCACCGGCGTCATCAATGGAACCGGAACCGCTAGTCACGTTCTAGCATCGACCGACATGCTCAATGTTGGAAATGTTTGCCTGACTGGCGACCCGACGTTTTATAATACTGCTGGCGGTATCATCATCAGTGATGATGTAGTCGTTCAGGAAGACCTTGTATTCATCGCTGCCGGCGGGATCACAAGTCTTGCCGACGTGACGATTCAAGCCGGTGATGCTACTAAGGGATACAACATTACATTCATCTCCGGATCTACATTCACGGCCTCAGGTGGCAAGAGCACTCCTATAGTTGGCGCACCACCTTACGCTGACAGCGGCTCCGTGACCATCTCTAATAGAGCCTCAAAAATAGCTGCGGGCATCGCGCTTGGATTGGGAACTTTGGTTTCATCCAGGAGTACCGACAACACTGGTAATAAAGACGCCGGAGACATCAGCTTCTTCTCATTTGGCAAATCCACCATCATCAATCTCAGTGACGCTCGGATCGAGTCCGGCGGGCAAAAATTGGGCAAGAACGGCGATGTATTGATCGTAAATGGTGGCACTAACAAAACGCAGCAATACACCATTCGCACTGCGGGTATCGACACGACGAACCAAGACGTTCTGACAGAAGGTGCTGGCGGCGCGCTAACGATCGTCACCGCGGTGCCGACTATTTCCGGTGCGAAGACTGTTGTCTATGATGCTAATGGTATCCGTCAGGGTCCAGGATTTCTTACTGCCAGCACGAAGTTGGTGAAAGGTGATGTGGCGCTGCAAAACAATCCGAGTCTCCCGACAACGGATATTGAAGTTGCTGGCGCACTGACGGTCAAGTCCGGTCAGATTACCGACATCAGTACTCCAGTGGTCGCGAAGACGGCTTCACTGACAGCCAACTTCTTCCAGCAGACCATTGGCAGCGGCATTGTCAAGGCTGATTCGGTCGAGCTGATAACCGCTAAAGGCGGCTTTGTTGGAACCGGACCATTTGACGGACTCACGCTTGATACCGGTCTCGTGAACGTCAATTCGCCGGGTGGATTCGTTTCTCTCGATCTCCAGAATACTGGTATCACGACCGTGAATACAGCATCTGCTGCTTCAGTTTTCATTGTCGATGGTGGTATCAATCGAGAACTTCAGGGTAACGCTTCTGCCACATCGACCATGATACTCAGAGGTCTGAAAATAACCCCGACCGGAAACTTTACCTCCGGCGACGTGCTCACTCTAGTCTCGACTTCTTCACCACTGTTGAATTCGGATGCGTCGAAGTTCAGTGCGAAGTATATGATTCTAAGCGCTCCTTCGATTGGAACTGACGAAGCTAATCCGTTTGTTCTAAATTCGAAAGTTTCACAAGTTGATATTGTCGATAACAGCGCCAGTGTTGCGAGTGCATTCGTCCGATCTACCAACACAAAAAGCATTCTCGTTGGGACCGTAGCAATCACCGGTAACTTGAATTTCCGCGCAAACTCTGGAATTTCACTGGGTGTCAATTCGGATTCATTCCCCGAAATTCAGAGCACTAGCGGTAAGCTCGACTTCTCGACTACAGCCGGTGTGCTCGCAATCAACAAGAACATCGACATCGCAGCGGTTGCTGGAATCGACATCGTGAATACCGGAACCACGACGAGAGACAAGCTGACCTTTGCGGCCAATTCCACAGTTAAAACTAGCACCGGAGTTGCTGGTCAAGGCAACATCAATCTCGGACTGGGCTTGAAGACGAGTGCGATCCCTGACCCAGCCAATCCTGTAGTGACTGAAACTGGAACCGGGCTCGTCACGTTCTACGGCAACGGAGTCTCGGCGAAAGGCGCTGTTAGTGCCGCTCAAGCTAACAATGCCAATCTCGACATCTTCAACTCAGTGAATGTCAGAAACTTCACCTTGAGTGGAAACAACACATTCAGTGCCACGAAACTCTAAGAATTTGGAGTAATCGATTATCGGTTTATTTTAATCCCTTGAGCAGATGGTTTCGCACCATCATCGCTTTCGGTTGGACTGGTTTGCCTTTCTTAAGCAAGTTTCTGGCGACCAGACCGATCGTGACTACTATGGCTGCGTCCAGGTCTTCTTCCGTGGTGTTGGAATAATCGTGCCAGGCGTTAGGAGTTCCTTTGAACGGTATCGCATTTAGTGCCCTAAAAATCGGCTCGGTCATCTCGTCTGGTCGAGAATCTTCCAGTTTATCCGCCAAGTAAACAATCTTGGATGTCGTGGACATATTGATTCCGCCAAGCGTGTGTTCTGCAATGGCGTTTAGAACCTCTTTATTGGTGATGCGCAATTCCTGGCTGACTAGCAACGCGGCCACGGGACCGTGCAGTATCTGTCCATACTCTTCTTCGTCGGGAGTTAAAACCATGCCGTTGGTGGTGGCGATTTCGATAAGTTCTTTCGCTTTGATTTCTTTGCACGAATCATGCAACCAGCATGCCAGTTCGACTGGAAACGGATCAACACCCATTCCTAGTGAAATTTCCCTGCCAACGATAACTACGCCGGAAATATGATCGAATCTTTTTTTCGAGACGCGCTCTTGAACCCAGGATTCGGCGAATTCCAGGGTTATGGCTGAGGGGATTCCAGGGGTACTAGTGCGCATTTCTAATTCGATCTTCAATTTTCAATCAATTCAGTTGAGGGCTTCTTTCAATAAACTGCGATGTTTATTCAAACAGTTTGTCGTCTTCAAATCAAGGATGTTGTTGTGAACAGTCCATTTGTTTTAATAGAATTTTCGGAAGGACTGAGGCTTAATCTTCTATTTCGCTGAAGCTGATGTGGTCTCCGAAGACGATAAAGTCTTAAAATAGCCACGTTTCTCGATAAGTTCGTTGACTGCAGGTGGCACCATATACAATACTGTTTTACCTGCCCCGATTCGCTCTCTGATGTTTGAACCCGATACTGCAATGCCTGGGAAATCGACAAGTACGATGTCAGCTTTGTCGAAACCTATGTTCGTGTCCGTCGACTCCTCGCCAACCATTCTAAGCGCTTTGTCGCTTTCGTCAATGTACCGGAGTCTGGGAACAACTAGCACGCGGCAGAGTGATAGTAGTTCTTCGAAGTTTTTCCAGCTGTGAAGGTGTTGAAGATTATCTCCGCCGATGATCAAATTGATTTTAGTGTCGTCACCGTATATGGTGCGTACTTCCTTGACTGTGTCAATCGTGTATGACGGACCGACGCGTTCCAGTTCAACTGCGGAGGGCACGAAGTGTGGGTTTTCGGCGGTTGCCACTGAAACCATTTCATGCCGAAAGTTTCCGTCCAGCAATTGATCCGCTCTATGAGGAGGGGCAGGGCTGGTGACGAAGAGCACTTTCTCAAGTTTGAATTGATCGCGCGCGCATTCGGCAATAATTAGATGACCCATGTGTATGGGATTGAAAGTGCCGCAGAATAAGCCGATTTGACGCAAGTTTCCGTTTACCTCGAGTGTTCAGAAGAAAGTTTATTGCCTTGCACCGGCACCTCTGGTGATGCTGCCGAATTGCCACCGCCTTTGTGAAGACGCGTATATATTCTTGGCAAACGCGCTCGCATGCGGCACGCTAATTCATATGTAATTGTATCCACCATTTCCGCCCAGGTAGCCAGTTGCAAGCAAAGATCTTCGCCTCTCCGTTCGCCTTTTTCGTCGAAGGCATCCTCTTTACCTATAAGAGTGATTACGTCGCCGTCCTGTGCTTCTGGAACGTCGGTGATGTCAAACAACATTTGGTCCATTGAAATCGTGCCGACCTGTCTGATTTTTCGTCCCATTAGAATTCCTTCTATGCGGTTGGACAGGCGTCTATCCACCCCATCGGCGTAGCCGATGGGAACGCAGGCCAGGCGCGACTCGCGGCGAGCTTCCCAGGTCAAGTTATAGCCGACGCTGTCCCCAACTTTGACGTTGTTGATATGGTTGATGCGCCCTTTGATTGACATGGCGGGAATGAGAGTTTCCGATGTCCCGGTTCCTTCTAATCCATAAAGATATAGTCCGCAGCGAACCATATCTAAGTGCGTATCAGGAAATTTTCGAGCTGCCTCGCTCGATGCCAGGTGGGTGAAATAGCTTGCTCCAACTGGTTTTATGTCTTCTAGCACTTGTTTGAAGCAGCGCAATTGAGCCGATGTAGTTGGTTCGTCTCCAGCTCGGGCTAGGTGGCTGAAGACGCTAACTAGCTCGAGGTTCTCAAGTTTTGAAATTTCTTCAACCAAACCCAGGGCCGCGTTGGGAGATACGCCTAATCGATGCATGCCGCTATCAACTTTCAGGTGAATCTTGGCTTTGCGACCACGTCTTTTAGCAATCTTATTAATGTCGCGCGCCTGTTTAACAGCCGCAATAGTCATTTCCAGCTCATCTTCAAGCGCATTGTCGATTGCCCAGCCTGGCGTGGGGCTTAAAATCAAAATTGGAGCTTTGATGGTGGATGCCCTGAGTTGACATCCTTCATCGACCGAGGCGACCCCTAAGTACTCCGCTCCGGATGCTGATAACAAATCGGCCACAGAGGTCGCGCCGTGTCCGTAAGCGTCGCTCTTCACAACGGCCATGAGCTTCGCTGGATTCGGGTTGCGAGTTAGCCAAGAGCGAATAGTGGAGACGTTATGCTCGATAGCGGAAAGGTCGATTTCGACCCACGCGTCACGATGAAACGATGAGACAGAGACTTGCCTGGAGAAAACCATTAGTAATAATTTCTCGTCATACTGACTAAATCAAGCGTTACGGAACGCCCAACCTTATGCTAGCATTGCTGACGATTCGAAAGATCATCCTCTCAAACGCAGGTACATAACTGTTCTTGCCTGAGTTAGAGAAGAAGGAATGGATCGCCGTTTATTCGATCTCGACTTAGTCGATAAATGCTGAGACCTACCCTCTACGAATCGGAATCCTTTGGAAACCCGGTATCACGTCGTTGGTGTAGTAGAAATCGCGGGGTGTGGTTGCCTTGAATAAAGCAGAATTGGTCGATATCGTCGCAAAAGACGCCGGAACAACAAAAAAAGACGCCGAGCAAGTGATCAACAAGATGATGGAAACCATCATCAAGTCAGTCGCTACAGGTGACAAAGTAACTCTAGTAGGGTTTGGAACATTTGAAGCCAGAAACCGTAAAGCGCGTACTGGCCGCAATCCGAAAACCAACGAGCCTTTGCACATTCCAGCGAAGCGCGTTCCTGGCTTTAAAGTAGGTAAGGAATTTAGCGAAGCTGTTAACAAGCGCAAGTAAGCGTTACAGCAAGGGGGCATCTTGGAGCTACCGAAGGTAGCAGTCATAGGTTGCGGTAACTGGGGGAAAAACCTGGTACGCAATTTCGCTCACCTTGGCACTTTGACAGTCGTTTGTGACTCTGATTCCCAGCAACTTGACCGCATCGCGGGAGAGTTTAAAGGGGTCAGAGTCACTACCAGTTTTGACAGTGTTTTGGAAGACCCGAACGTTTCGGCAATAGTCGTCGCTACGCCGTCTGACACTCACTTTGAGCTTGCCAAAAAATCATTGATCGCAGGCAAGCATGTGTACGTTGAGAAGCCCCTGGCTCGCGACGTCAAGCACTGCGAAGAATTAGATGAACTGGCCAATGAACGAAACCTCGTTCTCATGGTCGGTCACTTGCTTTTGTACCATCCTGCAGTCAATTGCCTGAAAGAGTTGATCGCCGCCGGAGAGCTTGGCGATTTGCTCTTCGTCCGTTCCGATCGGATGAACTTCAATATGCTGCGCAGTCACTGGAGTGTCCTATGGGACCTGGCGCCGCATGACCTGTCCATGATGAGCTATTTGCTCGACTGCGATGCCCCTGAGGTCACCCGCGTTGGTGGCTGGGATACGCAGAACGACGGTCTTGTCGACGTCGCCTATCTCGACGTCTCATTCCCTGTCGGCGCAAACGGCAGAATCATTCCCGGACAAGTCAGAAACAGCTGGATCGATCCTCAAAAACTGGTCCGTCTCACCGTCAACGGCACCAAGAAGACCGCCGTTCTCAACGATACCGAATACAACGACAAGCTCGCCTTGCACTCGCTGTCGATGTCAGCAGCAGGGCGGATGACGACTGTAATCGAGCATCCTTATTATCCAAATATTGAACCGCTTCACCTCGAATGCGAGCATTTCCTCCAGTGCATAGTCACCGGCGAAAGACCTCGTTCTGACGCCAATAACGCGTATCATGTGGTGAAAGTTCTGTCCGACGTAGAAAAGAGATTGTCGTCGCGACCCAGAATTCAAGCGGCACGCTAGAGAACCTTTGCTTAAAACATATCCAGATCCGGCGTTAGTAAATAACGCGGTGCGGTCTAGTGTCCAGAAGCGCACGATTCTTCCGCTTCTGGCATTTCAAGCGGTTTTGCCTCATGGCAAGCTGCCGTAACGAATCATCAAGCTTCTACGTCAGTTTTGTATTTAAGTGCTTCAACTTTTTAGCTGTGGTCATATAATGAATCGCATGCTGACTTGCGGGAGTAATTCAGTGGTAGAATGTCGCCTTGCCAAGGAGAATGTCGAGGGTCCGAACCCCT
>CAZRMH010000330.1:0-9319 GCA_964600935.1 uncultured Candidatus Obscuribacterales bacterium
AGGAATCGAACCTGGCCGGGCTATCATCCGGTTCACACCTTGTGACCACAGCCATTTAAAAGTTTTGTTTGTAAGTTTCAAACCGATAGCGAAACGATGAATGCCCGCGAATGGACTGGAAGCTGTGAGACTTCCAGTCCATTCATTCGAGCGTTTTATTGAGTTTAAACAGCTAACTCGCTGGTTGAGGGCGAGTCGCTAATGCCGACGTTCAGTCCTTCTGCATACGCAGCATCACTGGCATGATGACGTAGCGCTGAGTGACGTGACCGATGGCGACCGAGAGAATCAGCGTGACGGCGAAGGCGAGTTCGTTATTGTAGACTGCCCAGGCGATGCCACCGCCGAAGACCACCGCGCCGAGCGCACCTACGACGAGGAGCAAGCGCCCGATGCGAACCGATTCCACGCCGTCCTTCAGGATCAGGAACCACATCGACATCGCGACTAGCGAGCCGATGGCAGCCAGGTAGGGTAGAAGCGTGGGGTCGAAGTGCACCTTGTTGAGGAGCAGTCCGACGACCATCGCGACGGTGATTGAGTAGCTGTTCACCGTCTTCTTTTTCTTGTCGGTCTCCTCGGCCTTTTCGGCGTCGGTGCGACCACGATTAGCGTATTGCTCCGTGGTTTCGGAGCCGACGGTTCGAGCGGAGGCTACGTTGACGAGCTGGTCGACCTTGATCTCGGTCGGCAGATTACCGAGGAGAGCTTCGTACCAGACGGTACGTCGGTTGAGCCAGTCGACGCGATCGTATTCCACGGCGACGAAGTCCCGAGTGCTGTCGAAGGCTTCGTTCGGCTTGAGAGAGACGGCCCGCACCATTTTGCCCAGCTTGCTTTCGATCACTTCGACGCGGATGGTGAACAGTCCGTCGCGGGATGCCACCAATCGGGGCTGCTGCCACATGGGAAGCAGGAAACCGATGACGAGACCAGTCAGCATGCCGCCGGCGTGAGCTGAGTGGGCGACGTTGTCGATCAGGAACTCGGTGCCGATTTGCAGCGCGAGGAAGATGAGCAGCGTCTTCAGCGTCAGCGTGCACTGCCAGGGGCGTTCGTCTGCTGGCACCATGGTGTAGCGGATGCGCGCGGCGATGGCGGCTCCCCAGAGACCCATAACGCCACCAGAAGCGCCGACCGCAAGTTCACCAGGCGCGTTGAGGAGCGCGAAGCTGATACCGCCTATGATACCGGCGCCGAAATATACGATCAGCCAGGTCTTGTTTGGAAAGAACTCCTTGGACGACCGGTAGAAGGTATACAGCATGAGCATGTTCATGCCGAAGTGAAGCAGACCGCCGTGCATGAACATGTGTGTGACCAGGCGCCACGGCTCGCTGAGCAGGAGTGCCGGGGCGACGGAGAACGTCTTGATCATCCAGTCGGCAACCTGGTCGCCGAAGCCGATGCCGAACCAGCTCGTGAGCCAGTGGAAGGGCGTCGTCAGAAGGAAGAGCACGAACGTGGCCCAGAAGATGTTCCGGATTACGTTGTTCGACAGTCGGTCCACCGTGAAGTTGTAGCTCACGGGGAAAGTGTCGGGAATGTCACCATCAGCCGCTTTCGTAATAGTGTTCTGCATAGAACTCTCGCGAAGTTGAGTTTTAATAGGAAAGAACGACCCGAATTCCGAATCGTCCAGGAATCGAACCTAACGGGCTATCATCCGGTTCACACCTTGTGACCGCAGCCGAGAAGCGAACGGAGACGAGGCAGGAAATCGATTGTGCGACTTCCCGCCTCGCTCCGATTCAACGTTTAACTGAGAGCTACTTCTGGACCTCAGGCGGACGCGCGAGCGAGCTCGAGAGCGTCCCACTGCGCCTTGACCTTCTTGATCTCGCGGGTGCCGATCTGACGCTTGCTGACGGCGTAGACGGCGCTGCCCCATTCGCGGCAGAGCTGGGTGCGGGCGGAGCCGCTATCCCACTGGAGTTCCTCGCGGAACGCCACGTCGTAGGTCGTCGGGCGATAGGCTTTGCGAGCCGCGTTGAGGAAACTGGTGTAATCGGCCTCGACGAAGGGCGCCAGTGTGACGATGTACCAGAGTCCGTCGATGCGGGCGTACTTGTGCTCCGCGTCGATGGCCACCTGGTCGAACTGCTTGCGGTAGCCGCGCCAGCGATAGCGCTTCCGCTCGGGCAGAGCCATCAGGATGCCGGTATCGGGGTGGACCCAGAAGCGACGCCAGATGGAATGTCCGTCGCTGCTCTGAGGCTCGCCGTCAACGATGACGACGTGGGTGTGCACGGCGTGACTGACGTGGTCGCGCACGTCGTACTGGGTCTTCGACCGGAGGTCGTTGCTCGCGCAGATGTCGGAGAAGACATCGTTCCAGGGGCGACCGACCTGATTGAGCAGGTAGCGGTCGATGGGAGTGGTCCAGTCGTGGTTTTCCTTGAGGTTCCAGCCACCGACGCGGGGGAGCATGGGCTCACGGCTGGGGAACTCTTCGATGTCGCCACGGGGTCCCTTGATCTTGGCCCACCCTCCGCCGCGGGAGGGGAGAACCTTGATCAGCTGGTGCATGTCTTCGCGCATAGGGCTTTTGCCTCCTTGGGGATTGAATTTTGCCAAACTACGTTTTTGTTTGATGCTGTTGTTGCCGGTAATCTCCTGTGGTTTAAGTGAATGGTTGGCGCGAAGCCGAGCGCGAAGTGGTATCACGCTCGGTGTCGCGGTGAAACCGACTGCGTGAAAACGAGTCGGTCATGCCGTCGTGACAGGAGCCGACTCGTTTCGCCGACGCGCGTCAGTTACGACTTCGCGTTGCGGTCCTTGCGGTCCTTGGGGGCCTTGCGGGTGCGGCGGGTGCCGGACGCGGGAGCGCCGGTGTCGATTGCCTGCGGCTTGCCGGAGAGCAACCCCTGGATGTCCAGGGTGAAGCCGCCGGAAGCCTTGCTGCGAGCCTTGGCGCCTGCGCCGACGGCGTTGCCGGTACCGGGCTTCTTGAGGCGAACGAGGACGACCTTGTCGGGCTCGGCGGCGAGCACGATCTTGGAGTCCAGCTTCTTGTCGCCGTCGTCGAGGTTGATCATGCTGGCGAGCGCGGCGGCGGCTTCGGCCTGGTTGTCGAACTCGAGGTTGACGATGTCCAGGATCTGGCTGTGACCGCCGGTGCTCGTGAGCGGCTCGACCGCGGACTCGACTTCGTAGCGCTGGCGATTGAACAGGTAGGTGTGGCCGGCGACCGGGAAGGCGGCGAGCTTGTCGAGACTGCAGCTCACGAACTTGTTGTCGGGAAGCCGGAAGAGAACGAGAACCTTCATTGGAACCTCCAGTGTTTGGTGCGAGTGAACCGTTTGCCAGGCACGAAGACGCGACTGTCGGCTGAACCGATGGTCGGAAATCTGTGCACTGTCAGGCAAAGGGCCTATCCAATCCGAAACGATCAGCCAAGACTTTCAGATGCGCGAGCTTCTCCAACTCCAGGGAACTGGAAAGGACGATTCTTGGGGCGCTAAACCTGGTTGCTTCTTGGGGAGATTTGCGTTTTTATCGGAAGGGATGAGGTGACGCTCAACCCTATCGATGTTTCCAAGTGATAATCAACGGCTGTAAACCGATACACGCACGAGCGGAAAAGCTTTTATCTTAATTCTGCCGGTCGGTGCTGCGCGAGCTAGCGAATGTCATATGAACTTCAAACAGCATTGGTAGTATGCTGTTATGGTGCCCGGCGCCCTTTCAAGGACTTTGGACCATGTCAGATCCCGACAAAGAAGAGCAAAGTTTGAGCCAATCTCCCGCAGTGGATGTTCAAGATTCCGCAAATCTCGAATTGATTGAGGTCGAGGTTGTTTCCAACACAGAATCCGACTCGCAGGTTAGTTCTGACAAAGTGGAACTAACGGAAGAGCAACGAAAAGAACTACTATCGCAGCTTTCCGACAACACTCCAGGACCAGCGGCCCCGACTGAAACCTATACGCATCCCGTGACCGGGCGCGAGGTCTACGTTCCGAAGCAAAAAGAACTTGGTCCAACCGCTGCCATAGCGACGATGTCGTTGTTGATGTTTGTCGGCGGTGGATTAGCCACACTGATGATGGTGGCACGAGCGTTCGATTTGCACGGCGACATGCTGGTCTGGTTCGTGATCGGCTCGTGCGGGCTTATTCTCGGCATGGCCGGCGGGTTGCTTCTAAAAACGCTCGGCGACAAAGGTTGGATCGGTGCCGTTGTCGGCGCGTGCTTCGGTGTCGCAGGCGGTATCATAATTTATTTGCAAACAAGCCATCACGCATGGTGGCATTAGCAATCGATTCCTGCGTATGTAGCATCGTAGAGGTGTTGGCGCGTAGAGAGGTCGGTTATAGAGACACTGGCGCGTAATTTCAATCGGGGGAGATATGGGATTATCAGTTAACGTTGGAGTTATTGCTGACGCGTTGCGTTTCGACCCGGAGGCTGCTGATTGGTATCGAGAAGACTTCGAGACTATCAACCGAGTTCTTGAAGAGGAAGGTCTGCCGTCTCATGATGAACCTAAGGAACTACCGGAATTGGTGTGGCGCAATGACTGTAGCGGATTTCCGTATACCTTCATCCACTATCTCCGTCGGTTTTACGCAAGGGCCGTCGAAGATTTCGATTGGATTCCATCGCCAGTGGCGGAGGGAGAAGATCCGACGGAAGACGAAGTGCTGAATGAAGAATCAGAAAAGTGCGAGAGTCACCTGCTTTGTCATTCGGATTGCGAGGGGTATTATTTGCCGATAAACTTCTCTGATGTTATCGTCTCCGACAAACACGAAATACCCGGCGGGCTTTTGTGTTCCAGCTTCAGGTTGGAGGAAGAATTGATTGCCATCGCTCCAAAGTTAGGTATTGTTTTAAAAGATGGTGTTCTGAGTGATTCCAATGCTAATGCGATTAATCTGGAGTGCACGGAGGAAACCACACCTTTTTATATTGAAAAGCTAGTCTGGATAACGCTATTCGAGGCTGCTCGATTGAGCATCGAGCATAAATCCGCTATTCAATTCGGCTAAAAACTCTAGGAAGAAATCGACTTTACTTCAACGTTGTCGGGGTCGCCTTTGAATACAACGAACGAGTTGTAGCCTTGTTCTCCAAGTTGATCGATTTGCTTTTTCAAATCTTTCTTTTTCGGAGTTAGTGAAACGGCAACGTTATCTTTGCGAAGGTTTTTCGATGCTTTGAAAACGTCTTTGAGCTTGTCACGTTGCTGGTCGTAAATGAATGCGAGTTTTTCAATTTTGACTGGTGGTTTGAATTTCTTTTCTTCTAAAACAGAAATGATTCTTTCAAAACCGATGGAGAAACCGCAGGCAGGGACTTCTCTGCCGATGAACTTTTCGATCATTTTATCGTAGCGACCGCCCCCGGCGACTGAATAAGAGAGTCCGGGAACGCCAACTTCGAAGATAGGTCCTGTGTAATAGCCCATTCCGCGCACGAGCGTCGGGTCGAAAGCGATGTTGAATTTGCCATCGCTGGCGCCGTCGATTGCTTCAATAAGTTGATGAAGTTCATCAACCACCTCAGATGATGAGAATTTTGGAAGCATGTCGGCGATTCTTTTGAATTGAGCGATGCCACTAATAGTGGTGTCTGCCAACAGAGGCTGAATCGGTTTAAAGATCTCAACAAGCTTATTAACAGCCGCATCGTCGTGACCGTTGGAGCGAAGTTCTCCGGCGATTCCATCGAGGCCGATTTTATCCAGTTTATCCACTGCGATGAAAACGCTGTCCAGGCGCTTGCTGTCGAAGTTGCAGTGCAGTGCCAATTCTGAAAGTATTCTTCTGTCGTTTATCCGAATGACGAATTTCTCGAATCCGAGATTCAGTAGCGCAGTGGAAGTAGCTTCTAGGAGATCGAGTTCGGCGAACATACCTTTTACGCCCATGATATCAATATCGCATTGCGTAAATTGTCGGAAGCGCCCAGCTTGAGGGCTTTCCGCTCTCCAAACGGGACCTATTTGTATGGATTTGAACGGGTTTGGAATCGAAGCATTGTTGTTAGCGAAGAAGCGAGCGAGTGGGACCGTAAGATCAAATCTGAGACCGAGGTCGCTGAGAGAATCTTTGAATTCCAGGCTGCCACTATTGGTGGTGTCAGCTAGGACCTTGTTTAGCGTTTCCCCACGTTTGAGAATCTCATAAATCAAAGCCAGATTCTCGCCGCCTTCACCGCGTTTTAGCAGCTCGATACTCTCGACTGCCGGCGTTTCAATCCGTGTAAATCCAAACGTTTTATATGTATCCAAGATCACGCCGGTTGCCCAGTCACGTAAAGCGACTTCGTCAGGAAGCAAGTCGCGCATTCCTTTTGGTGGTTTTGTTCTCAAAGGTGTGGATGTCGACATCAGAAAAATCCTTGTGGCGAGGTTGAAACATGTTTTGCCAAAACAAGTTTCGAAATCCGGTCACAGATGGGCGTTGCGGCGCTGAACCGGACTAAGCAGTTTAGCTTAAAACAATCACTTTTTCATCGGCTGAGCTAGTTGCGCTAACAATTGGCAACGTTTGTTTTAACTAATGATATCGAAAAAGCTCATGAGCTTATAAGAGTTCAAAACTAACACCAATCACCGTCTATGAGTTTAAAGGCTATTATGGCTCGATTTTTCGTAATCAATTCCGATCACTTTCTGGCTTGTAAGTAAGAGCATCGGAGTTAGAAAGTATTCGTACTAACATTCCCTCGCAACTCCCGAGTTTTTCTTTCCCGCGACTGTACTTTCTTCCTTGAGCTAAATTTCTGCCTCCGTCATCGCGGCGAGGCGGATTTAGGCTTCGTCCCGGGCGGTCCTCAAGACTCGCCCTCTGAAGTGAAACGGAGAATCCTGAATGGAATTTCTCACTGACCCAGCACTGTTAGCTGCTTTGCTCATGCTGACGGTGCTCGAAATTGTTCTGGGCATCGACAACATCATCTTTGTCAGCATCCTCGCAGGCAAATTGCCTGAGAAGCAGCAAGCCCGCGCCAGACGGCTCGGTCTGCTTGGTGCGATGCTAACGCGAATCGGATTGTTGTTTTCGCTGTCGTTCATAATGTCGCTTACTGCGCCTTTCTTCACGATGCCCGTCATCGAGCATGCGGTATCAGGACGTGACTTGATCCTCATCCTCGGCGGCGTATTCCTGATCTGGAAGAGCGTCAAAGAGATTCACTACAAAGTCGAAGGCAAAGACGAAGAAGACAAGGCGAGCGGTCGAACGGCTGGCTTCTGGGGCACGATTGTGCAAATCATGCTTCTGGACATCGTGTTCTCGCTCGACTCAGTCATCACCGCTGTCGGCATGGTCAACAACCTCGCCGTAATGGTCAGCGCCATCGTCATCGCCGTCGGCATCATGATGGCTGCTGCGGCGCCGGTGAGCGACTTCATCGCCAAGCATCCGACCATGAAGATGCTGGCCCTGTCCTTCCTGCTTCTCATCGGCGTCGTTCTCGTCGGTGAGGGCGTCGGTCAGCACATCGCCAAGGGTTATATCTACTTTGCCATGGCTTTCTCGTTCGCGTTTGAGATGCTCAACATCCGCACGCGAGTGAAAGCTGCTCGGCGAAACAAAGACAAATAGCCCATCGTTCGATTCAGGAGTCGGTAGCGATTGTCTTTGGAATTAAACGTTCAGATCGGCCGGTGAAAACCCCGACCTTGAGCTGTTCCATGGCATTCGCTACCGGCGTCCTGTTCCTGTCAAACAATTCCGCAGTCCACGTAACAAGCGAGCAATTCACTATGGAGTATCTATTCGCCCTTGGTAGCGCGGTCGTCCTGACGATCGTCGCCTCCAACATCCTCAGCCGTCTACATCCAAGCACTTCTTCGATGGATTTCCCTGATACGGATGCGTATCTCGCGCACCTCAAGCGGCGTGACCGTTTTGTTCGCGAAGAGCATGTCGGCTTCGCCGCATTCAATGCCTTCCTCGCTGTTGCCCTCGCCTCCAAGTTCGGGGCACCGTTGTGGCCGACTCTAGCGCTGTCGGTCGGATTCGCTGGGAGCTGGTGCCTCTACCGCTCGCTTCATCGCCGCAGTAAGCCCCAGATGATTCTCTGGGACATGATCGACACCAAGTATCTCGGTCTCTCGTTGCTGGTCGGCACCATCGCCGCCGTGACCACCGCCATGCTGCTCTCTGTGCCGGTCGCGGTTGCGATCTGGCCGGTGTCCATTCTGGTGGTCTGCTGGTTGCTTCTGTTTCCCCTGTAGCCGCGCGTCTGCTTAAATAGCAAGGCGGCCAAACCTGCGGCTTGTAACCGCACAAATAGAGGAGGTCGGTCATGAAGTCGAATATTTTGAACGTGCTGGACCTCGAGCTGTCCTGCTATCCAGGCGATCAGTTTCCGGCCGGTGAGCGCAAAGAGATAATCGAATTCGGTCTGACGACTGTCGACCTTCGCAGTCTCACAATCGTGCAATCGTTTAGCTTTCCTATCGTTCCTACCATGTCTAGAATCAGCCCGTACTGTACGGAGCTGACCGGGTGGACGGAAGCGAAGCTCAGGCGGCAAGGAATGCCGTTTGCCAAGGCGCTCAAGCGTCTGGAGACGAAGCATGGTGGCAAGAATCGAACCGTTGTGACGGATTCTGACAACGAGCTGGAAGCTGTTCGTGCTCAATGCCAGTTGATGGAGCTGCCCTGTCCGTTCGGCAATGGCTTCTTCAACGTGTCAACGGCAATCGCAGTCCTCACCGGAGAGCTGCGCAACCTGAGCCTGCCTGAGAAACTTGCGCTTTTCGAGCTCGAGTTCGAAGGCTCGCTGCACAGCGGCAAGGACGACTCGCGAAACATCGCGAGACTCCTGATCGCCGTGGCGACAAGAGGCAGGATTCAAATCGCGCCGCCACTGTAACCAAGTGGTGGTGCGGAGTTATACTACGACGAGCACATCAGTGTCACCGTACAGTACGGTGACACATACTTGGGGCGCCGTTTCGCTGGCGACTCCTGAGGGTGCTCGTAATTAATTCATCGAGAAAGGACGCGAATCTATGTCTCCTGATACCAATATTCTCAACGACCAGGTCAGAGAGCCTGGTACGAATTTCGTTGATGCGAGCACAGCGATGCTCCTTGTCGGTCGGTGGCATGGTGTCACTCGAGACCAGGAAGACGCTCTCAAAGCTGTCCTCGCTGAAGCGGGCGGCGGCAAGCTCGTTTTCGTTATCACCGCCTGCGAGCAATCGCGGACGAAGCGCCATCCGTTGACGCTGGAAGAGCGCCGCGAGGTGGTGGCAGGTTTGGCTATCGCGTTGAATCGCCCGTTCGAAATCTATGGTGTGTCGGACATCAGCGACTCCTCGGTCTGGGTCGAGCACCTCAAAGCGGTGGTCAAG
>CAZRMH010000331.1:0-9288 GCA_964600935.1 uncultured Candidatus Obscuribacterales bacterium
GATGCTGATTGGTGCTGGCTCTGCTTGCTCCGGGCAAGTAGTTGTCGCGCGTTGAATTTGTATTCTGTGTTCCACGATTGATTCAGTGACGCTTAGGAACCAATCATAGTAGTCATCGTATCCAGCGGGTGGTCTGACAACCAAAAGTGTTTCCAGTTTCGATTCGAAAACTTCGAGCGCAAATGGAATCTTGAGCTGATCAGCGGCATGGAATGCGGGGTTTGAGTACTCACAATATACGGCTGGCATCTCGATTGAGCGATCGACCGTGAGGAATGGTTGTTCGGGATGAATGTTTTCGAGTTTTGACCAGAGATATTGAGCGATTGCACGCAATAAGTAAGCACCATCGGCGCCGAGGTTGCTTGGTACTTCAGTCAAGGTGAGCTCTGGCAGCCCGAATCGCGCCATGCCTTCAGTACAGAGGAAGAATTTGTTTGAATTTTCTTTCGGATACGCTTTGACGGTCAGGAATGTCCCGGACAGTGGAACTTCGGATTGTTGGTGGTCCTGCATGTCGGCAGACGCATAGAAAGCGCTTCCTTGATAGAGGTCTACGCAAATCGAATCAATCGATTCGGACAGTCGCTCGGCGATTTTGTGACACGCCCAGAACGGTGCAAAGAATGATGAGCTGTTGCGGACGGCTGAGATTGTCAAAACTGATTGAGCTCGTTGGCAGAATGCGTTTTGTACTTCACTGAGATTGCAAAGTTTGAGGTTGTCGAAAAACTTCTCCTGATCTCTTGAGCTGAGTTTCCAGACTTTTGGATTGGAATGATCATGACGGTTGTTACTGTTTTCGTAATTGTTTAAAACGTCCTCTACAGCTAGTTTTGTACTAGAAGCCGACTCCATTGAGAGAAACATCAGGTTGAACTGCGGATTGCTGAAGGGGATGTTTACTTGCTTGGAATCAGTGTTAGGCATGGTGGTCTGGTCCTCATAAATTTTGCGCGCAAAGAGTTTCGCCAGTGGAGACGGTCTAACACTTCGTGGCTGTGCGGGTTTCGGTTGTGGGAAAAACTTGCGATGTCTGTAACTTAACTCCACTTTCGCAAAGCGTCAAGATGATCGTCTGCCTATTGGGAATGCTGAAAACTAGGTCGGAGTAATGGTTTTGGGGTTTTGCTTTGAAGCGTGTAATCAAACGGATCATTGTTAAGAAATGTGCAACACGTAATAACCACACTCATTGCGAGGATACTAGTGCGGCCTGGGGTAGTGATATTGTGGCACCGCAGGTGGTTTTCTGGTATTGGCTGTGACTCGAACGCAGCTCAGGTTCAGCATTTTAGGAAGCAACGCGAAAAAAGCGAAAACTGAGCCGTAAAAAATATTCAGAGTAGAGGGCAGAGCCTGCGGATTAAGCAGAGCGAAATCGCTCTTTCAGAGATGTTGAGCGGAAAAACGCATGGTTCGCTTGAGCGAAAACAGCATTCGGTGCGGGCCTATCCGTAATCAGAGCGCGATTTAGACTGAACGAAAACTTGTTCACGGCGCTCAAAACCATTTGTTGGAAACTATTTTGCGTGAAATCGGTTCGAGCGCGAGCGACTCAGAATGATAAAAAGTCCGCCTGAATAAACAGAACGGACTCTTCCTTTAAGTAAGCGCGGTGCTACGGGTTATTGCCTGTCGGCGCTACCGGATTGTTGCCTTGTTGTGCCCCCGCGTTCGGGTCTGTCGTAGGTGTCGCGACCGGCATGGTCGGAGTTGCTCCTTGAACAGGCATGGTCGGCATTGCACCTGGAACAGCTGGCACTCCAGACGCTGGAGGAGTGTAAGAGCCTACTGGTGCTCCCGGAACAGGAGAGTTGGATACTGGAGGCGTGTACGCACCTGGGGCTGCACCTGGAACCGGAACGCTGCCACTTGGAATTACTGGCGGAGCGGTCACAGGAGTTGATGTTTGTACAGGTGTACTCACGGGAGTGGAAGTAGTCGGTGTGGAGCTATCAGGCATAACTGGTGGCGCCGGCTTGCTGATCATCAGATAGCCGAACATCGCCAAGCAGATAATAATGACGACTCCAATAATCATGTTATAAGTGCTGCCTTGTGGTGGCGCTTCGCCACCTCTGCTTGAGCCATATGAGGGTGCCACCGCATCTGGTGCGTATCCACCTGGGGCTGCGCCACCGTAGCCACCACCACCGCCGAACCCGGCTGGTTGTTGGCCTCCTGGCGTCGTGATTGATGCCGAGATCGCCGACTGGTGCTTTTCGAAATTTCTCATCCACTCAGGCACTTCACCGGCTGGCTTGTCTCCGCCGCCTGCTGCCGCGACCACGGACGGCGTGGGAATTGAATTCAACTGGTCGGCCAGGCTCGCTCCCGTAATTGGTGCTGCTGGGGATGATGCCGCTGCGCGTTCGCCCGGCGCCGGAATGGCATCCAAAGCGCTTTTGGAAATGGTCGCTTCCGGACGGGCTGCGCCACCGCCACTTCCAGGTGTCGGAATCGAATCGAGCAAATCCTTAGGAATAACGGTCTGAGGCTGCGCGCCACTTCCCGGTGCCGGAATTGCGTCTAATTGGTTTTTCAAGGAACTGATGTCATCTGCTCCTGCTCCGGTCTTGCGACCTAGAATGGAGCCTGGCCCCTTTTTCGCGCCAGTTGCGCCCAGTGGCGGAGCCGCCGCTGCTGGAGCCGCCGGAGGTCCACCTGCCGCTGAAGGCGCCGGGATAGCGTCAAGTTGTTCTTTTAAGCTCAAGCCTGGCGCTGGAGCCTCGGTCATGACGGGAGCGCGTCCAGAAGCTCCGCGGATAGCATCTAAGTTCTGCTTGCTGCTCGTCGGGTTATCGTGTCCCTGGCAATGTCCAGCGGCGTTGACATTCTTTGTTTTGCCGCAGATTTGGCACGTTTCGGAGGTCATAGGCTCAACTCGCGATGGGATGACTATGCTGACGCTCCACCTCAGGATTGAAGCGGTCGTTTAGCATCATTAACATACCCGGTTCGGTACATTAAAAGCGCTCGGATTATATATGAACATCCGGTGGGTAAAACACCGGACCTGATGTGGCCGCTATTTGGGCGCCCGTTAGATTTTAGGATTAAATCTCTGGTTTAGAAACATTATCGACATTCTTTGATTCGTCAATTCTCTGAACAGTATTGTTCAGTTCATTGTTGGGCCTACGTCAGGATATATAATGGCCACTCTACTTCGGGTTTTACCTTCAAATGGCTAATAGCTGCGACAGACTCATACTCGGTATGTCCGTCTTTCTCTGTACAACAGGATTGGCATCAGCGCCAGCCAACGCGCAGTCTCAAAAACTTCCCCAGGCCAAGCGCTACGTGCCCGCCCATCCGGCAAAAGAGAGCGGTCAGAAACCGTTGCCACCAATGCCTCATTTGGTTCAACCGCCAGTAAAGCGAGTGACGAAACAGCTACAGCCTTCAGCGCCAATGGAATTGGTCGAGACTGGTGACAAAAGCGGCGTGCGTCTGTATCAGGCGATAGTGGTGCAGAGTAAACAGGAAATGGATTCGCTCTGGTCGCGGCATAAGCCGGGCGTTGCTGCTCCCGATGTAGATTTTGATAAATATACTGTGCTCGCGGTTTTCGACGGTCAAAAGAATGTTGCTGGTTATCAGCTGCAGATTCTTGCGGTTCGAAAAACGGACAGCGGTGCCAAAGTTTCGTATCGCGTTCTTAAGCCTACAAAAGGGAAACCCTCGGTGACGACCGGCACTCAGCCGTATCAGATCGTAAAAACAGCCAAGATAGATGGAACTATTGCTTTCAGAGCGGAATGACAATTCTCTTTTGAGCGCGTACAAACAGGAGTAGAAAATGAGAAATTTTATGTTGGCACCACTGACGGTGATTGTTTTGTGTAGTGCCGTTTTTCTAACTTCTTGTGGCGGAGACGGTTGGAAGAAAATGTCGATTGACGGAGCCACTGTTTCCTTTGAAATGCCCGAGCCCATAAAGCAAGTTGAAGATCAAGGCATGGTCATGTATCTGGCTCAAAAACCTGAGCAAAAGCTTTCCTTTCGAGTCGGAATTTTGAAACGGAATTTCGAGGAAGACCAAAAACAAGGAATGACTGACGAGAAAATTCTGACGACGTTTGCGCAACGAGTGCTTCAAGCGAACCAGCAACAATTTGCACAGATGAAAATGCCTTGTAAGTTCGAGTTCAACGGTCCTTTCGATGTTGAGAATGGGCTCGGGCAGCAGTTCCAAGCTAAGGTCGGCAAAGCATTCGTTCTTGACAGATTTTATATAAACAAGATGGGACTCTACTACGTTGAAGTCACCACCCAGGATTCCAATCATCCCGATGCGACGCGCTTCCTCAATTCGTTTAGACCGTAAGCTTTGATTTGATTGCTAGAGAACTGTGTGCCTATGATTGAAACTATTCCAATCATCGACGTTGCTACGCTTGTCACAGGCGTTGGCGACACTGATGTGGCGGCGAGAAGAATTCGCGAAGCTTGTTGTGATAATGGTTTTTTCTATATCCAGGGGCATGGTGTCGATGACCATTTACAGAAACGATTGGAAGAATTGAGCAGGAAATTTTTTCTTTTAGATCTCGAAACCAAAATGAAAATTCGAATGGAACTGGGCGGCCGCGCCTGGCGTGGCTACTTTCCGGTGGGCGTTGAATACACTTCCGGAAAGCCCGATAAAAAGGAAGGCATCTATTTCGGTTCTGAACTTTCTGAACTTCATCCGAAAGTTAAACAAGGTTTGCCGATGCATGGCGCTAACTTGTTTCCCGATATACCCGCGTTTCGTGAGACGGTTCTTGAGTATTTCGATGCAATGGAGACGCTCGGACATGCACTGATGAAGGGCATCGCGCTCAGTCTTGGTCTCAACGGTGAATATTTTCGGAAACGCTATACCAATGATCCGTTGATGTTATTTCGCATCTTTCACTACCCGGCGCTGAACGGTCCGTTCTCGAAGGATGATTTGGACTTGCAGGAATGGAGCGTAGGTGAACATACTGACTATGGAATTTTGACTATCCTTCGTCAGGATACTGTCGCTGGACTTCAGGTCAAATCGCAATCGAAATGGATCGACGCACCTCCAATCGAGGGTACTTTCATTTGCAATATCGGAGATATGTTAGACCGCATGACTGGTGGTCTCTATCGATCGACGCCGCATCGAGTTTTGAACAAGAGTGGTGTCTCGCGAATGTCGTTTCCGTTTTTCTTCGATCCGAATTTTGATGCAGAAGTAAAAGCGATCAACCCAGACATGCCGCCGATGGAAGACAAATTTGAACGCTGGGATCAAGCCAGTGTGCATGAGTTTAGTGGCACATACGGTGACTACATTTTGAAGAAAGTCTCCAAAGTATTCCCAGAGCTTATTAGAACGGTTATCGATTAGTTCATCTGTCTCAAGTGCTTGGAAACTCGGATCTTGGCTTGACCATTGCGAGATGTGCTCTGATGTTCTATTGTTTGTTGTTCGATAAATTCGGAACCATTGATTGGTGCTGCAAATCGGTTGGTTAACGAACTGGGTGTTGTTGTCTTAAAACGAACTTATGGTTGGAATTTAAATGCACATAGAAACTGCCGACGAACAAAACGAAAACGTCGATTTTAAGCCTTACATAGCGCCGGAAGAGTCGATGAAAGAGTTGACGCTGAAAGCCGTTTTACTCGGTTGCTTGTTCGGAATTTTATTCGGTGCTGCATCTGTCTATCTGGCATTGAAAGCTGGACTGACGGTATCTGCTTCAATTCCAGTGGCGGTTTTAGCAATATCAATCGGACGCAAATTTTTTAAAACTACGATTCTCGAAAATAACATCATTCAAACTTGCGCCTCTGCTGGTGAGTCGATTGCATCTGGAGTGGTATTCACCCTGACTGGATTTCTTTTTCTCTCGATTGGAACCAGCGGCGATAGCGTTGGTGCTCCATATTTCAATTACTGGACCATTTTCACTCTTGCGGCTTTGGGCGGATTGCTTGGCACTCTAATGATGATTCCGCTTCGTCGCTCTTTGATCGTGAAGGAGCATGGCAAATTACCTTATCCGGAGGGCACCGCCTGTGGTTCGGTTTTAATAGCGGGCGACAAGGGCGGTGACTTTGCCAAGACTGCATACATGGGTCTGGGCTTCGCTATGATTTACGCGTTTTTGCGGAACGTTCTTCATGTAATTGCCGAAGCGCCGACTTATGTTACTCAACAAGCTAATCGTTTCCTGCCATCGGCCACCGTCAACGCGGAGATCACGCCGGAGTATATGGGTGTCGGCTATATCGTAGGTTTTCGCATAGCCGGATGTCTGGTCGCCGGTGGCGTTTTATCGTGGCTCGGATTAATTCCACTACTTGCCGGTCTTGTACCAATGGACTCGATCGCTGAACAGTTAGTCAAGCTCGGTTACCTTTCAGCTGTCACCGCCAGTGGTGGCCCCGGTAACTGGGATCCGAACACTCATACCTTCGCAAATACAGCTGATGCGATTTACAAAGCCTACGTGAGACAGATTGGTGCTGGCGCAGTCGCTGCAGGTGGATTCATTACCCTTATAAAAACCATTCCGACGATTATATCTTCGTTTCGAGAGAGTCTTGGTTCGTTCAAGGGACAAGCTGGCGGTGTGGTTGCTATTCGAACTGATAACGATCTCTCAATGAAAGTTGTGCTATTCGGCTCGGCCGCGTTGGTCGCGTTGATGGTCGTTTTGCCGCAGATTCCGGGCAACTCAATTTTAGAAAAATTGCTAATCGGTTTTCTCGTTATCATTTTCGGATTTTTCTTCGTGACTGTTTCTAGCCGAATTGTTGGAATAATCGGGTCCAGTTCTAATCCAATTTCGGGTATGACCATTGCCACGCTGATGGCTACATCGCTAGTGTTCATCGGCACCGGCATGACCGGAAATTTGTACGAACCTCTTGTCCTTGTCGTCGGCAGTATCGTTTGTATCGCCGCCGCGAATGGTGGCGCGACTTCTCAGGATTTGAAAACCGGTTACATTATTGGTGCGACGCCGCGGGCTCAGCAGATTGTTCTTTTTATCGGAGCAGTTGTCTCATCACTGGTAATTGGGTTAACTGTCAGACAGCTTGATTTACCGACTCCTGATCTGGCTGCCCTTGGAATTCAGCATGCCATTGGCAGTGATAAGTTCCCAGCTCCTCAGGGCACTTTGATGGCCACTCTGATTAAAGGAATGCTTTCGTTCAATCTCGACTGGAACTTCGTTCTCGTTGGTGTCTTTCTCTCGGTTACGATGGAACTTTGCGGCGTGAACTCATTAAACTTCGCAGTTGGAGCCTATCTTCCTTTGTCGACTACGCTGCCGATTTTTGCCGGTGGTGTAATCAAGAAAATTGTTGACCTGAAGACGCAGATGTCCGGAGCGAAAGTCGAGGACGATGAGCTTGGAAGTGGTAGCTTGTTCGCCACTGGTTTAGTTGCCGGTGGTGCACTGGCAGGTGTTG
This sequence comes from uncultured Candidatus Obscuribacterales bacterium, assembly GCA_964600935.1. Classification (GTDB taxonomy): domain Bacteria; phylum Cyanobacteriota; class Vampirovibrionia; order Obscuribacterales; family Obscuribacteraceae; genus JADYXR01. Next base: position 7,450 of record CAZRMH010000331.1, read on the forward strand.
TGGTCGCACTAATTTCCATTCCCGAAGACATGTTTAAACTGCTGCAATCGATCAGCATGGAGCACTCACTGACTCAAGCATTGGGCGCAAGTGGCTATCAGCTTCTTGGTGTGGGATTCTTTGTATTTATGGCTGTGGTTCTGTTCCATATCGCAACTCGCACTGCGAAATGACAGAATCATTTGACTAAATAATTTTCCCTTCGATTGCTCGGCGGATGTGGGCAAGCGGCGCAGCGTCATCAATATTGGTGACATTTCCCTGGCGCCTAATTCCTAGCTCCCGCATCATCTTTCGAATGTCGACGGTTCTTGGATTTTCCGACATATCATTGAAGAGGTGTTCGAGGACTTGAGACCCAATTGCTGCATCTCCGACTCTGAGAGATTGGACAGCGCCCCAGTTTGAGGCGGCCGTACCGCCTTCGTTCGCGATTGCTCTCAAGGCTTGTTCTAAGCCCATACGATTGTTTGTGCGTTTGCGAATCTCAACGTCGGCAATCAGGCAATACAAAGCGCCGCCCCAATAAATTCGGCCGTAGCCTCGTGCGTAATTCAGGCCGCCGCTATCATTTTCGCTTGGTAGTCCTTTCTGCAAGTTCTTCGCCAGGTCGCCCCAAACCTCTTCGCGCGTCAGTTTGCCTATCCGCATTCTTCCAATCGGTTCAATGTAAGTGGCGATGCCTTCAGCAAGCCATCGGTGGCGTCGAGCCACAATGGGGAATGCCAGATGCATCATTTCGTGAGTCAATGTCCAGCTGTTCTCAAGGTCGCCTCTAGTGGCATAGGCGCCGATGTCTATTTCGATCAAACCATAACCACCCGCGTCCTCATGTGTCGATGTCGCGAAACCCACTCCATCGTCATCGCTGGGCGCAATTGCCACAACTGTTTTGGAAACGGGGAATCTTCCGTAGTACGCTACGACTGCGCGCGCTGCGTCGCGAACATAACTGTTCACCTCTTCTGAACTCAAACTGAGATCGCCGTCTCCAATTTTGACTAGAAACTGCGAACCATTAACCGATATCGTTGATTGACGTAGATTAGGTTGTGCCGCCGAATCAGGGGCGGAAAAAATTTGGACGATTAGAATAATCGCGCCTAGCGTTAAGACGGTAGCATTCGATCGAAAAGTCAGAGGCAAGGTTACACCTGGCGATTGTCATTTCATTCTATTCGAAAAAATATATTTGCGCCGTCCTATCGATTCGGCGAGATGTAACACATCACTTCGCGCTTCCCTACCTCTGTTTCAAGTGGGATAGCGATTAGCGTTTTGACATATAGGCTGTTTTCTCGATAGGAGAGAAAATTTTGCTTTTGCAATTCCAATTTCATTCGTTCGTACATGTAGCTCGGAATTCTTACCGTATCAATAACATTTTTATTCAACGATGCTTCCAGACGTAATTTGATAACAGCACCCGCACATGCGGCTATCTCAGCGTCGTTTAGCGAATCCTGATTTTTGATGAATATTCCAATTCGGTGTCGTTCCTTTATTGGTGTGGATATGAAATGTCTAGTACCGATTGGTGTGCCATGTTTAAACCATAAATCTTGATATTTAATTTCTGGTGCGAATTGGTTATGTCTCGTGTCACACTTGCAAGAAGCGCGAACGCGCACGACCGGCTTGAGTTGTACGCCTTCGAAGTTGATATAATTCGGTTTCTCTTCGCAATCCAGTTCAATCACATCATCGTATCTTGTATAGTCCACCATCTGCGGTGGCATTGGTTTTCGTTCGTTTAACCGTAGAGCCGATTGTTGTTCGAGACCTGACGCTTGTATCAGACTCGACAAAACTACAATTGCTAAAGCTGTATTTGAATTG
>CAZRMH010000332.1:0-9261 GCA_964600935.1 uncultured Candidatus Obscuribacterales bacterium
CCTCGGGAACTGTGGTTCCAAAGAAATCATTGGAGCCAGCCAGTGCAGGCTGCGCGATACCCGCACAAACGGCGGCGATGATTATATTGGCGGTTAGCGAGAGTTTTCGGTCCATTTGCATTACAACTTTCCTCAGTTGGCCGGTCCATAGTCTACGAGATTAATGACCTTGTCAGCAGCCCCAAAGTGCCGAAGATTTCTAAGAAAAAGAACATCTTGGCATGAACATTTGCAAGCGCTGCGTAGGGTCGGAAACATGAGCCTTCTTGACAATTGTCTTCACCTGTTAGATTTTTGCTCATTGTTGTTATTTGAAAACATTCTTCAAGGTCGTGCCCAATACATCGACCCGTAACCGCCAGGAAATACGAGCGCGATCGAGTGAACACTTTCTCAGAAACTCTCAACATTGGCTTCGTCGCCTCTGAATCGCTGACCAATTTTGCGACTTCGCGGCGCAGTGAAAGATTAGCAAATCATGCGGTATTTCAGAATAACTTCGCTAACCAATGGCTATTTCGCCGCGCAGTAAGCCTCGATGATAGGCGATCTCTTTGTAGAAAAATCTCCAGCCTTTTCGAAAGCATGGGCAATTGTCAGAAGACGTGCGTCAGATAACTGAGGACCGACCATCTGCATGCCGATTGGCAGTCCTTCTCGGCCAAATCCACAGGGCACGGAAATTCCAGGAAGTCCAGCCAGGTTAATCGGGATGGTGGCGATATCGCTCAAATACATTGTTAACGGATCATCGGTCTTTTCGCCCAAACCAAACGCCACAGTTGGTGACGTCGGACAAATCAGCACATCGTATTTTTCGAATGCTTTATCGAAAGCTTCTTTGATTAAACGTCTAACTTGCTGCGCTTTTTTATAATAAGCGTCGTAGTATCCGGTGCTCAAAGCGTAGGTACCAAGCATGATCCGGCGTTTCACTTCATCGCCAAAACCAGCTTGTCGCGTTGACAAATACATTGACATCAAATCTTGCGCCTTCTCGTCGCGTGCACCATATCTGACACCATCGTATCGAGAGAGGTTTGCACTAGCTTCAGCAGTCGCAATGATGTAATAAACAGGCAGCGCAATATCGAGGTGCTCGACTTTCACTTCATCGACTTCGGCGCCGAGATCACGAAATACTTTGATACTGTTCTCGGTGGCAGCCCTGACTTCGGGTTCTAAACCTTCACCGAGCAAATCGTTTAAAACACCAACTTTGGTTCCCTTCAGAGAGCCATCATGAGCGGCTAATGATTTGGCAAACGCCATATCTAAAGTTGGATATTTTTTCAGGTTGAATTTGCCGAATGGATCTCGAATTGACGTCGAATCTTTCGGATCGTTGCCAGTAATAACAGCAAGGGCAAGCGCACAATCTTCTACCGACAATCCGAAGGGTCCGATTTGATCGAGACTTGAGGCATATGCCACCAGACCGTATCGGGAAACCAAACCATAAGTTGGTTTCATTCCGACAATGCCGCAAAAGGATGCCGGCAATCTGATCGATCCACCGGTATCAGATCCGAAACCAACGGTCGAGTACCCAGAAGCCACAGCTACAGCCGGTCCTCCAGAACTCCCGCCGGGAACTTTTTTCAGATTCCAGGGATTGCGAGTCTTCGAATAAGCAGAGTTTTCATTAGACGATCCCATCGCGAACTCATCGAGATTGCCTTTGCCGATGCACACCGCGCCAGCTTCGAAAAGTTTATTCGCGGTAGTTGCTTGATATGGCGGAATGTAATTCTCGAGAATTTTGCTTCCGCAAGTTGTCGGATAACCGGGAACGCAAATGTTATCTTTCAGCGTGATCGGCACTCCGCCCAGCGCTGGAAGTTCTCCGCCACTGGCAATACTTTTGTCGACAGCGTCCGCTTGTTTCAAAGCGAGTTCTTCAGTCAAACATATAAATGCGTTCGTGTCTTTGTCGTTGCGCTTGGCGTGCTCGATATGACTGACCGCCACTTCGCGCGCTGAGAGCTCCTTAGAGCTAATCAGCTTTTTGATTTCAGTGATAGTTTTACCGATAAGGTCAGTCATTTTTATTGCCAATCCGGACAGTCAAGTGTTCTTTTTTCTCAAATCCCGGACAGTTTCTTAATGCCGATCCGGACAGTGAAGTAGAAGAGGTTTACTCAGTTCGTACGACTTGAACGTTTCTAGTCGTACAGCTTAAACGTTACCTACTCGTACTTCTTGAACAACAGACTGCCATTATGGCCGCCGAAGCCGAAACTATTCGACATGGCGTAACTCAAATTCTGCCCGGTCAAAGATTTATTTGGAACGTAATTGAGATCGCATTCCGGATCTTGGTCTTCCAAATTAATCGTGGCAGGAACGATCGAATGCTTGATGGCGAGCACTGTTGCTGCCGCTTCGATTGCACCGGCCGCGCCGAGCAGGTGACCAGTCATCGACTTCGTCGAGCTGATAAGTAATTTTTGCGAGGTGGCATGCTCTTTGAAGACTGACTTTATCGCTCGGGTTTCAGCAATATCACCAAGTGGTGTTGATGTACCGTGAGCATTTATATAGTCGACTTGTTCAGGTTTGATGCCAGCCTGATCCAGAGCTTGTTGCATTGCGCGACCGGCGCCATCACCGTCTGCGCAAGGCGCGACGATGTCGTACGCGTCACCGGTCATGCCGTATCCGACAATCTCAGCATAAATATCTGCGCCGCGCGCTTTGGCGTGTTCCAATTCTTCAAGAATGAGAACGGCGCCGCCTTCGCCCATTACGAAGCCATCTCGACCTTTGTCGAAAGGACGACTCGCTTTTTCCGGCTCGTTATTTCGCGTTGATAAGGTTCTTGCAGACGCGAAGCCTGCCATCACCAGCGATACTATCGGTGCTTCAGATCCACCAGCGAACATGACGTCAGCATAATCGCGTTCGATCAAGCTGGCCGCATCGCCGATTGAATGAGTAGAAGTCGCACAGGCAGTTACTTGACAGAGGTTTGGTCCTTTCGCGTTGTGCAGCATGGAGACCCAACCGGCCGCCATGTTGACAATGATCATCGGCACCGTGAATGGTGAGCAACGATCCGGACCTCTTTCAGTCAGAACCTTGAATTGCGTTTCAATCGATCCAAATCCACCCGCGGCGCTGCCAATCACGACACCAACCCGCTCAGGAACGTCTTTCGACAAATCGATTTTGGCATCTTCAACTGCCAATTTTGCTGCCGCAATAGCGAAGTGTATAAATCGATCCGAACGTTTGATCGCTTTGAAATCCATGTATTTCGAAGCGTCGAACTCGGTGATTTCACCCGCGATACGACAAGCCGATCGATATTTCTCTTCGACCAGAGTGACCGGGCGGATCCCGGAGCGACCGTTAACAATCCCCTCCCAGAACTGGTCTTTGCCAATTCCAAGAGAGGTGACTGTTCCGATTCCTGTTACAACTACGCGCCGTTTAGTCATTTCGATCCTGATTCCAGAGCAAATAAACCAACCGTACAAAGAGGCGTCAAACGCCTCTTATTCCGGAATTCATCTGCCAATCAAATCCGTATTTCGACGAATTTAAAGGTGGCCCGAGATATATTTGACTGCTTCGCCCACAGTTGTGATTTTCTCGGCTTCTTCGTCCGGAATTTCCATTCCGAATTCTTCTTCAAGTGCCATCACCAGTTCAACCTGATCGAGTGAATCAGCGCCGAGATCTTTTGTGAAACTCGCTTCCATACTCACTTCATCTACGTTGACGTTCAATTGGGCAACGGCCACCTTCTTGACCCGTTCGAAGGCTTCCTTCTCATCCATTACTCTTAAACCCCCAAAGTTCGAACCGACAGGCACGCTAAATTATTGGCTACTAAGCCGTGCCAAGGGCAACTAGAATATCACGTCGGCTATCAACAATCATTCTCGCGCGCCTCTCAATTCTTACGCTACTTTACGTATACAGGCCGCCATTGACTTCCAATGTCTGACCGGTGACATAGGAACCAGGACCGGCAAAGAACAACACAGCGGCTGCAATGTCGTCCGGAGATCCCATCCGACCTAGCGGAACTTTACTGAGAATTCCGTTAATAATTTCCTCTTTTAATTTTTTGGTCATGTCAGTGTCGATAAATCCAGGAGCGACAGCATTGCAGGTGATATTGCGGCTGGCGTATTCAAGAGCAACGGTTTTGGTGAAACCAATAAGTCCACTCTTGGCGGCTGCGTAGTTGACCTGACCGAAGTTGCCATGAACACCGGTAGTGGAAGCAATGTTGATAATGCGACCGCTGCGCTGCTTGCTCATAACCTTGAGAACGGCTTTGGAAACTTTGAAAGCCGAGGTCAGGTTGGTGTCGATAACCATCTGCCACTCGTCTTCCGACATACGCATGATCAAATTGTCTCTGGTGATGCCGGCGTTGTTGACGAGAACGTCGACGCGTCCCCACTCCTTCATCACTCCTTCTATAAGAGTCTCAATGCTTTCCGTTTTAGTTACATCGCAAACCAAACCGAGGGTTTCTCCGCCCGCGTCTTTGAGTTCTTTAGCTGTGGCTTTGCATGTTTCTTCATTAATATCTGAAATGACAACCTTGGCGCCTTCTTTGAGGAATGCCTCGGCGATCGAGCGACCAATTCCTCTTCCGGAACCGGTAATAAGTGCAACCTGATCTTTCAATTTCTTCTTTTCCTCTTCGCGAACGGGCATTGTGTTGGTGGTCATGTTCTCAATCCTTTAACGTGTGTACACGAGGCGCTTAGCGCCAGAGGGAACGATCGGATAGTCCAGTCGAACCTGGTTAGCCGACACGACATAATAAACCAGGACCGTCTTAAACCTATTAAGCCAATCCAAATATATAAAATCCTGTAACTCAGTCGACTGTTCGTGAGATTGCCCGGACAAGCGCGCAAAAACGGCGCAAAGCCTTTAGGGTCTCCAGGCGACTCTGGCGACTCAGCCAATCGACACTGCCGACTCAGGAAACTCGGGCGACTCAACCAATCGACTCCGCCGACTAACAAAAACTCGGGCGACTCAACCAATCGACTCCGCCGACTAACAAAAACTCGGGCGACTCAACCAATCGACTCCGCCGACTAACAAACACTCGGGCGACTCAACCAATCGACTCCGCCGACTTAATCAACTCGTGCAACTCGGGCGACTCAAGCGACCTTAGTCGACTCGGGCTACGCTGATCTAAACCCTTCTTAAACTCCTTATACTCGATCTCCAAATCGCGATCTGGCAAACACCAATAAATTCATCCGAGACCAAGTATCCATAGCCACTTTGATAGATTTTTTTTAAAATCAACTGGTGAATCTATTCCAGAGATCCAATATAGGTGGACCGAAAACATTACGTTTTGAGCGCAATTTCAAAGAGGCAAATTTATAGGGAAGAAAAGACCCCCGACTGTATCAGGGTTTTCGGACGGCCTGTATCCGATCGCGATTTGGAGATTTTCTGGCAGCGAAAGTTTTTTTTGCCTAAACTTCTCAATCCTCACAACTGAAGCACTTCTCAGCCTGAGACTGATCGAGAATGCACATTTATCGTTCTATTCATTCTGTGGATCCGATATAAGACAGTTCGAAAGAAACTTGCACTGCCTCGGCGAGCCGAGCTTCCCGCGCGCCGGGCTAAACGCGCCGAGCGCTCCATGCCTCACGATTGAGTCTTGCTATCCGTGCCGCCTGGCGAAACGAGCACTCCGCGTCCGGGCGAACCGAGTTTAGCTATTTCCGTCACCTGGCATAACGAGCCGAGCTATCCAGGCCGCGGTGCGAACCGAGTCTATTCGTGCGCCCGTGCGTTCGTCCGTTCGTGCGCCCGTGCGTTCGTGCGCAACAGAGTGAGCGTATCCGTGCCGCCTGGCGAAGTTCGGATATCGAAACCTGCGGAGTGACCACGCGCTTATTGCCAAAGCGCAAGCAAACCGTCGATCACCTTCTCGATGCGCTCACGCTCGTGAATTTGGTCGATCCAACGAGATGGAATCTTACTGGCGCCATGATAAGCCCCAGCCAGCGCTCCGACGATGCAAGCGGCGGTGTCGGTGTCTCCGCCCACGCGGGCAGCCGCACAGATAGCCTCTTCCAGGTTATGCCTGTAAATCAAAAATATGCCGACCGAGGTTGGAACGCACTCGTTGACGCTCGATTGAACGTTAACCAGCGAGTAAGGCAAATCTTCAGCGGGCTTCGAATAGTCCAAGTCTGGCGCGATGTCGTCCCAGAAATCGGCGAATCTTTCGTCGATGGTCTTGGCGAGAGCGAATTCCTTATGAACGAAATTACGAACCTGACTTTCGGTTTCGATTCTTTCGCCAATAATAAAGTTGTGAACCAGGTCAGCAATTACGGTCGATGCCGCAGCCACTGACGTATTGCTGTGAGACATGCCGGCTTGCGTCATGGCAAGCTGCTTGCGCGACTCCTGGTCGATTGGCAGACAGCCGATTGGAAAGGCCCGTGCAGCGCCGCTGACGTGAGTGCTCTCGGGCTCATCATCGACCAGTGGACTTTCATCAGCCATGCGTCGAAGTGCAGCCAGACACAATGGTCCTGGTCCGCCTTCTAAGAAGTCATTGCACTCAAGAAGCTGGGTGTAGCGACCTTTCAGCTCCTGCGGTTGAAGCTTGCCGCCCGAAGCAATTAGCGTTTCAGCCAGCGCCAGCCCCAGTTCAGCGTCTGCGTGAATATCGCCCGCTTTGTGATCGGGCATCTGGCTCTTTGACAATCCCGGCACAAAATCGCGCAAAACAGAAATTCCGGCGGTCGCAAGAATCTCTTTGTGATTCAGCCCCACGCAACTTCCGCCGAGCGAACTTCCGCAACAGGCACCCCAGATGGCGCCGCGAAGTCGATCTTTCATCTCTTCGCTAAGCTTCTTTTCCAATTTATTCACCTCCGAACGCATCCTTGTCAGCAGACATGAGCTAACTGGATGTGAGAATTCTCAACCTAAAATTATGCCAGGTTATTAGAAACAATAATCCACTTATCTACAGTCAGCTTATGGTCAAATGTAGACGCACAACTTATCAATCAACCTATCGACCAACTCATCAATCAACATACCAATCAGGGACCTTTTATGAAAAGACTGGAAAACAAAGTAGCCGTCGTCACTGGAGCATCGAAAGGTATCGGCGCAGAAATCGCTCGCCGCCTGGCATCCGAAGGCGCATCAGTTGTCGTGAACTACGCATCCAGCAGAGCTGGCGCTGACAAGGTTGTCAAAGAGATTGAAGACAATGGTGGAAAAGCAGTCGCCATACAAGCTGATGTTTCAAAGAAAGCCGATATCGTCAAACTTTTTGCCGACGCGAAAAAAGCATTCGGAAAAATCGACATCCTCGTCAACAATGCAGGAATGTACAAATGGCTTCCGCTGGAAGAGATAACCGAAGAGCATTTTCATGAGCAATTCAATCTAAATGTTCTTGGTTTATTGCTAACTACTCAGGAAGCCGTCAAACATTTCGATACCGCTGGCGGTGCCATCGTAAACATAAGCTCTGTTGTTAGCACTTTTGCTCCTCCAGGAGCAGCAGTCTATAGCGCGACCAAAGGCGCCGTAGACACGCTCACAAAGTGCCTCGCGAAAGAACTCGGTCCACGAAAGATTCGAGTCAACTCAGTCAATCCGGGCGCCGTGAAAACTGAAGGAACCGAAGCATTCGAAGATCCTGAGTTTTTCAAAAGAATTGAAGCGATGACACCACTAGGTCGCATCGGCAACCCGCACGACATAGCTCCAGTCGTTGCTTACCTAGCCTCTGACGAAGCTTCATGGGTAACTGGCGAAACATGGGTTTGCTCAGGCGGACTCCGCTGACGCGTTCGTTGCAGTAAACTCTCACTGCCACCATATGCAGTGTTTCAAAACTGACGGTTAAGCGACCGTTTCTTTTATTCCAACTTTGACCTTGATCAAAATTTGAGTGTTGTCGCGATTGATCATCAAGGCAACGATCTCACCAATTGCGCGGGTTTGCAGCGTGGCACTGAAGCGCTCAGCTGAATCTATTGGGGCGCCATCGATTTCAACAATCTGATCGCCGGCAACAATCCCTGCCGAATCAGCCGGTCCATCTTTGAAAACCGAGTCCACAAGCGGTCCCATCGCCGGCGGGGTGGTCACGGTCGACTCGGCGGGGGGATAGCTGTATTTGAGATCCGGCGCGGCCTGGTCTAAAAGAACGACTCCAATCCATCTTTTTTCGTTGCTTCTCTCGATGGTATTTTGAGTGATGTCACCGCCACCAGGAGTGAAATCAAGATCGTTCGCCACGCTGCCTCCTCAAAAACCGATGTTCCGACTAACCTCTTCTCACAAAAGGATTCAAAAGAACTTAGTAGAATTGCCTAATTAATTTCCTCATTTACATAAACTACTGACTAGAGAATCTAATTGCAAGCGCACTTTTCATTTCATAACGCGAATAAACTGAAACTCAGCATCGCGATGAGTGCGGTTCTAGCATGCAATGTGACAAGCTGCCTCGCACAAGAAGTAGATAAATACTACGTCCCGGCAGAACTGCGGACAGAAAAACTGGTTGTTCCTGGTTCGTCACCGACCGCTATCGGCAATGAAAAGCCGTCGGATATATCCAAAGTCGATGCCGACCAACAAACTGCGTCGCAACAATCGATGTCACCCCCGCTGCAACAGTCCGCGACCCCGCTCACCAACCTCGAGCAGACGACAAACGACATTGTCAAACTTCAGATTCAGCTGATGAAGCTCAGTACGAACTTTCACATGACCTGGTTTACACCCGGGAAAGGAAAGTCGTGGCGATACTTTGCCTATCGAATGGCCGATTCTTCATTGACTAATGCCGGAATGATTTGTATCGCAGCGTCTCGTTTCAACTACATCAACAATCCGTCGCAAGCGCCTCGGTCTTTTCTCAAATCCGGTCACATCATCAATCTGATCGGAGCGTCCATCGTTGTTGGTGGCACTTTAACTGAATCGGTGATCGACAAAGTCCATGATAAACGTCTTGCCAAACAAGGCTTGTCACTTGAAACTAGCCTTGAAAATTTCCGAGCGGTTTTGACCAAACTCGATGACTTGCTGGAACAACGAAAAGCTCAAGCGACCTTGTGCAGTGAACTTACAGCCACCCAAAAGTCAATCATCGAAGCCGATGGTCTGGTTCTGAAAGACATTCGCGATCTCACCTGCGCAGAATTCGCGCATTCATATTGCGATGTCGTGCGCCTTCGTGCAAAGCGCGACATCGGCAACGGGACAGCGCTGTTC
>CAZRMH010000333.1:0-9249 GCA_964600935.1 uncultured Candidatus Obscuribacterales bacterium
GCTTAGTCTGTGGTTCGATCGCTCTAGAGCTAAACGGCTGACTCAATCTCTTCTACGATTTTTTGAACAGCAGCTTTTCGATCCTTCGCACCGGTAATTGGTCGGCCAATCACCAGGTAGTCGGCACCGTCTTTGATGGCTTGTGACGGCGTGACGATGCGTTTTTGATCGTCGGTCGCTGCCCATTGTGGGCGGATGCCCGGAGTTACGATCAAGAATTCACTTCCACAAGCTTTTCGGATTGCTGACGCCTCTTTCGCTGATGCGACAACACCATCCAGTCCGCTGTTTTTGGACAACAATGCCAGTCTGGTGACGTAGTCCATCACTTCCTCACCGACTTGAAGCTCATCTTTTAAAACGTCGGGGCTAATGCTGGTCAGCACAGTCACCGCGATTAGAATCGGACGTTTCGCCAGCTTATTCTGTTCTGTGGCTTCCCGGCAGGCCTCTGCCGCTGCTTTCATCATGGCACCGCCACCAGTGGCATGCACATTGAACATGGCGACACCCTGACGGGTGATATTGCGCGATGCTTGAGCGGCAGTGTTTGGGATGTCGTGAAATTTACCGTCGAAAAACACGTTGATGCCTTCTTCTCGCATCATCTCGAAGAGGGACAGTCCGCAGCTGGCGAACAACTCGAGACCCATTTTGAACATGCCTACTTCGCCCCTGAGATCCTTAACGATCTGTTTTGCTTCATCAATCGATGAAACGTCGAGGGCCACAATCAGGCGATCTTTTACGTTCAATTTATTTCCCTGCGCGAGCATCTGTTCACCTTCCAAAGAAATCGTCGGGTTGGTCGACTTTCAGTATAAAACGCTTGGCTACTTAAAAAAGAACAGAAACCCGGCAATAAAATTGCCAGGTTCTGGAAGTTTGATAAGAAACGACTTATCTAGACTTTTGCTTCTTCAGGTTTGACTTTAGCGTAGCGCTTAACGAATCTGTCTACGCGTCCTTCCGTGTCAACAATCTTCTGTTGACCGGTATAGAACGGGTGGCAGCTGCTGCAGATTTCTACACGGATGTTTTCTTGGGTGGAGCCCAAATCAACTTCTCCGCCGCAGACGCAGGATGCTACAACCTTGAAATACTTAGGATGAATGCCTTCTTTCATGACCGACTTCCAATTTGAATAATTTTTTGAACACGAACATCTCATCATAACAGAGCTTTCGCCCTTATTCGCTCCGAGGTGGTTTCGTGTTACGGAATCTTACACCTGACAGTTTTAGTTGAACTGTCTGATGTCGATTGGTTGGGCAATTTCCAGACCGTCGGCGCTGGAGGCGGTCAACCGCTCGCCTTCGATGTTGACGAAAACGTCGATGTCGCCCTCGAGGTCCTTAACCGTGCGCGCTAACTGCTGCAGACGCGTTTCCAGCGAGGTTGGACCGCCACCGGCGGCGAAGCGCTTGGAAAGATTGACTTCTACGGAACCGTCATTGCGTTTCACGCCAAGTAAAATCGTACCTCTCGGAATTTCCGTACCGATGCCGGCCGTATCGTCATTCGCGTCCGGACCTTGAAGAAGCTCTTCAATAGCTCCAGTCAGAGGATCAGAAGTAGTCTTCGGACGAGAAACTGCTGTCAATTCAATATTGTTGGCTTCCTCTTTTACAAACCATACATTCAACGACTTGCCGCGTGGCACGACCTTTCCTTCAATGCTGCTTTTAGTTTGGGTGCCACCAAATGGACTACCAAGCGGAATGAATCCACACGCACTCACGCTTGTCGCCAGCACTCCGATCACCAGTCCTGCTGCGAGTCCTCTGGTTTCCAGTCTTGAATTATTCATCTGCTGCTCCAGTCTAGTTTGTTTTCGAACAGATGATGCATCGCATCATTTCTACCATTTAGCAGTTTTTTTAATTGCCGTTTGTCTTGTCAACGTGTTCGATCGTACCGAACTAGATTACATCGAAGGCGCAGGCTTTGCTACTTGCGGCTTATAGTCTTTTGGAACCAGGAGAAGATTGCCTTCGCCTTTCACTAAATCATCGTTGACATCAAGCGCTAAAAGCCTGAATGCATGGGTCTTTCTGTCGTATCGACTGAATCTGACAATCGGATTTATCAGGTCGGAAATGAACGCTGAGAACTTCTCAGGTTCAACGATTCGGGCAGATTCCACTTTTAAATTATCAAGAACGATCTCGTTGTTTGCCACCAGCTTTGGGGTCGCCTCAATTTTGAGCGGAACTCCGGTATCTTCGCTAGCGCCTTTAGTGACAAGCGTTCCGGCGATTTTGACGAGACCTTTTTCAATTTCAACTTGTGGTTTTAAAACTTCCAACTCGGCATCGCCTAGACCAGGCAGATCGAGTTTAAATCCGCGAATTGCCTTGGTGATTTCCTGTGTGGCGAGCGCCTTGGTTACGTCTTCTTTAGTAACGTCTCCGGCTACGGAAATATTGACCGGGTTGTTGAGCCCGCGTTTTTTATTCTTGCCTTTAAAGGGAGAAAACCACACCGGGTCTTTGACCGAGGCGTGTACTGAACCTACTTGAACGCCCTCTACCTGAGCGTTCTTGAGGCTGACGTCTACGGCCTTCACTTTGCCCGCCATCAGATCGGTGAAGCTATAAGTCTTAACTTTGACTTTTACTTTGCCACCAACCTTGTGGTGAATGACAGCTCCAGCCACTTTTCCCGCGACGACACCTGTAAGCCAATTGATGCCGGTGACTTGCTGAACTGTGCGACTGACTTTATTGCCAATCGGAAATGGAGGCGGCAGGGTCGCGTTCTTCGCTGGAGCCACTTTCGATGCGCTTTCCGACGGCATGTTATTGGCGGCTTCTTTTGTCGTAGTCTGTTTTCCATCCGCCGCGTGAGCAGGGGGCACCAATGGTGGTACTACGCTAAAACTCGCACTGGTCGCCAGAATCAAAGTTAAAGCGAGCATTGCTTGCCGCGTTCTGTCAGGTGCTGCGTGTGACCTTGAGGGGCGTTGCATTTGATTTAATTTTGACACTGCAACCATGATGGAAATATGTTCGGAGAAGCTGACTCTATCGAGGCTGAGAGCTTAGCAGAAATGTCAATATGCGCCAAGGACATTTGCTTAAGGCAACTGCTTGAATCACTGGAAGTCCAGTCTATTGGGGGAATTGGCTGATATTAACAAGGAAAGGAGTGGTCGTTTAACTTACACAATGGCACGGTATGAATTTCATAACTCCTGAAACTCATCGACCCTTCAAATTTCATCAGCACACGAAATTGAATTATTCCGAATACGAAGAATGGATCGAGCATGCTGCAGCGACGGCGGCAGAGGATTCTCGGATGTCTTTTGCTTGCGAAACTGTCAGGGCACTCAATATAGAAGCAAGGGGCGCGATCCAGAACGAGTTGACCGACAGGGAGCGTGAGTTAATCAGCCTGATCGTCGACGGACTGGAGGGCAGTGCTGAGGTTTTGAGGTCGAGTTTGGAAGAACTCGAGGAACTGCTCTATGAGGATTCGGAAAGAAAAGTTCGCTATATCCCCAGTCTCACTGAGTTCTTGTGTTCGATCGCTCACTTCTTGGATTATCGAGAATCGTCCAATCCCGCCTACATAGCGGCTATTGGGCTGAATATCATCAACGTGATCGACTATGCGGTTAGTGGGCAAGTCGATGGATACTCGATTGCTGACATTCTCGTTTCCGAAGATATGCGCGCAGAAATTGACCGCCAGGAACGTTTGTTAATCGTAGATTAGTGACCGGAGCAAGTTCCGAGAGTGAGCGAATTCAGACTTATTTTCGATCAATATGGTTGGCTACTTAGAGAAGCTCGCTCCTAGCGAACCACCGATAACGGTCTGGAAGAGATAACCGACTATCTCCGGGGCTGGTTTGGATCGTTGTCGTCTCTTGGTCTCATGCGCAGCTTTTCGTTGAGAGCTTCTTTGAGCAGTTCGTTCTGTCTCAGAAGCGCCTTCAGGTGCTCGTTAGCAATGGCAAGCTCAGCTTGGAGCTCGGCAACCGTTTGCTCGTGGCTGATGCCGGTCACAGGGTCGCGTCCAGGCATCTTCGGCAGGAGCACGTAACCAAGCTGTACAGCCTTGAGAGCCGCAGCAGTTCGGGTTGGAACTTTCAATTTCGCGAGGATACACTCGATATGTTTCTCCACCGTACGGAGCTTCATATCTAGTTCTTCAGCGATTTCTTTGTTTCTCAAATCCAATCGGATGAGAACTTCAATTTCACGATCTGTGAGACTGGAATTGGGCATGCTGGTGGTCGGCTGTTGCTTGACCAGTTGCGTAATCTTCGGATCGCAGTATGGCAAGCCGCGTGTGACCTGCTCGATAGCTTCGAAAAGAGTTCTTGGACCGGAACTCTTAAGGCAGAAGCCACGGGCGCCTGCGCGGATGAGCTGGTTGTGATACTTGGTGGCGTGGTACGAGTCGGTGAGAACTAGAACGTGTGAGTTTGGTAGCTCCTGACTGACTCTGCGGCAAACTTCAACACCGTTCAAAACATCCAGATCGACGTCCATGATGATGAAGTCTGGTCGCATCCGGCGGATGATTTCTGTCGCAGCCATGCCGTCAGCGGCTTCGCCAACGATTTCGACGACTTCGGACACTACTCGTTTCAAACCGAAGCGAATAAGTTCGTGTCTCTCACACAGTACAGTGCGAGGTCTGAAGACCGAGGGTGGTCGGGGTGGTTGATTCATTGGTTGTAATGCAGGATCCAATTACTTTTCCGCCAGTTCGTTTGTGCCATGTAGTAAGTTATATACGATTGGTCCAATGTTGGACGATCTGTGTTCCAGCCAATCGAATCGGCTTTTATTTTAGCAATCGTGGACTAAACTACGAAGGTTCAAGCACGTGAACTTTATTATGCAAGGTTAATAGTATCTGGCCAGATCGTCAACTGGGACGTCAGGTTGCGGGGATTTATAGGCGACCAAAACGATCACAATTGGAGGCAGATAAAACATAAAACATGTAGTTATGATGGCTCTTGGGACATCAAGAGCTTGGCTGGCGCGGCTCAGATTAGCCTGGGCGATATTCGGTGAATATAAAATGCACTCATGACGATTATTCAGAATTCAATGCGATTTGACGGTCTACGAGCTTATCTATATGGATTGACCGGCTTGGTTAATGTCGTGCTGCTGCGTTTCAAAGATGCAGAGCGATGTATTAACCGGGGAATCGAGTTGTCGCCGGGAATGGCTTATAACTATGGGCTCCGGGCATACACGCGCCTATGTCTCGACGATCTGGACGGCGCTATAGAAGATTGCACCGTCAAGCTCGAACTCTCCCCTCGTGATGCCGGAACCTTCGCTCTACGAGCTTGGGCGTTCTACTTGATGAACAATTACGAGCAAGCCACCGCTGATCTTGAAAAGTCGATTGCGATCGAGCCCGCCAGGCGGTGGTACCACTTCGATTGTCTGAGGCTGGTCGATTCTTATCGAGAGCTAAATGAACAGCAAAAGATAATTTCGTTTGTGACTGCAACGATTAAACCTGGTCTTGAACGAACCCTGATGGTCGAGTTACTCAGTCGGCGAGCGCGCGCCAACCATCTAATCGGGCATGACGACAAGGCCATTCTTGATTACAACAACGCTATAGGGTTGGCTTCTCACGAAGAAATGATTGAGCTCTATTCGGAACGATCGAAGGTTTATGAAAAACTTCGGCTTGAAGATTTGGCGGAAAAAGACAAAATGACCTCTGCACAGTTGCAGTCTCATAAAGCTCAGATGACTGAGTGGCTGCCAGCGAATCCACAACAGCGACTGATCGCTCAAATGATTGATGCATCAGTTGTCGGTTGCATTAGCGCCTTCTTTGTTTTCGTTGTGGCAAATGGTGTCGATATCGCATGTGGTGGCAGCCCTACACACTTTGTTTTTGAAATGAGTCAGTGGCAACCGCTGATTATTATTACTTTTGCAATTGGCGTTGCTGATGCGCTCTTTGTGTGTCTTGGACCGGTGCTGATCACTGCCTGTCTCTCGATGTTGGTGATTTCTGGTCAAGAGATCGACCTGCTTGCGCTTGCTTCTCCGCTTTCTCACCCTGAAATTGGCATTTCCGTTGCGGTATCGGTGGTGGTGATTGTCAATTGTCTTTATCATTCGCTGATGGAAAGCTCGCCCCAAGAATCCACTCTCGGAAAATCCGTTTTCAGGCTAAGAGTCACGGATTTCGAGGGGGGAAGATTGACGTGGCATAGGGCAATCGTTCGACATCTATTGAAAATTATTCCATCGGCAATCGTCGTCGCTGCCTGCGTTCTTCTGTCATCTGCGGTGCTCGATGCTAGTGGCGCCATAGTCATCAGAGCAATCGTCGCGCTACTTTCAATTTTCCTTTTCGCTCTAGGTATAATGTCGATCATAAGTCCTGGAGTGCATAATTGTTTTGCCGGCTGCCTGGTGACAGACAATCACCTCTACACTCCTAGTTTTAAAAACATCCTTTCCGGACCAATGGACCGCGATGGAAATTAGTCGAGAATAGAAATGCGAATTCGCAAGATTGAAATTCAAGGCTATCGCTCTTTGCGAGACATTCAGCTAGAGCTAGCTGGAGTGACGATTTTAGTCGGTGCAAATGGCTGCGGGAAAAGTAATGTCTATCAGGCGATTCAACTTCTCGCCAGCGCGGCTAACGGTCAGTTCGCCAGGAGAATTGCAGAGGAAGGCGGTGTTCGTTCTTTGCTCTGGGCTGGAGATTGGAAAAAACAAGAAGAGCATCGCGCTAAACTCGCTGTCTCGTTTGACGAATTGGCATTCGAAATCGAGTTTGGAAAAATTGCTGCCAATCAACGAATGATGGACAACGATGGTATGGATAACTTCGGTAACTTCATACCTGAACAATTTGATGCCGGCTTAAATCTGTTCAAAGACGATCCGGATATCAAAGTTGAGAAAGTTCAGTTACTGGCTGGCAAGAAAAAGATCGATATTTTGGCTCGAAAGGGTAAAGCGATTACTGCAAAGAACTTTGAGGGGCGAACTGTTCAGTATCCTGGAGATGTACACGATAGTGAGTCAGTTTTGTCTGAACTGCGAGAGCCTCAAAAGTTTCCTGAGCTGTCCACTCTCCGTTCATTGTTCATGGATTGGCGTTTTTATCATGATTTTCGAACAGATTTGCAGTCACCAATTCGAGACAATCAACTCGCCACCATTACGCCGATTTTGAACAACGACGGCAGAGATCTTGCAGCGGCCATAGCAACGATTCGTTCGATCAGCGATCGCCATGCCTTTGATACTCATGTCGAAAACGCGTTTCCAGGCTCATCTATAGAGATTGACTGGGATGAAGGGAATTTGTCTTTGAGCATGATTGTTCCGGGTCTTTATCGTCGGTTAGGTGTGCGCGAGTTGTCCGATGGAACTCTTCAATATCTTTGTTTGCTTGCTGCACTGCTCACTCCACGACCATGTTCGTTCATGGTCTTTAATGAACCAGAAACTAGTATCCATGTGGATCTATACGAACCGCTTGCTGATCTGATCTTGGCTGCTGCGCGCAATACTCAAATTTTGATGACAACGCACTCAGTAGAACTCGCCAATTTTATTCAGAAAAAAGGAAGTTGCAAGATTGTCGAGCTTGAAAAAGTTGATGGTGCTACTCAAGTGCGCGGATCTACAGTAATCAATCGAGATGACGAAGACGACGACGATGAAGCTGCTGCTGTACGTGCTTTTCGTTTGGCTGCTGGGAAGAAGAGTCCTGAAACTGATGATTGAATTTGTCCTGAGGTATCGTTTTGGCGCTTACTGATTTTGCCATTCGTAATTACAGGTCAGTCAGAGAAGTCTGGCTAAAACTGGATCGTGTAAATGTCTTTGTCGGACCGAACGGATGCGGAAAGAGTAATCTTTATCGCGCACTCTATCTGATGTCGTCCGCTGCCAGTGGAATGTTTGCAAAATCAATCGCCGATGAAGGCGGGATGAATTCAGCGCTCTGGTGCGGAAAGTACGGAAAAAAAGCAGATCGTGATATTCAGCTGTCCGTGAAATTCGATGACCTGCAGTACGATCTTTCTTGTGGACGAGTTAGTGCACGACATCGTCCAAATGCCGTTGATCAAGGAGGTTTGCTGCTTACGGGTCAGGCTGACTCGCTTTTTCTGGGCGACGTAGAGATTCAAAATGAAAAACTCTTTCGGCTTACGAGCGGTGGCTCAAAATCAAGCTTGATGAATCGAGGGAGAACGGCAGTTACCTTGCGTGATACCAGTGGTAGAAACACTGAGTACACTATGAGAATCGCCGGTAACGAGTCGATGATGACTGGCGTTCGCGATCCGCATAAATACCCGGATCTGTCTGCTCTGCGTTTGGAGCTGCAGAACTGGAGGTTTTACCACCACTTTCGAACCGATCGAGAATCGCCGTTACGTAAATCGCAGTTGCCTGTCGCCACCGAGATTATGGCGCACGATGGCAGTGATTTTGTCTCTGCGATCGGAACCATTCTGGAAATGGGTGATGGTGAAGGTTTGCTTGGCGCACTGGATGATGCATTTCCCGGAGCACGGTTATCCGTTCATCCATCTAACTCTGGCTTGAGACTGCAACTGCAAACGCCAGGTTTTAACCGATCTTTTGATACTTCTGAACTTTCGGATGGAACCTTGCAGTATCTTTGTTTGCTTGCTGCGATTTATAGCCTGAAGCCTCCGTCGGTGCTGGCAATCAACGAACCAGAAACTAGTATTCATCCTGATTTATATGAACCTCTTGCGAAGATGCTCGCGTTCGCCTCTCAAAATTCTCAGATCTGGATTACCACTCACTCGCAAGAACTTGCTGATTACATGGTCGAATACACCGGCTACTCTCCTCAGGAACTCGAGAAAGTCGATGGCGAAACTCGGCTCGTCGGGGTTGGACTGGGTGGATACAAATATCAGGATGAAGATGAAGACGCCGACGAATGCCACCAAGTTGCGAAGGATTAGTTTTCGTCGAACAGCCTGCTTCGAACAAATCTCGAGCAGGTCGTCCAATTCTTGTTTGGACGCGACGAGCTTCAGGGGCATTTGCGAACCTCGCCGAACGTACTTCTATATTCAACTGGTCTCGATACCGGAAAAATGCGATCGCCTGGATCGGTTTCGACCTTCCGATTTTGGTTTTGTGTAAACTGAACTGTATGGCAGCCGATTCAGCTCCGCATTCCATGGGCGATTGCAAATTTAATCTGTTTATGGGAGTTATACGAAAGTGGTGGGATAACCCC
>CAZRMH010000334.1:0-9235 GCA_964600935.1 uncultured Candidatus Obscuribacterales bacterium
ACGTCAAAGAACAAGGCTAATGAGCAAAGAGCACGAGTCGAACAGATGCTTCGCTCTGGTTCTGTTGGAATTGAGGAGTGGAACAAGAAATCGCTGGCTCAAAGAAAAAAGGAAAACCTCCGTGAACTAAATCTGTCCGGAAGCGCTCTCGGAAAAGTCGTATTGAAAGAGCTCGATCTTAGCGGCAGCGACTTTACAGGCGCGGACTTGTCTGAAGCGAACCTTCAACTGGGCACGTACAAAGATGCGAAGTTTGATAACGTTTTTATGAAACAGGGAAACATGCGGCATTGCACTGCCAATGGTGTCAGTTTTTGTAATGGGCGGATCGTGAATTCGGATTTCTACGGAACAAATTTCCGAGAAGCAGATTTCTCTGGCGCAAGATTTGAAGGTTGCAATTTGTCGAATTGCAATCTGCGCGGTTCGAAGCTAGCGAATGCTCTATTCAAGGATTGCCAGTTCGATTCTGCCGAATTCGACAGTGAAACGTCTTTGCCATTGAGTTTCGATTATCTCAACAATCTCAAGTGGAGCGCAACTGGAATCGATCCCAGAAAGGCTCAAGCGTTGAATGTTTCTGATACCACTCAGTCAATCGATTTCAAAAAGCTAATTTGGCGCTTGGAAAAGATCGTAGACAAGAAACGATTGACAAAAAGCTTGAAAATGCTGAAGAACGATCAATTTAAATTATTCGCTGAAGTGACGGAAAACTCAGTTACTGGAGTAGTGAAGAGCCAAACGGATCCCGACCTCGTCTATTCATGCCGACTTTCAAGCGATGGAGATTTCTTTTGCTGTACCCAAAATCTGTTCGCCTGTGGTGGCTTGCGTGGTGCACTATGCAAGCATATCTTATTGCTTCTTCTCGGACTGGCTCACGCTGAAGAGCTAGACCCGCAGCTTGCGGATAAATGGGCGCGCGCGAGCACAGCGTGCACACCGCTTCTCGACAAACAGATCATGACCGACACATTCCTTCGTCACAAAGGTGCTGAAGCAGGCGAGGTGGACTGGCGCCCGATTGAGACCATTCCAGAAGATTTCTACTCATTTTGAGTTGAACCTGAAGAAAAACTACATGCAGCAGTAATATGCGACGTATCGATTTCGAATTGTCGCGGGTGAAGGCAATCAACAACGGCGATGCGGTAGTCTCTTACTGTTTGCATCAGATTACTCTTACGCTATCAATTTTTCCGCACGTTTTGCATTGGCCGTAGCAATCTTTTGGGTTCCTTTTTTTAAGCAATGTCTTCAAATACTTTTGAAATACCTGATGAAATAACCGAATCACTGTTCGATGCGTCTGTAAGCAACCCGCATTTATTCTCCACCGCCGTCGAACCATGCCGGAAGATAATTATCAACCACTTAGCAACACAGTAAAAACGGTTCAAAGCAAACGCTCGTCGCCTGCGCAAAGTTTGCTGAAAGTCTTATGGTAAGCTGTTGTACGAACCAAGAGTAAAAGAAGTTACTACGTGAGATCAGACGAGCAAATCGAAAAGGAAAAAATCACAATCCAGGAGATCACTCCTGCTGTAAATGAACGTGATCCCAATCTAACGGAACTCGTCGATAAATCGAACAGTGGCTCAGAATTAACGCAAACTGAATCGACAAAGCATGCATCGCCATTGCTCAATGAAACATCGGTACTAATTCCTGACTCATCACAGGCGATACCATTAACAGAAGATCTAGCAAAGGCAACCAAACGCAGCTGGATCAACGCATCCTTGTTGTGGTGGCTGCAAACTTCATACGTGGGCACATTCGTCACCTTTTGGTATTGCGCAAGTGCTCCGGGAACCGGGTTCAAACTATGGTTTGATTTAGTCAAGTTCAACGCGACAAGCTTGTTTAGTCCACTAGATCTCATAGCGATCTGGCAACAACAGAGTTCAATGCATGTGCTGCTAATTTTACTTGTGATGTACTGGTGCATGCTCTTACTCTATCCAATCGGAATTATCAAATTCGATATTTTTGACGAGGAAAAGAGCGTGCGACAACGTTGGCTTGATGCGGCAATAGTAGTGGCAAGCTTTTTTCTGTTCTTACCCTTGCCGTGCATTCCCTACTGGCGCTACAACGGTTGGATGAGCGTTCTAAACATAAAACTCTTGTCCGATTACGAAGCTAGAAAAACGAGAATTTACGAAAGTCTCAGGACGCTTCCACCTTATCTTGTAATACCGGAATTTCTCGCCGAAAGATCTCAAACGGTCATCAACTCGGTCATGCTTTTGATGTTGACCATGGCGTGCATCGCCTCATCTTGCCAGCCGGAGAGCGATCAATCGCAATACGCATTTCTACTCCTGTTTGGTGATTTATTGATAGCGCTTGGATGGGCTGGAATGCGCTGCGCCAACAAGAATGCGGTCACTAGAGAATGGAATAATCGCTCAGATAAGGACAGCAAAACCGCCGCATCCTGGATGATTCTAGGTCTCATAGGCTTTATATTCGCTGGCACCTCGAAAGAATTTCCAGATTACGGTGGAACTTACGCCTTTTTCGCTTTATTCACAGTTGGATTAATCGCCTGGGTTCGACTCCAAAAACGCAATAAGGAACAGTAAGCTCAAAGCTGGCTGGAATTTCATTAGGGTCACTCAGAAGGTCCCAATCAATTCGAAGCTTGACCTGTGTCAAGCGCTGTTTTTGCTGCTACCGCATCTGGTGCATTCTTGAACTAATAATTTGCTCTGAGCGCCTTGAATAAAACTCACTCGAGAACTGTCAACACGCTTAAGAACTTTGCTGTCATAACACTAACTTCGATTTGTTTAGCTAAACAATAAAATGGTGGCATTATCAGTGTTACCTCAAGTCTTCATAGGGCGCTGCATTTCGGTTCGCGCTGTCGAAAAACTGAGAAGAACAAATCTCAAGAGTGAACATTAGGTGAGCATTGCGAAACATCAAGTAGACTGACCGTAATTTACAGAGCCACTGGTTGGAAGTAGAAAATTTGCTGGACTTCGTACGGGCGTTTTTCGTGTGAAGTCGTATAATCTCGTAGTTCTGAGAGATGGACAGCAATCGTGAGTGAGGAAAGCCCAAACAAGTATCTACAGGAGGGAGCAGCCGGCCTTCACCGGCGACTGCACAGAGCAGGAACTCTTCTAAACTTAGCAATCGGATTTGCGGTCTTTGGCGGAATTGTGATTGTGGAAAAAGAGCTGGCAATGCCCGTTCTTGTAACGACGCTTGTTCTCGCACTAGTATTCGCACCACTGGTAGGGCTTGTCATGCCAAGAGTTCATCGGCGATTTGAGCCAGAACTTCATGCGGTTCTCGATGAAGGTCCGCAAAAGCTTTCTTCTGTACAGTTTGACGCAGCCCGACGTTCGCTTATTATGAACCCTTGGCTTGGTGCACTCACAGCCGTTTTTGTATGGCTACTCTTTGTACCATTCTTACTGTTTTGGATTGCGACTTTGTTCGGCACCACTACAACATTTTCCATTGGTGAAATTTACCTCGCAGTTATGACGGTTGTGCCACTGATTGCGCTTGCAATATTGTTCTCTTCAGAGCTAGTTCTTCGCCCCTACGTATCCGCACTTTTCCCTCGCGGTGGAGTCGATCAATTCCACTCACCCTTTGTTTTGACTCTCAGAAAAAAATTGTTGTTTAGTATTCTGCTTTTGGTTCTTTATCGAATTGTAGTAGCAGCCTTTTTAACGTATCGACGAACAGAGGCGTTAGAGAGCGTTTCTGCAACGGCAGCTTCGGAACTTGCCTCTCTCGAAAAATATCTGATATTCATTTCCAGTGGCATGGTTATTCTTCTTATCTTCTATATCAAACAAGGAATTGAACTTCCAGTTGAACGCCTTGTTAGCTCACTCAAAGCGGTTGAAAGAGGTGATCTGAATCAGCGAATGGTAGTCGAATCATTCGATGCATTTGGAATTATGGCCGATCGATTTAATCACATGGTCGAAGGACTCCAAGAACGAGAGAAGCTCAGCAAAGAGAATTTAGAGCTCTTTGTGCAATTGCGCATGCGGGCGAAGGACCAAGAAGATCTTCTCAAGCTTTACGAAGAAGCAAGTACTCAAGCCCGTACGGATGTACTAACCAAACTCTTCAACCGCAGAGCGTTTGAGGAGCTAGTTGTGCAAAATTTTTTTGAGTATAAGCGATCAAGATACCCATTCAGCATACTGATGCTGGACATTGATCATTTTAAATCCATCAATGATAAGTATGGTCACCCATCCGGAGACATCGTCATTCAAGCCGTTGCAGAGGTAATTAAAAGTACCTCCAGACTTGCTGATGTGGCGGCAAGGTGGGGAGGCGAAGAATTCATTATCGCTTTACCAAGTTCCGATCTAAATCAATGTTCTATTCTTGGCGAACGCATTCGAGAAAAAGTTGAAAAATTGGTTTTGCAAGACGCCAATGGCGATCCCTTACCCAAAGTCACCGTCTCGCTAGGGGCTTCTTTAAGCCGCGAAGATGACGTAAACCTTGAGCAAATTATCGAGCGAGCAGACCAAGCTTTGTACGAAGCAAAGAAATCAGGAAGAAATAGAGTCAAGACTAACTAGTAGCAGCAACGAAATCATTCGGCATGATCTAAAACGTTTAAACCGTCCATGACTCTCCGGAAGGCGAGATCAAAAACCTCGACGGAGCCAAAATCGAATTGCCCCATAGACGACGAAGACCTGAAATTCCAGAGACATGAGAGTTGGATTATCGAGGCACTCTGCATAATCTAAACCAATCGGAAGAAATTAAATGTTAGTTTTCGACGGTTAACTGCAATGTCAACCAACTGCCAGAATCGATGCTTATCATTCATCAGGTGAGCGGAAATTGAGGTAAAGACAAATGGATTTTATAAATACGAACGTGCCAATGCGCTCCTATGCAGATGACAGCGAATCAGCGTGGCAGTCAATTTCAAGAGAATCTTTCGGTATTTCGCTCGAAAGCGAGCCTACCTCTCAAGAGAAGGACAAGACTGAGAGGGCGCATGGTCTTCCGGAACTCTCCTCGTCTGATCGACCAAGACGTCCGCCGGATGAGACCTCGAAAGTCGGACTCAATGGCGTCAAGGACACTTGGAAGAATGCAGACGGTACCTCTGAAAATCGGATAACAACAGATGACTCGATTAATTTTTGGAGAGTGGGAAAGGATGGTAAAACGATAGAGAGCATGAGCATTCAGAAAGATCCCAACGGTGAGCAAATGCTCTATTTTGCGAATCTTGACGGACAAGTCACGATAATTGGTTCGAAAGGATATAGGGATCACACCGAGTCAAATGTGATGTATTCAACAGATGCAAAAGGCAAAACATCATCGATCAAGCTTCCTTCGACATTCGCCGACACGACAATTCAAGCATATCGGAAAGAAATGACGCGCTAGGAGCGCACCCTTTTCTGAATTTGGCTAATAACGAGTGAGCGTCCGCGCAGCCATGCTGTGGTATATTCAGGAGCGGATGCCGAGACGCGTCGCGCCGTGATTCTTGCATACAGGAAGTGCTGATTTTGATCACAGATCGCACCATACAACACGAGAATTTTCCTGTGCACGGATAATTCGCGTTCTAATCGCAGAGTCAGTTGATGCTCGCTTTTGCGCAGCATGTTCCTTCGCGAATTATTAGGAAATTAGCGAATCTTCAAGAGCTATCAGGAGAATCGCCTATGCTAGATTTATTAGGTTTGGAAAATTGAGTGACTAAGATGAACCACACTCCTAATGACCAAATACCTTCCTCGGACCTGCTTACTAATTCCGCAGTCGCTGTAACCACGGTTGTGCTCTTAACGCTCATTTACTGCCTGAGTCGCGCGTTAGAGACTGGATGGGAGCACATCGCGGTGACGGTGTTCTCTTTAAGTCGTGACCAAGCTAATCAGCTAATACTTTTGGGACTAGATACAGTTTATTGCCTGTTATTGACCAAAGCCGTATCCAAAATTGAGAAGTCCGGGGCCAGATGGAGTGATGGCAACGATTCCGACGTGAAGGATGCCCGGAAGTACTTTCTGTACATTGTGTTCATTTCCGGTCTTCTTCTCGTGTGCTCGGAAGCAAGTCTGCTTTCCATCACAGGGTTTGCCATTTTAGTCTTGGTTTTAGGTTTGAGAGCTGGATTTTTCTTCTACAAATTTCAAAAGGACCATCGCGTTGGTTCCTTCATCTTTACACTAACCACCTTGATGTTTCTTTTGTGCATAACCTGGGCTTTTTTCTCCCGGTAGAGTACGCAAATCGACGACTCCTTCTGTTCATCAACTCGTGAATTCAATTTAGCTACTCGCAAACTGTGGTGAACGCACGAAGAGCCGCTACCTTTTTGTACCGGAATGTGTTTCGCCACTATTAAGGACGAAGCTGAAAAATCATCAACGGCAAATTTGTTTGCTGCCATACGCGCTGCTTACTTGCAGTCGGAGCTGCTATCATTTTCCATACTCGAAGTGAGGAAAGAATGGCAAAGACTGTTTTGATCACGGGATCATCAAGCGGAATCGGCAAGGCAACGGCAATTGAATTTCAGCGCAAAGGATGGAATGTCGCCGCGACAATGAGAGCGCCCGAAAAACAATCGAGCCTGAGCGAAACATCTAAGCTCAAAATCTTTGCGCTAGACGTCACCGATACGAATTCAATTAAAAGAGCAATAGAATCCACGCTCGAAAACTTTTCAAAAATTGATTGTGTGGTGAATAATGCCGGATACGGATTGGTTGGTCCTTTCGAAGCATCCACGCCCGAGAGTGTGGAGCGCCAATTTAATACGAATGTATTTGGTCTGATGAATGTCGTCAGAGAAATCTTGCCGCATTTCCGCGAACAAAACTCAGGAGTAATAGCAAATGTTTCCTCGATGGGAGGACGTGTCACATTTCCTTTGTACAGTCTTTATCACGCCACAAAATGGGCCGTCGAAGGATTCTCCGAGTCATTGCATTTTGAAGTGCAACAATTCAACATCAGGATTAAACTGATTGAGCCAGGTCCGATCAAAACCGATTTTTACGATCGCTCGATGGATGTTATGAGCAAACCCGAGTTGAAAGCGTACGATCAATTCGTCACGCGCGCAATGAACGAAATGCAAAATGCCGGAGCCAGAGCACCAGGACCTGAGATGGTTGCGAAAACAATTTATGGAGCTGCCACCGATAACAGTTCTAAGCTCAGGTACCCTGTCAATTCCGAGGCCATCTTGGCGCTCCGCAAGCTCTTACCCGATGCCGTGTTCAATTCGATTGTGAAAATGATCGTTCTGAAGTGAATGCATATTCAAGCAAACTCGTAATCCACTCATCATGAATCTGACTAGTCCGCTTAGAAGTTCGTTTCGAAGCAATAATCGTTCCCAATAATGCTGCACTGGATCGAAACCATAACTCGCGTTGCACATCGTTTTGGGCAAAACTTAATGAAACCGCACCGCTACTCAAAATGGATCCACGCAGTTACGAATAGCGACCGGTGGGGTATGTTAGATGCTGATTGTGGCGAGACTGGATGGCTACCTGACTGACAAAAACAGGAGCGTCTCATGTTTCCTCGACTTAGATCGTTCCTTCTAGAAGAGAATTGCCGTATCCTTAATGACGCTCCAGTGTTGGTTCACAAGGACCAATCTCCTGTTGGCGGTAGCTGCAAATTGCGGAGGTTCTATGCAGTCTCGCGAAATTTACCGAACTAAATTGGCAAAGTGGATTATGACATTAGGGTTGTGCAGCGCGATCACGGGCTGCACATCCACTCAGACGGAACCTTTGGCGACAGCTCCAACGCCGACTACGACCGCGCCGGTGACACCACCACCGGTGACGACAAAACTTGTCGATCGCGTCATTGTCATACCTCCAGCTAAGGAATTTAAAAATCATTCTGCTGTCAGTGAAGCAACGGTCAAAGCTGCGAAGAAGGCAATTGAGAATCTCCCAGAACCTCTTCGCAAGAAGCTCGACGACAGCCAATGTCGCGTGATCATCTCCCCGAACATGATCGATCGATGGCCGAATTCAGCCAATGACTGCCTGACCGATCCAGCAGCTCAATCTCTGTCAGAACAGCCTGGACGCATCTATGACCCTCAAGAAATTTGCCTTTACGAGCGTCCAAAGAAAAAGGGCAGTAACGATCTGGGCCCGGCGCGAAAACCAGAGTATCTACAACTCCACGTCGGCGACATGTGTTTTCAGGTTCTCGATGACATGATGACACTGTCGAAAGATCCCGCACTGCGCAAAGAGTGGGAAGCGGATAAAAAAAACATCCCCGCGAATATGCATCCGAAGGTCGCCAACTTCATCAAAACCGACGACTGGGGTCCGCGCGAAACATGCGCCGAGATGTTTGGCGCCATGATGGGCGGTCGCAACGAGAACACCGCCAACCTCTTCAAATACTTCCCGCGCGTGAAGAAGTGGCTCATCGCGCGCCTCGGCGTTCACGAGACATCGTGACTCACAGAGGCAGCGAATAACCGTGATACGCGCGGCGAGGAAAGTCCTCGCGAGTGATACTGATGCACTGTATAGATAGCCGCTGTAGAGCGTACCGCTGACATGCACGCGTGTTCCTCTGTAAGCTTTCCCTTGCGAATGCTAAATTTTTGGCGACGTTTTTATTAACTAGGAGATACCGAGAATAGACTATCAATATCAGGGTTTCAATAGTTTTACTCGA
Organism: uncultured Candidatus Obscuribacterales bacterium; assembly: GCA_964600935.1. Taxonomy (GTDB): domain Bacteria; phylum Cyanobacteriota; class Vampirovibrionia; order Obscuribacterales; family Obscuribacteraceae; genus JADYXR01. The sequence continues at coordinate 8,704 of CAZRMH010000334.1, forward strand.
ACCGATCTAGTACTTAGATCTGGGTGTTCTATTATGCAAATCAAAAGTTTAGCAAGAAGATGCATTGTAATCGTATGCGTTTGTTTCGCTCTCTGTTGTTCGCTCATTGAAGCGTTTCCACGATATGCGCTTCTGTTCTGCTTTGCTTCCGTACCCACGGGCGCGGCTGTTTCGTTAATGTATATCTACCTGTGTCGGGATAGAGTTGTCGACCACGATCCAGGTATACTCTCGCCGAAGAGTAATTGGCAATCAAGTGCGATTACAATATCATCAGTTGTCTTAGCGCTGTATTCCTTTTGTCGCGCCTTATCGGTGCTCTGGCTCTCGTTATGAATTTCTGGCACGGTCCGCACACGTAGCCACGCTCCTGTCCATCACGAGTACCTATCAGAGAGCCCGATTGATTGAAGCAACGGTCCGACAGCCATTTCAGCTACGAACCATGAGGTCGTACGTTCGAGTCGTACCGGGCAGGTCTATTAAAAACCAGATTGACAGCTACTCTTGAAGGATGGCTGTCATTTTTGTT
>CAZRMH010000335.1:0-9204 GCA_964600935.1 uncultured Candidatus Obscuribacterales bacterium
CCTCGGACTGGTGATTTGTCAGCAATGGTCAGATCATGTCGCCCTATCTTCGCAGTCAAAACCAATCGGAGCCTGGTTGATGGAGGCATACCAGCGGTCAAGCGCACCCGACATAGTCGTTTTTGGAGATTCTCAAATCGGTGGATTACGTTCTGCTGATGCTCGCGTAGCGAAGCGCAAACTCGATTTTGCTCTCGACCACAGAAGCTACGCGATCGAAAACGAATGGCGCAATTTCAACAACACGCACAATATAAGCCGTGAAGAAATTTCCAATGCGCTGAGCCGCTTAGGCTATGCCAATTCACTGAGCACATCGTCGTCGCAGCGCTCACTTACCGGGATTGCCAACCCAAAAGTTTTTGTCGCCAGTCAACCTGGGTCTATCGCTTCCGATTATTTCGTTATGTCCGAAGCTCTGTTTTCTGAAAGGAAGAAACCGCTGATGGCTGTTATCACAATCAATCCGCGGACTTTTCTTGATAACGGACTGGCTTGCCCAGGCGATTCTCAATACTTTCGTTATTTCGTCAAGCACACGAATTTGGACAGCGAAATTTTCGAACACGCCTATCCTAGTTTCAGAAATAAGTTTACCGCCACGATCAAAAACATCACAAGAGCAAAGCTTAATCAGGTAGACATCGGTCAATTCGTTTTCCTACCTGCTGATGGGCAGGTTTTCAACGAACGAGCAGTTTTATATCCGCCCAATTTTTCATTTGAAGTACAATCGGCTAGCCACCAGATATGGTTCCTAGAAAAAACATTAGCGTTTTTGAAAAACAGAAAAATTAAAACGATCGTGGTATCGATGCCGCTTCTTAAATCGGATTCCATCAACGGTCTGCGAAGTCTGCATGATTCGCTGAAGACGCAAATCAGCGACTTATGCGAAAAAAACGCGGCAGGCTATCTCGACCTTACCAATGACAGTCGTTTTGTCACCAAAGATTTCCTGGACCCCGTGCACCTGAGCCAAGACGGAGGTGCAAAATTTGCCCATTTGCTACCCCAATACATAACGGAGATAGGCTTTCGTGGTACGATTCCGTCTCAATCAAAAGGTATCCCGAGTTTGCGATAAAATTATTCGATCGTTTTACGTGGAGATGTTATGTCAATCAAGAGCAATTTAGTAATCGCTTTAACTTCTCTGGTTCTCGCATCCCCCGGCGCATTCGCCAAGGATGTGAAAGAGCCACCAGCGCCTGGAAGTAAAGGCAGCGATGTCACGGCGAAAGTGACGATGTCTAGCGACCTGCTTGCTGCAGGAATCAAGAGTTTTGAGAAAAACAAAAACGATGAAGCGCTCAAGCAGTTTAATACAGTGCTTGGACTCGATGAAAAAAACTTATGCGCTTTATACTATCGAGGTCTGACCAACAAAAAGCTCGGCAAACAAGAGGCGGCAAAAAAAGATTTTAAAGCAGCCACCGCGCTCCCGGCAGTTACTGCCGATGAGTACGAAGCACGAGGAAAATCGTTTCAGCATTGCGGTGACAAGACTAAAGCTGATGCTGATCTGGATAAGGCGAGAAGTCTGAAAAAGTAAAGGTTCGACGTCCATTCGTCTCGGGCGAAGCGACCAGGCAACACTAACAAAGTAGGTTTCGATGAATACTATTGCTCACGCCATCATGCTGGTTGTCGCATTCGTCGCGGTAGCACTGCTCGGACAATACGTTGTTAATAGAGTAGTCAAAATCGACGTCCTTGAAAAACATCACAGCGCCGGCGAAGCCATGATGGGCGTCGTCGGCACTCTATTTTCTGTGCTTCTTGGATTTATGGTCGCATCAGCAATGGGTAGATATCAGGATGCACAAACATACTCGCAATTGGAAGCAAGCAATGTGGCGAGTGTTTTCCGAATCGCACGCGGACTTTCTGATGAAGACCGACCAAGAATTCGCAAACTTTGTCGTCAGTATGTCGACGATGTAATCAACTCAGAATGGCCGAAAATGGCAGAGGGCGTCAAGATCAATCACGGCTGGGTCGTGTATCAAGAGCTTTGGGAAAGCGTTGTTTCAGCCGTTCCTGAAAACGATCGACAAAACAATCTCCAACAAGGATTGATTGCATCGATGACCGACCTCGGCGAAAACCGACGAGAACGAATTCTTCTCAGCGAAACAAGCACTCCGACGGCTCTCTGGCTCATCATCGCCAGTGGTGCCCTGATCACGGTGGCATTCACTTATATATTCGCGTCGCAATTTCCACGAGTTCAGGGCTTTATGACAACCCTGGTGGCATCCGCGATGGCACTCAACATCTGGCTCTTATCAGCTTATAGCTATCCATTCACCGGGGAGCTTGCCATTCAACCTAAAATGTTTATCCTGCTGAAAGAATCAATCCTTACGGTTCCTGATACACCAGCACGTTATCTGCATGACGATCCAAAACCGTCGACTGTGAACCTGCAGGGGGCGCCAAAACCTACTGCAAAATAAGCAAGGCGAACGTGAACACCGCGACGCAACCTGATCTGGCGTTTGAAAACCGAGCCCTCGCCTGGATAGTTTCGCTCCTCCTAATTTAGTCAGCCAGCCAGTAGACATAGTCGGTATCCGCTGCGAAGCTCCTGGCGCACCTCGCAAATTCGCTCCTTAATTCGGTTGACTCAAACGCCTTCTTTAGTAAAGCCCCCACCGGAATGCGATGTAAAACTGCTTCTATTCTGGACCGCAGGTCTACGTTAATACGCGATCGCACCATTAATGGGATAAGTAATTGTCGCGTTTGAGCTCACACCGCCTCTTTCCAACCACTTACTAATCGCGCACCACGGAGTACGCATCACATGGCATTATTTGAATCTCGCCGAACCACATCGGCGCAACTGGCTCATGCATCAGCGATGGTGGCAGGCACACTTCTCCTACTTCCAGCCGCTGCCATGTCCGCGCCAGGAGAGCGACCTCTCGGTCGTTTCCAGCAATTCAAATTGGACAATCCGGAGCTATCACGAAGAGATTTTAAGGCTGAATTCAAAACTCAACGGGTTATGAATCGCGAAGCGAATATCAACCTTTCAAACGTGACCGCCAATCCGGCGAAAAACATCGAGAGAGCAGAGTTTCGCGCGATGCGCATAGAAGCCCATGAACAGCGGATGCAAGACATGATTCGTTTTTCAAACCAATCATCGCAACTCTCCGATTCCGGTCACATCGTCAGAGTAAACAGCGGCGTCGATATTGATTTAAGTTCAACACAGCAGAACATTACACTCGGCGAAAAACTATTTCAACATGTCGAATCAGTTACCATCGAATCCGATGGAGTTCCGAAAACGTTTTCCGCAGGATCCAAAGTAACCGCAGCTGAATACATCGCCTGTAAGCAAGTTCTAGTGGCGGGTAAACAAACCGTGCAACTCGATGGCAACGGGCGCGCCATCGGCGGTGACGTCGATTTAGCCGCACTAACTTCTCGCAACGACAGACTAAGTGTCGACGATCTTTTCATCCCGACAAACTTGAACGCCTACGGAGACGTGAGCAAACGAGGAAGTTTCCAGGTCACAGGTGATCTGGTGAATGCAGGCTCACTCTATGTTTATTCAAGCGGCAAGAATCCAAACAAGGGATTTCTCAGAGCAAATAACATTACGAACGAAGAAACCGGATTGATAAGTTCGACACTCTCAAACGAAGCGGCGGCTCAACAAGGCGGTTCCCTCGCCCCGGTCGACCTCGACATCCATGCGAACAACGCTTTTACAAATCACGGCATTATTGAGAGTTCCGGCAGTTTAAATATCACAGCTAACGAAATCAACAACACGGCAGCCACCGCTGGCGGTGCTAAGCCTGCTCTAAAATCTACAGGCAACTTAAACATCAGCGCACCACAGATAGTGAACAACGGTTTAATTCAGTCTTCAAATAGCAACGTCAACTTTGATAATCACGTGGCAGCAGACCTGACTGTGGCTAATCACAATGGTGTGATAAGCGCTCTGAACGGTGCGATCAATCTGCGTTCATCGGCATATAACGACTCATTCAACACCTACTTGAACGGCGGAGATTTGCTCAGCGAAACTGTCAACGTCAACTCCGGAAAGGGCACCGCTGACTTAGCCGTTGACAAGATCACAGGTGTTTTAAATGAAACGGGTTTAGCCTCGCACGTCGCTGCATCGACGGGAACCCTTACGCTGGGAACGATCTGCTTGACCGGAGATCCTACGTATAAAAACGACGCCGGGAGTATTGTCCTTTCTGGCAACATCACCGTGGGTGAAGCACTGACGATAATTGCTACCGAGAACATCACGAATACCACGGCTCTGACCATAACTGCGGGCGACGGTTCCAAGGGCTATCCAATTACATTGATTGCTGGTGCCGAAATTACTTCGTCCAGTGGCACAAACACAACCACGTTACCATCGGGCAATACGGGCTCTATGACGACTATCAGCGGCAAGAGTTCGGTAACCGGAGGCAATATTATTTTGACCTCCCTGAGCGGCGGAGCCGTTGTCATTAATGCTCGATCCACTAACACCAAAGGCAATTCGAACGGTGCCGACGTTTTGATGGTCGCATACAATAACGCCGGCGGTACCGCTGGTGTCGTAACTCTTACAGGTTCCACGGTGAATTCCGGAGGACGCGGAACGGGCACTAATGGCGGTATTAAAATCATCTCTGACGGTAAGGACGGCGCCGGAATAACTGCCGTTCAAACCGGCACGCTCAACTCCAGCGGCGGCACCGGCGGTGCTGGCGCAATAATGGTCAATTGCATTAGACCCGATACGACCCTGGGCGGACCGGTCACTTACAACGTCAACGGTACCCTCGCGAGCGTGGACGAGATTTCGACAGGGAGCGTCGTGCAGAACAATGCCAGCGTCACTGTCGACGGCAACATTACAGCCGGGACGAGCATCGTCATCGCCTGTGGCGGCGGCAATCAAGATTTGATAGACATTAAAGCAGGCGTCACGCTGAAGACGATTTCGCCTCTTAGCGGAGTGCAATTACAAAGCCGCTTTTCCTCAGATATCGCGCAGGCTGCGGGAAGTTTCATCTCAACGAACAAACTGACTCTATTTACTTCGACCGGAAATTTCGGCTCGGCAGCTAACCCGCTTTTGACGAATGCAAAATACATTTCAGTTAACGGCGACAACCTGGTCACCGAAGCTTACATCAAGAACACCAACACACAAATCGTAAGCTTAGAGGGTGACGCGGTAAAGCTGGATGTCACTGCTACGGGCAATATAATCAGTGGAGCGGCCGGTATCACGGCAGCGAATCTCGTTCTGAAGTCCACCGCTGGTAGTATCGGGCTGACCAGAGACGCAGCGCTCGAGGTCGACTCGTTTACAGTTCAATTTCAAGCAAAAACCAATGTCTTCGCGCACAACGACTATAACGGCGCAACAGCCCTAAATGGCATAAATTCAGCAGGCGGAATTTATAGCGTAAGCACCGATGGTGATCTCCACAACAATCCCGGCTTTGCTTTGACAGCACCACAAGTTGAGCTCACAACACTTACCGGATTTCAATCGTCCTTTGATCCGACAATCAATGCAACAACCAGTATCTCTCTAACTTCCACTAATAACATCAGTAACGCGTTCGTTAATACAGCGAACATGAAGACACCGCTTTTAATACTAAACAGCGCTAACAATATCGGATCAAGTGCTTTAAATAGATTCACTCTGGGAGCCGGTATCGGCGGTGTCAAGGCAAATGCACTCTCAGTCTTCTTAAACTCTGTGTCGACAAACACTAAGGGATTTAACCTCGCAGGAGGAAATGCAACAAACGATGACTTCACGCTCGATACATTAGGTGGTGTCAACATAACAGGCAATGTATCGGCAGACGGTGATCTCCAAATCATCGCAGCCAAAGGTTTTGTAAATGTGAAACCAGCAGTTCAATTGCTCGCCCATCGCGACCTCATGCTCCGTGTTTCGGATACTTCTGCAACAGCCAGTAAATCAAAAATCACGATAGGAAAAGGCGCATCAATTGCCACTCTGGCGGACACCGCAGGGTTAGGGCGGATAGACTTTTCGATCGGACCAGTTAGCCTTCCAATTCAGGGCAAAGCTCCAACCAAAGGTTTGAGTTATGCCGAAAACAACGGCACCGTCTTCTTCGGACTCGGTGGTATCACTGCCAAAGGTAGTGGAAATTCGATGTACGCAAAAGGTGCAAACATCGTCATTAACAACCCGTACAAAGCAACCAACATCTCACTAGCAGGCAACGTCAACATCGTTGCCGACCCACCTGTCGCCAACAACGAGGTGATCTGGATCGGCGAACCGACCGGTAGAGCTCCACTAACCCAAAGCCTCTCTTCTCCAATCCTCGCCCTCGAAGTTTTATCAACCAGTCTGCCAGGCAACATACCAATCGTAAACACAGCGAACCTGCAAAACGATTCGCGACTGAACAACTCCTGGCAAAATCTGCAACTTGATTCATTCTTTCAATTCAATGGCACTATGCTCTCTGCCCTTCCGGGTGGAAACACAAGCAACATCGATCAGGATGATTCCGTTGTCACCACCTATGGTGCGCCATCCGGAGCAATCAGCAGCACACTCTGCGCATCAGCAGAACTCGCAACTGAACTTCCAACCAGCGAACACTTCGCCCCGTTGCATCAGAGCGCCCAGCTGAGCCACGGTCACTCAGTCTTGATCGCGGATCGCGACCTCGAATTGAACAGCTTATTTGGTAAAGTAAAACTTCGAAAAGGAGCAGTCGTTTTTATTTCAACAAACAAAAACCAGTTGTCTGTTTTCAATCTGCACGACAATCAAAAAAATTCGGTTGCAATCGAACTATGCGGACAAGAACCAACCGGTCAGAACTACTCCCTCGCGCCCGGACAGCATCTCACTGTTTCAACGGCGAGCGGCGAAGATTTCGCATCAATCAACCCAGTCGAAGCCATCGCACACAGATCTCTGACCAGCAAAACATTCAGCGCAGGATTCTCGATATTTACATCAGAATTCTCGATTCCAACCGCTCTTAACTCCGTCAGCTCGCTTAAAACCATAACTTCTTCGACGCATCCGCAGACGAAAAAGTTAAAAGACAAAGTACTCAAAACCGCAGCAGTGCTGATGTATCTCGGCGGTTCACGCGGCGACTTTCAAAACTACACCCGCCCTCAAGTCACTGCACTGTATAAGCCGCGAGGATAAATAAGTCCGCGATCAGTATTAACAAAGCTGTTGATATTACGTGCGCCGTTTGCGGCATTCACTCCTTATTCACCCAGATGTCATAGGATGAGTAATGGAATCCCAGGGGGCACCCATGAAAAAATCTAATATCTACGCTAGTGTCACTCCAATCTTTCCATTGCCGATGGTTATGTTTCCGTCAATGGAGCTTCCTCTACATATCTTCGAACCTAGATATCGAAAAATGATCGAAGACATCCTTCGTGGCGACGGCACTTTCGGAATTCTCAGAACAGAGGAAGGTACGCAATCGTTGGCACAGACTGGATGTCTGGCAAAACTCACTTCAATGAGCTCAATGCCTGACGGTCGAATGAACATTGTCGTTCAAGGAATCAAGCGATTTTCCGTTCAGGAGCTGATTGACGGTAAACCTTATAAGCAAGGGCGGATCATGCCACAAGAGGAGATCGAACCTGGCGTCAACAGCCTCATCCTCGCCGCGGATCTGAAGAAGATTCTAAATGATGTGACGAGACTTTCTGCGAAACTGCACGGACACGATTCTCAAATCATGGACGACTGTCCGGACGACCCAATCGAGCTTTCCTATTGGATCCCAGCGAGATTGTACGGCTCACCAAGCGAACAGCAGCGCATCCTCGACATGGCGTCAGTTTCGGAACGCCTGGAGGCAGAGCATATGCTCCTCGACGCGCTGAGAAAGCAGCTAGCGGCGAGAACAGCCCTCAAAGATGCATTCAAAAAATAGCGGCATGCCACCTTATTTATCGATTAAAAACCAATAGAATCCGTATGGTCCGAATGTCACCACATAAGGTTTCTCGTCGATTTCGTGGAATGCCTCCATGCCAAACATCTCTATAGGGGTCTTACCTGCCCAGCGAGATAGTTCCAGCTCAGCAGATTGCGGTGAGTAGGAGAGGTTGGCTACGCAAAGGACAGTTTGCTCCTCGTATTGGCGAACATACGCCAGAATTTTTCGGTTGGCTGGCTCGATGAATTCGAGAGTTCCTCGGCCAAACACCTTGTATTGTTTTCTCAAACGAATGATTCTTCGCATCCATCGAAGAAGCGATGACTTATCCAGCAACTGACTCTCGACGTTGACGGCTTGGTAGCCACTGACGGCATCCATCAATGGTGGCGAATAGAGTTGCGCAAACTGCGCGCGCGAAAAGCCGCCGTTTCGATCGGAACTCCATTGCATCGGAGTACGCACACCATTTCTATCACCGAGATAGACGTTGTCGCCCATGCCGATTTCGTCACCATAGTAAACGATTGGGGTTCCCGGAAAGGAAAAAAGTAGACTGTTAAACAGTTCAATTCGCGGAATGCTGAATTCCAGGAGCGACGCCAAACGACGACGGATGCCCACGTTGCATCGCATGATTGGGTTTTCAGCGTAAGCGGTATACATGTAATCCCGTTCTTCGTCTGTCACCATCTCTAGTGTCAGTTCGTCGTGGTTGCGCAAGAAAATTGCCCACTGGCAGCTCTCTGGAATGTCCGGTGTTTGACGCATGATTTCGACAATCGGCAGTCGCGTTTGCTGGTGCACAGCCATGAAAATCCGAGGCATCAACGGAAAGTGATATGCCATGTGGCATTCATCTTTACCGTCGCCGAAGTAGTGAATTACATCCGCTGGCCATTGATTGGCCTCAGCGAGGAAGACCCGATTCTTGTAGCCTTCATCAAGGGCCGCACGAAACTTTTTCAGAATCACGTGAGTCTCAGGCAGGTTTTCGCAATTGGTTCCTTCGCGTTCGATCAAATACGGAATGGCATCGAGACGGAAGCCGTCAACACCGATTTCGAGCCAGTATCGCATTACTTCCAAGACCGCTTCAATAACTGCGGGATTATCAAAATTCAAATCTGGTTGGTGAGAAAAGAAACGGTGCCAGTAGTATTGTTTCGCGACTGGATCGTAAGTCCAATTGGATGCTTCAGTATCGATGAAAATAATTCGAGCATCTTGGAAT
>CAZRMH010000336.1:0-9176 GCA_964600935.1 uncultured Candidatus Obscuribacterales bacterium
CGCGCGACACCCGGAAGTGAAGAGTGCCTGGCTGGTCTCGGGTGGCTGCGACTTGAGCATTATGGTTGAAGGTAACAGCCTTAAAGATCTGGCCAATTTCGTCGCCGAAAAAATCGCCGCAGTCGACGGAGTAACCGGAACCAACACGCAATTTTTGTTGCGCAAGTACAAAGAAGACAATGTTCTCTTCCACGATGTCGAACCGGATAATCGGTTAGTCGTGTCGCCCTAGAGTTAATTGGTGATATGGCAGTTAACTCAGATTCCGGAAAAAACTTGAAAGCGCTTTCGCAACTAGCGTCTGACTTACCGCAATCCGGCATTCGCAGATTCTTCGACATCGCATCGCAAATGGCGAATGTAATATCGCTTGGAGTCGGCGAACCGGATTTCGCCACACCATGGACGGTGCGCGAAGCTGCGATTTATTCAATTGAAAAAGGACAAACAACGTACACCTCGAACCTCGGTTTGATTGAGCTTCGACGCGAAATTGCCAAGCTGAACTTTAAGCGGTATGGTGTGCAATATAATCCCGACAACGAGATTCTCATCACCACAGGCGTGGCTCAGGGTCTCGATCTCGTAGCACGCGCCCTGCTCGATCAGGGCGACGAAGTGCTTATACCAGAACCCTGTTTCGTTTCGTACAAACCTTGTGTAGCGCTGGCAGGCGGAGTTTCAGTACCGATCGAAACCAACGACGCCAGCAACTTTCAAGTTTCACTGGCAGATCTGGAAAAGAGTGTAACTCCTCGAACCAAGGCAATCCTGATCGGTCATCCATCCAATCCAACGGGTGCCATCCTCGAAAAGAAAACTTTGATCGAGATCGTCGACTTCGCATGCAAACACGGTTTGTACATCATCAGCGATGAAATCTACGATCGATTGAGTTTCGATAAAGAGCATATTCAGGTCGCCTCATTACCAGGGGCTTTTGAACGGACGATTACGCTGAATGGCTTTTCAAAAACTTACGCCATGACAGGATGGAGAATCGGATACGCCTGCGCGCCCCCCGAGATTCTGCACACGATGATGAAAATTCACTCGTACACCATGCTCTCTGCGCCGACGCCAGGTCAGAAAGCGGCACTGGAAGCAGTTCGGCGCGGCGAGCGCGATGCGGTGCAAATGGCGGCTGAGTATAAACGTAGACGGGGCATCATTGTCGGTGGACTAAACGACATCGGGCTTAACTGTTTATTACCTGGTGGCGCGTTCTATGCGTTTCCGAGCATCAGATCGACGGGTCTGACTTCAGAGCAATTCGCAGAACAGTTGTTGTATTCCAAACAGGTGGCTGTCGTACCTGGTTCCGTGTTCGGATTAGGCGGAGAAGGACACATCAGATGCAGTTATGCGACCGACAGTGCGCTCATCAAAGAGGCGCTCAAGCGCATCGGCAGCTTCGTGGAAGAACTCCCAAAACCTTCACAGGCTGCACTTTCGGGACTCAAGACCAACGATCAACTCGTTTAAAAACAGCAATAATCGGGAATGGAATCATCAGCACAGGGTGCGCGTTACTCGACGCATCTTGGCTTTTGCCGAGCTGAAGCGGAAAGCTACCCTGTATGCAAAATACAAAATTTCCATTTCCAACATCACTAGAAGAGCGCTACAAAAGCCCCAGATTCATCAGCGCAGGCGGAGCCGGAGCGGTCTATTCCGCGCTTGACAGCAATCTAAATAAGAAGGTCGCGATCAAACTACTGAGCATCAAGTCAGGCGATCAAAAACTTCTGCGCTTTCAGCAAGAAGCCAAAGTGATCGGAAAGTTCACTCATTCAAACATAGTCAGAGCTCTGGACTTCGGGATTGTCGACGAAGCAGTAGCTTATCTCGTGCTGGAACTAGTAGGCGACGCCAGTCTAAACACACTGATTCAACGCAAAGACCAACTGTCGATTAGCAAGTGTTTGAACATCTTCCGCCAAATTTGCGCCGGCATGAAATACGCTCATGAGCAGGGAGTTTTGCATCGAGACTTAAAACCTAGCAATGTTCTTTTGGAGAATTCCGCAAGTGATAATCCGACTGCAAAAGTAGCGGATTTTGGAATTGCCAAAATTGCGGGCACGCTCATTTTTGCCACCACTGGTAACATCTATATTGGAACACCAGCTTTTACCAGTCCTGAACAATTTGCCGGAGCAGATGTGGACGAGCGCTCCGACGTGTATTCGTTCGGATGTTTGATGTATACCACGCTCAGTGGAATCACACCATTCTCAGCAGACAATACAACCGAATTGGCGTTCAAACATATAAACGAACCGGTGCCACCACTGGAGATGACTTACGGCGGTGAAGAAATCCCGGTGTCTTTGCAAGAGCTCATTGGAACCTGCTTGGAAAAGCACCCTGAGGACCGCTACGAAAAATTCACTGAAGTGGCCGAAGCGCTCGAGCAGGCACAAAGGGAATGGAGCGATTTGGAGGTCGACAACGAGAGGCCGAAGATTGAATCAATTTCGATAACACCATCGAGCAACCCATACAGAGAAACCAGCGACAATGTGCCTTTTAAACTAAACGAAAATCGTCGTTCCAAACAGATCTTGGCGACAGTTCTGGTTTTTATCTTCTCCATTACAGTGGTTATTTGCACAAAGTTATTTGGTTTCGAGCAGCATTCGGCTCCGATGAACATTTCAGAACGCACCACAAAAATTACGGTGGTAGAGAAAGAAGTTGCTCGCGAACTGACTCAAAGCGAGACTCGTCATTCTGTTATACCGAAGACTGACACTGCATCAGCGACGTTACCGGACTCGTATCTAAAAAAATCAGTAGCCGGATTAACGACCAGCGCGCATAACGAGATGGGCGAACAAAGATACGCCGTGGCTCTTGCATATTTAAATCGCGCGATTGAACGACAACCGCAAAATTCCAAAGCGTTAAAACTTCGGAGCGATTGCAGAAAAGAACTGGATGATTACGGCGGAGCACTGCTCGACATAGACGCCGCCATTCGCCTTTCGCCAAACGATGATAGATTGCTTTTTCGCCGAGCCCTTCTCAGAAGAGAGACGAATAATCTGCAAGGTTCTCTGGACGACTACAGCAGATGCATTGAATTAAATCCTAGAAATTTAAAAGCCTATCGCGACAAAGCAAAAGTACATCAACGCATGGAAAAGGCCGATGAAGCAATTCAAGATTACACGAGCGGGCTAAAGGTGGACCCCACCGACGATTCGATGTTGCGCGGTCGAGCGCGAGTTTTCATCTATAAGAACGATTACGAGAAGGCGCTGGCAGACTGCAATAAGGCACTCGCCATAGAAAAGAGCGGTGAAAATTATAAATTTAGAGGTGATACATATTTCAGCATGAAAGAGTTTCAAAAAGCTGTCAATGACTATACGAATGCTATCAAAATTAGAGATTCCGCTGAATATCATCGTATGCGAGCATCTTGTTATGAAAAACTGGGTAAACTGGAACTAGCCAAGCAAGACCGAGAATGCACCACGGCTTTCGAATAATTAGAATCGCTGATTTTTGAAAAATCTGTTCGAGAATTCTCTTTGGGTTTTGTGCCTGCTGGCGTGCTGTGATGATCGCCAGATCAAGTGAGACAGGGGCGTTTCTGCTAAGCTTTTAAACGTATAAGGCGCGCTGATCGAGATAACTTAGTCGTCTTTTCTTATCTACTTTTAGTAACAGCGAACGGCTGCTACGGTTTTTCGGAGACTTATCATGGTTGACTATCCAGGCTCCTCTCAAGCACTGAAAGAGGACAACGCGACATTCACTAACCCGTTTACGGGAACAACGTATCATCGTGGCAAACTCGAAGTCAGCGTAGATAGAGAAGCGTTAATCGGTGAGCGCGCAAAAAAAATTATGGCGCGTCAGCAAAATTTGATTCCGACGACTACGAAGCCGGATTTTCCAGCGATCATGGATCCGACGCACATCGCCATTGGACCTTTTATGAGCAGCTTTGATGACAATCTGTTTTTCGATGCAGTGCTAAACGTCGGAACGAATGGAGTTTTTGGCTATAATCATCCCAATATTTTTCCTCGTCTTCAACGATTAGGAAGCTGCCTGGCAGGCTACTTGGGCGCAGGCACGGACTTCTTTTTCGACATGAGAAATGACGCACCGACACCACCGGATTTGGCAGAAGCAATGACGTCTCTTGCCAGCGAAGCCTACGGTGGCGAGTTCATGCTGAATTTCGCTAACGCCGGAACCGAAGCCAATGAGAATGCGCTGAAAGTGGCGATGTTCCGGAAGTTTAGACAGATCAAAAACCAGCTTGGTGATGATCTCTACAAGAAGATGTGCGATCAACTAGGCATCTTCAAAGTTCGTGAAAAGGAAGACGACCTGTGGAGCAATTATCCATTTTTCTTAGTTGCTTTCAAAGGCGCTTTTCACGGGCGCACTTCGACCAGCAATACTCTGAGTATGAGTAAAAGTCGTCAAAAAGAAGGCTACCAGTCAGTACCATATGTGGTGCATGCACCATACAACTCAACCGTTGATTTTGACGAAATTATCGATTGGACACCGCTTGAAATTCTAATCAATGAAAACCGTTTGAAACAGGTAATCGACAGCCGCAAAGCGCCTGCCGACCTGGTGGCTTGCTTGATCATAGAACCCATTCAAGGAGAGGGCGGTTACCTGGTCCCAGAACCAGAATTTTTACAAAAGCTCAGTGATTTCGTCGGCAAAATGCGACCGAAAGGAATGTGCCTCCAGGCGGATGAAGTACAAACCGGTTTATACCGAACCGGAGAATTCACAGCCATGCAGCACTGGTACAAATTACATCCAAACCTTCGTCCGGACTTGATGAGCTTCGCAAAGGCACTGCACGTCGGAGCAGTGCTGGTAGATAAAAGTTTGATGAGAGATTGGCCGTCCGGCAAATTTTCCGGGACGTGGGCAGAAGGAAACCTGCTCGGCATCGCAATGGCGAAGTACACTCTCGATCAACTAAAAGAGGTCGATCCGGTTTTAGGACGTCCTTATTCTGAGCATTGCAAAGAGTCAGGGAAGTATCTTCGCACATTACTCGAGGAAACGGGCGCACGCCTGGAAAAGGAGATGCCAGGCACCAGGCTGATTTCAAACACCAGAGGTGTTGGGCAGATGAACGCATTCGACGTTCCAGACCACGCATTTCAGGAATCAATTATGTACGAAGGATTTCTAAACGGATTACACATTTTGGGAACCGGTGACCGCTCGATGCGCATCTTTGGCACTGTCGATCAGCGCAAGCGCGAAGCGGACATGTTAGTCGATATCATCGAAAAGACCATTCGAAAAGTAGCATCGGACAGAAGCAAAAAACCTCAGGTCAGTTCGAAATGATCTGAGGAAGAACGGTCAAAAACCGTTAGTGGCAGAAGTCTTTTAAGTTCAGCGACTGCACGCAGTTCCAATCTCTTTTACTGTTTCTTATTTCAGAACAGCAGATCGATCTGCCGATTTTGTCATGGCTGATTTCGAAGTAACGTCATGGTTGTCGTTGTCATCATCGTCGTTATCTTCTTCAGCAGCGCGAACGGACTCTCCAAGCTCGCGAATGACGGCTTTGGCTTTACTGGCGATTGTCTGACCGTTTAGATCTTGCAAACCGTATGCCACCAGTCCTTGAATCTGTTCATCAGTATCGTAGTTAAGACGGTTCAACGTACTCTTAAAATCAACCAGACGTGAAATGCGATAGCGACCGAATGGTCCCTGTCGAAGCCGCTCTAACTCAAACTTCACAGTGACCAGATCGTTTATACGCGGTGAATGAAAGGTCAGATGAGCGATAACAAAACTCCCTCTTTTTTCAAGTCTGTACTTCTTGAAATTGCTTGCTCTAAATCCGCACTCTGCAAGAATTGCTTTCACCGCATTGGCGCGTCCCCCGGTGGGAGCCGCGAAAATCCGATTGATCAGGGTATTAGGATGTTTACGAGCGAATTCACTCATCCGTTCAAAAGTGGAATGCTTCAGACGTTCTTTTTCTTTACGCCACTGCATTCGAACAAGCGTCGCGAATCCTTTAGGTTTATGTTCAACATTTTCGACCTGTTCCGTGACTTTGCCCAAAGTTTGCTTTTCAGCTCTCTGATCGGCAGCGCTGCCACCATTGGCCGTGCCCGCTGACTCGACGGGTTTCACACCATCGGCAGTATCATGAGAAGCGGCGCACAAATGTTTGCCATCAACAGATTCCGCAGAATCCCCCGAACGAGCAGTCGCTCTATCGCCAGCACCGGATTCGTTTTTGTCCTGCCGAACAAGCTGCGAAAGATTCGCTTTCGGCGGACACTTTTTGACCAGTTTTTGAATTTGAAAAATCAGTGAATTATCAATACCGGTACGCGCTGCGCGCAAAGCGCCAAGCCCGATTACCCGCTGAAGTTTAGTCAATTTCGGAGTCTTCTCTGCAGGTGCAAAGATAATCTCTTCAGTAAAACCAGTGGTCACCCCAGCGACATCGACGTATTTATTGAACTTGTCACTCTCTTTCTCGATGTAACCCTTCCGAGCCTCTACAAGGGCAAACTGCGGCGTCGACTGCCACCACAAATAAACACCGCCGGCGGTGGACGCCGCAAGCAAAACTATTGTTATAGTGGCTAATTGAGCCTGTTTCCGCATGAAAGTCCCGAACAGCTCGTAGCGACTGGGTTTACATTCATCATACAATAACCTTCATTGAGATTTCGGTTAAAAGATCCATTCTCTCAGAGCAAGGTTTCAAGCCGAATTCATCACCCGGCTAACAGATAGGCATTCGATGTCCACGCAGATATCGCGATCGTACTCACTCATCAAGACGACGGTCGAAATCACGGGTTTCTCAATAAGGAATTGCGTTCGACAATATCTGCTTTTAGACTAACAGGACGTATTCAATGTTCAAACGGCTGGCTTTGGAAACTTCTGGCGGCCGCTCAAAATTCTAAATTCACAAGGGAGCAAACATGTCGCAGAACGAGCCACATCCTAAGGTAAAAGCGGGACTCGAACAAAGCGGAATCGTCTACAAAGTCTTCGAATGCGAAGCGGAGCTGGCAGACACCGCAATCTTCTGCGAACATTACGGCTTCGCCCCAGAAGGCACGGCCAACACAATCATCACAGCTACCAAAACTGACCCCGTCAAATTCGCATGTGCTGTCGTTCTTGCAACCACAAAGTTAGACGTGAATAAGAAGGTAAGTCAGCTGCTGGGAACGAAACGTGTATCGTTCGCAGCCGCAGAACAAACACTCGAGCTTACGGGAATGCAAATTGGCGGAGTTACCCCATTTGGTCTTCCCGAAATTCCAATTTTTCTAGACTCCAGATTGATGGACTGCAGCGAACTTGTCCTGGGGGGCGGGAATCGCACAACAAAAATTTTGTTGAATCCAAGTGAACTTCTCAAACTTCCGAATAGCTCAGTAGTCGAGGGTCTTGCACTACCGCGCTGAGGACAAGGCGAATCCGATAGTGAAACCAGAGGCCCGTATAACGCAATAACCCAGTGCCAATAAACAGCAAGACTATTGAAACCTAGATGGACACAGACCTTTTCGCATAAATGCGTTGAGAAGTCGAACACAATTCGTACCGCTTGATATTCCTCATGCTACGCTTAACACTGGTAAATCGAGTTATTGCGCACCGAGTATCCGAAATGTTGAATTGCTCAAATCAAGCGAAGCGATTGATGATGCTGATTGCAGCCGCATCGGTGTGTTTCACAACACAAACAGCAAAGGCAGAAGCTGTTCGCGAAGAACAAGTAAACCTCGGACAAAAACTTGATGTGCCGTTATCGCATTGGTCCGATAGCGCGGTGCCGACTAAAGGTATCATTTTCGCAATCCATGGCGTTACGCTTTATGCCAATCGTTTTAATCACATCGCCACTCAGCTCGCAACGAACGGTTACCAAACCTATGCGATGGATATACGCGGTTACGGTCGTTGGAGAACGGAGAAAGAAAAGTTCAATAGCGACGGAAAGATTCACTACACGCAAGCTCAAGATGAGCTGATTTCAGTACTCAAAGCAGTAAAAGAGGCAAATCCGAATTTGCCCGTGTACCTGATGGGCGAAAGTCTCGGTGCAAATCTTGCAGTTTGGGTTGCATCGACCAATCCGGAATTGACTAACGGACTTATTCTTTCAAGTCCGTGCGTGAAACGGATCGTTCACTTAAAACCTCGCGTATTTATTGATGCCGGTAAAGGATTATTTCGTCCGTACCATGAGATGAAGCTGGATCCGTACATCGAGCCTTATCTTTCCGAAGATCCTCGAGTTACAAAAGGATACTTGAGTGACACATCGATCTATAAACACCTTAGTCCTGCCGATTTGATCAAA
Source organism: uncultured Candidatus Obscuribacterales bacterium (assembly GCA_964600935.1). Taxonomy (GTDB): domain Bacteria; phylum Cyanobacteriota; class Vampirovibrionia; order Obscuribacterales; family Obscuribacteraceae; genus JADYXR01. The sequence continues at coordinate 8,357 of CAZRMH010000336.1, forward strand.
AGCGTAAAAACAAACACGCTGACACTTCAACATACTCGAAAAATTCCAGAGGATTTGCCGGTTCTGGTTATTGCTGGAAAGAAAGACAAAATCTATTCAGCAAAAGCAATTCCAAAATTCGCAGAAAAATTGCCGTGCAAAGAAAAAGCAGTTTACATTCTCGAGGACAAAGGACACTTGCTGCTCGAACACGATTTCGTCGCACCAGATGTCATGGCTCATATCGACACCTGGCTTGTCGAGCGCAGTAACAAAAGTGTGTTGAACAAAGCGTCTGCTGAGATCACAAACAACTAAATTCAAATTTCGTAGCCTGCCTTCTTCCGAACAGAAATGCCTGGACGAGAATTTAGAGCCTCGTTATACAGTGATGTCTAGAATTAGAAAATGCAAAAATTCTGGCACATCTAGATTTGGCGGCTTACAAGCTCGGCGATTTCCATTTGGCTCATCCTGCCACCAGATATGGTGTGCCGACAAATCAAGATCGAAAAATATTTAGGCCACCCAAACAAATGCAAAAACAAAAAAGAACGCACAGTTGCGTTCCGGCTTTGTTTTAGATTGGGCCGAGCCCTGATAACTGAATAGCAATTTAGACTTATTTACTGTCGCCTCAAGCTACCTGGTTGAGTAGGCATGGTTTATATTGACCATTTGGTAGCTATCTTCGGCATCGACCTGAAAGAACCGAGATGATCAAGCGTCTTGCGACTCTCATCTCGTTACTGTCAGATTCAGACTCGTACACTGTAGAGTCTTACTGATGTTCTCCCTAGAAAGGAGGTGATCCAGCCGCACCTTCCGGTACGGCTACCTT
>CAZRMH010000337.1:0-9157 GCA_964600935.1 uncultured Candidatus Obscuribacterales bacterium
TCGACGCCGGCGATGTTGATGGTGCGACCGGGTTCGATGCCTTCGTGTTCGAGAGCATCGATGACGCCCATCGATCTAAGGGCTTTATACAAATGTTGAACCGATTCCGGATCGCGCAAGTTCGTAACTGCAACGAGGCGCGAGGCTCGGTCTCCTTCAACGGTGAAGACGTTTTTCTTGCGAATGATTTCGAAGGCGCTGGTGCTTCGCGTTTCAGCATAAGCACCTTCATCCGGTTCCAGCACGTCGTCATCGTTCGACAGATCGGGTTCTTCTTCGCGTGATCTGATGAGCCTTTCCGTCAAAAGGTTGATTAATTGCTTGGTTCCATCTTTGGTGGCACCCGAGATTGCCAAAACTTCCGAATCTGGCTTTATCCGTTTGCTCAGCGCGATAGCAGCGGCGGTGGCATCTTCATCGACCAGATCGGTTTTATTGAAGACCATAATCTGCGGTCTAGTCTTTAGTTTGCTGCCGTAGCTGGCAAGTTCGTTATCGATAGTTTTTACATCGCGTTCGATGTCATCACTGGTGATGTCAACCATATGCACGAGGAATCTCGTGCGCTCCAGGTGTTTGAGGAACTTGTGCCCGAGACCCAGTCCCTGAGCCGCCCCCTCGATCAAACCCGGAATATCGGCCAGGACGAACCCCTGTCCATCCGACATTTTTACAACACCAAGTTGAGGTGTCAGAGTAGTGAATGGATAATCTGCAATCTTTGGTTTTGCTGCTGTCAAAACACTCAAGAGCGTTGATTTACCTGCGTTCGGTAAACCGACGATGCCGATGTCTGCGAGCAATTTCAATTCAAGCTTGAGCGTCCGCTCGACTCCGCGCAGACCAGGCTCGCAGAAGTGAGGTGCACGAGTTTGCATGCTGGCGATTGAAGTGTTGCCCCGACCGCCTTTGCCGCCTTGTGCCACCATCACCATCACTTCGGCTCTGGTCAAATCCGCGATTACGTTGCCGGTCTCAACGTCGTAAGCAATCGTGCCGACCGGCACTTCGATAATCAAATCTTTGCCGCCTCGACCGTGCATGTTCTTCGGACCGCCCTTTGCACCGGGAGCCGCTTCATACTCCGTCCTATAACGAAAGTCGAGCAAAGTACTTTTATCGGCGACGGCCTTCAGATAAATATCGCCGCCTTTGCCGCCGTTTCCACCGGCCGGGCCGCCCATGGGCTCGTATTTTTCCCGGCGCCAAGCCACCATTCCATTGCCTCCGTCTCCGGAGCGGACAACTATTTCTGTTTCGTCTATGAATTGAGTCATTTAAATCGTGGTACTTATAGCTTGATATGAGATTTGATTCTATCTCTGAAATACTAGGTTTATATACTTGGTAAGAGCTCAGGAATTTAAATCTTATAAGTCACTTAATAATCATTAGGTCGATTTAGCGGAGGATAGCACCTTGGAAGAGAGAATTACGGTTCATGAAAAAGCCAGAGGCGAGACGATAAACGTCTACATTGGCGAATACCGCGGCACCAAATATCTACACATTCGCGAGTGGTACGTCGATAAAGATCAGGAAGAGAAGCCCACCAAGAAGGGCGTTGCTATCCCGATCGACAAAATCGAAGCCTTGCAAGATGCCATAGAGAGGTTGGTTCCGAAGTCGGACAAGTAGTGCTCTCACACTTGCCAACGGAGGTCCAGTCGATTGAAATACAGGTTACAAACCAGGCGAGCCACGCGGCTCTCTCTTCTCGTACTACTCCCTTCATTTTTATCAGTCGCCCTGACAACTAACAGCTTCGCAAGCTCTCCGAACTCGCCTGGTGGCAATTCAAATAGCCAGGCGAGTTTGTTTTTGTCGATCTCTGAGTCGGCCACCCCAATTGCCTCCGTATATGGTGGCACACAGTTTCTCCTGGCCTCCAACCAGGCTGTTGCTGGAAAGCCTGATGCAGACTCTTCTTCTCAGACTAAAACAGATGATACCGCCGGCGCTCCGGCTCAAATTCAGAATGGTATCATCTTGTCGAATCCGTCACCAGCACAAGGTGAACCGGTCAAAATCACGCTTACCGAAGGTTCCGATGCTGATTCGGTCACCTTCAATGGCGAGACTGTCAAACTCTTTGCTGAGGAAGTAGACGGCAAGCAGGTTAAGACTGCACTGATCGCAATTTATCCATTGCTGAAACCAGGGAAGTACAAAATTGTCGCCGGCGGCAGCGAAGCTGTAATCACAGTTCAGGATGCCCACTTCGGCATTCAACGTTTGACTCTGCCAAAGGACAAAGATAATTTCAATGCTTCGCCTGGTGAGAAGGAAACCATAGCCAGAGCGAAAAGCACGGTGTCTGATCAGAAACACTGGCAAGGTCTTTTCGAAAAGCCGGTGAAAACGGGGCGATTGTCAACCAGGTTTGGCGTCAGGCGAGTGGTCAACGGAAAACTTCTGAAAGATTACTTTCACTCCGGTCTGGACTTTGCAGCCCCGATTGGAACGCCGGTGCATGCAGCAGCTCCCGGCCGCGTTTTAGTCGCTCACACGGGCTGGAAACTGCACGGAAACGTTGTTGCTATCGACCATGGGCAAGGCGTCGTTTCAATCGGAATCCACATGACGAAAGTGAATGTCAAAGTCGGCGACCTGGTCGAAGCCGGACAGGTGGTTGGTACAGTCGGGCGAACCGGTCGAGCCAGCGGCCCACACTTGCATTACGGCGTTTATGTCAACAATGTCGCCTCTAATCCGGATTTCTGGTTTCGCAAGCAGTATTAGTCTCCGCGACGGTTTTAAAATTCCTGCATCAGAGAGCGGGTCCCGGGCGATTTCGTGATGATAAGATCGAACAAGCGTCAGTCTATCAATTGGTCGAGTTCACACAGGTTCGGGACGGCTGAATTCAAGGATAACTCTGAATGAGCAGGCCAGCACCAACGCCTACCCCTGGTGGCGAGAAATTCGCGCCAACGCAGAGGTGGTGTCCGCACTGCAGCGGCGACATTAGACTTCAGACCAGCTGCAATCACGAAGACGTTGTCGCGATCGATTGTCCGGAACCCGGCAGTATCATCGCCGGTGACTACGAATACATCTCGCTGCTCGGACTGGGGGGCATGGGGGTGGTGTACAAATGCAGAAACATTCACCTCGATAAGGTGGTGGCAGTCAAAATGCTCGCTGCTCGACAATACGGTCCGGACGACGTCGTTCGTTTTCAAAAAGAAGCGCGAGCCGCCGGGAAGTTCAAACATGCCAATCTCGTGTCCGTTCTGGACTTTGGTACCACTGATGATGGCGACCCGTTTATGGTTATGGAGTATCTAGAGGGACGAACGCTGTCCGAGCTGATTGCCGACCGCACTGTTGACCGCAATTTTTTGTTATCGATTTTTAGTGATTGTTGCGTCGGTCTGGCCAATGCTCATGAACACGGGGTTTTTCACCGTGATTTAAAACCTGCCAACATCATGGTGGTTGAGAATGAGGGCCGCTCGCTCGTAAAAGTTCTCGACTTTGGTATTGCAAAAATTGCTGATGCTGGCCGGTTAGATCAAACACTAACCGGTCAGGGACTTGTTTTTGGGACGCCACCATATATGAGTCCGGAGCAAAGTGTTGGTGACAAACTCACCGATCGATGCGATGTTTATGCAATGGGCTGTGTCATGTACGAGGCGTTCACAGGACGCCGCCCCTTTGAATCGAGCAATGTGCTGGAGCTGGTTAACATGCATCAGTTCGAGGTTCCGCAACTAATCGGAGCGGCATCGCCGGGCCAGAAATTTCCGGAAGAGTTGGAGGCGCTGATTGCTTCAATGCTTTTGAAAGTCCCCGGTCAAAGACCGAGTATGTCTGTAGTAGCCAGCCAACTAATAAAAATTTTGGAGGATGAAGCACGGCTTGTGTTGGAGGCCGAGGCTGCAAAAGAGCAACAAAAATTTGAGGCGGTTGCCGGTGCTAAGAAGTCTCGTCGCCGAGCGATTATCGCGGCAGCTGCCCTCGTCATCATTGCCACGCTGGCAATAATTTTTTGGATGTTATCGCGCACCGCGACGCAAAAAGTGCACTCCTTGCGATTACAGGGTGACCCGTCACACCAATTACTGCCCCCGGAGCTGAACGACGCGGCCTTCATGAAGCAGCACAGTCTTAGGAAAATCATGACTAGTCGTGGCACCGCTGATGTCTCTCTCAACGATACCGATTTATTTCCAGAGCATTTGAAAGTGTTGGTTAAAGACGGCAATCGCTGTCGCCGTCTTCGCCTGATCAATTGCAACAAAGTTACCGCGGCGAATTTGAAGATATTGCGTCCTCTTAGAATGTCTCGCCTCGACATTCGCGGTACGGATCTTGACGACAAAGGAATGGCGGTTTTAGCGACTTTTGATAATTTAGTGGCGCTCGATCTGGAAAATGTTCAGGGCATAACAAACGATGGAGTCAGGTCGCTGAAGCGACTGCCTCATTTGTCCGAGATTGCTCTTCGCCGAATGCCATTTGATGGAGAAACGATCAAAATTCTCAGCGAAATGAAGTTGCGGATGGTCGAACTAGGGATGAACAAAACCTTCAATGAGAACGGTTTGTCGTTTCTGAAAAGAGCTCCCGTCACGGAAGTTCGGCTCAATGATTTGAACGTTACTGATCGCGGTTTGCAGATCCTCTCCAAACTGCCAAACCTGGTTTTTCTTCGAGCTACACGACTGAAACTAACCGATCATGGTTTTTCCGCGCTTGGTAAGGCACCTAAGCTTGTCTGTTTCGCTGTTTCGTACAACGAAGGAATTACCGATCAATCTGCTAAGACATTGATTGAGATTTACAATCATCGAATCGATCACGCAGGCATGGAATTCGTTCTCGACCATACATCCTTTTCTGCCGCCAGTTTGCCTGAGCTGAAACAACTGAAAGGCTTGAAAATGCTTGCCTTGTGCGGATTGAAGGGTTTTGACAAAACAGCGCTCAAAGAATTGAAAACTGCTCTGCCCGGGACAATTATCGAGCGAACCGATCACCATGACAATCACCACAAGACGGCTACGGACACTTTCCTTGGTGGGCTGGCCGATTGAATAGTGATTTTCGGGCGATTTTGGGCTGATTCTTAGCGAGTTAAAGAAAGACGGTGACGCCTGAGGGCATCACCGTCCATGATTTCTTAACAAGCAATCGCCGGATTAGAGCGTTTGCGCTTGATTCCAGAAGGCTTCTTTGAGTGCCTTCGAGGAGTTTGATTCGGTGCTGATCTGCACCGAGGCTGGTGCGAACAAGAAGACACCGTCGCCGATGCGCTGTTGATGTCCGTCAATTGCCCAGGTGGCGCCTGAGAGGAAATCGACTACGCGTTGCGAACCTTCGTTGTCTAGCATGTGGAGGTTTAGTAAAACCGATTTGCGGTTGCGCAGATGATCGACGATCTCGATTGATTCTTCGAACTGTCTGGGTTCGATTACCAGAACTTCGCTAGCTGGGGCTGCGCTGGGATGCTCTAGAACTTTCCCACGTTGACCGACGCCCATTGAGAGCGATGGTGGTGGTGCTGCTTCCATTGGTGCTCTGTCAAGAGCAAGTTGTCCATTGGTCGCGTAAACGTCATCTGTAGTTTCGAACAAGTCTTCGAAATCTTCTTGATCGTATTGATCTGTTGGCCCGAACCAGAAACTCTTGAATTTTTGTACTATGCTGCTCACCACTTTCCTCCTTGCCGGCTTGTCCTGCGCCTTTTAAAACCTTTGATGTACCTTCTCAGCCTTCACTTAATCTCACGAACACAAATAAAACTTTAGCTATCTTGAAAAATCGCCCTGCCGATTCGCACCATAGTTGCACCGCAGGTGACGGCATCTCGCCAGTCGTTCGTCATACCCATCGAGAGCTCTTTCAGTTCGATGCCATGCGCTTGTGAGAGCTCGTCTCTCAATGAACGCAGGGTGCTGAAGCATTCCATCCGGACTGAGCGGTCGTCTGTCAGAGGGGTGATGGTCATCAACCCTTCGATTTTGATACCGGGCAGCGCCAGCAACTCACTGAGCGACGATTTTAGTTCGTCCACATAGAAGCCGCTTTTTTCCGGATCGGGAAGAACCATTACCTGCAACAGGATCGATTGAACGAGGTTCTTCTTCAGCGCGGTTGCCGAGATCTCCTTAGCCAGTCTCAGCGAGTCTACCGAGTGAATCAAGGAGAAGTTTCCCACAACTTGCTTCACTTTGTTGGTCTGCAAGTGACCGATGAAATGCCAGTTCGTATTCTGCACCATCTGTGGTGAGAGCGTCTGGATTCTTTTCAGGGCGTCTTGCACTCGGTTTTCACCAAAATCGGTGACACCACATTCGATTGCTTCCTCAACTTGAGTTTGGCTGGCGGCCTTGGAGACAGCGATAAGTCTCACCGGCTGCTCACCCAGGTAATCTCTTATGAGAGCTAGATTTGCAGCCACGCTCATGCCTTTCGAATTGAGGAAATGAAGAGCCGGGAAACCCGCCTGCATCGGCTACTATTAAGCCCCGTTAGACGTACCTTTGTCAAGTCTAGAGATTCAATTTCTCGAATATATTCCATATGCGTTTTAGTTTTCAATGCAACCACATTAGGTGCCTTTTGAGTCGATGAAGATTACGGTTTACCTGTCACTGTATATGGTTTCACGCGTCATGTTGATATTTCTGATTCTCGCATAAAAATTCTCCAAAGCTAGCCACCAATGCGGCTGATACCACTGCTGCGGTCTCCGACCTCAGAATATTGTCTCCTAGCCTGCATGGTAGGCATCCAAGCGATATCGCATGATCTATTTCTTGATCTGTAAACCCACCTTCCGGTCCGATAACTATGCATATATCGGACGTTGACACTGCCGGTGATGCCCTGTCAGTGTACCTGCTGTAAACGATAGTAACCAAATGTGGTGCTTGACTTCGTTCGGCGCATATAAATATGGTGGGTGGATTATCGGTACTGGTTAAATCATTCAAAGCTTTCTCCAGTGATTGAACGTTGAACAATTTTGGTGCTCTAAAGCGTTCGCATTGCTCGACGGCTTCCTTGACAATTGACATCCATCGGCGCGACTTGTTGTCGGTTTTGTCGGCGGTCGCAGTTGTCCTGTTCTCTAGATCGGCTCTAGATTTTTTCGATGACGACTGAGTTTCTACGAAATCAGGTTTGACTACAGTCCGATCCGTCACTACCGGAATGATTTCATCCACGCCTATTTCAGTGAGTTTAGTTAGTGCTGACTCGAAGTTGCCACCTTTGAGTAAGGCGAGGACAACGGTGAGCTTGAAAGGTTTCGCTTCCCGGGGCTCGGTGGTCGACAGGATGCTGCCTTCAATCGCATCCGGTGACAGTCGGAGGAGGCGCAAGTGGTAAACCTTACCTGCTTCGTCCACTACATCTATACAGTCTTCCGGACCGAGCCTCAGAACCCTGGAAATCTGTTTGATCTGTTTCCCGTCGACAATCTTGATAGTCCCGCCAGGCAGGTCTATTGCTGCGTTTTCAATTAGAAATCGGTGAATAGTCATGTTTACCTTAGAGTACACGTCTCTATTCTATGATCTGACAATGATATAATCTTGCATTGCTCGGGGCTGAAGGCTCAAAGCAACGAAGGAAATCTCGCCCGGCGAAGTTCTTCAACGGCTTTCACGACGGCATTTTGTAGCCGCTCACTAAATTCACAGGAGTCGGGCGGGTTCGCCCATAATCTGAATGGATCTCAAGGACTGGTTTGCCAACAGGCAGAAGAAGAAGGACGACGCAAACTTGGCTCCGAAGCAGCCGCTGACGACTGAAGAGTATTGTGCGCTCTGGAAACAATGTTTTCAATGTCGAGAACTTCTCTATGTGCGCGACTTGCGTACCAATATGTCAGTATGCCCGAAGTGCAAGTATCACTTCCGGATCGGCGCTGATGAGCGTGTTGAGCAACTTTCCGACGAAAATACCTGGCAAGAGCTCGACGCCAACATGACTTCTTCCGACCCGCTCGGGTTCGTCGATGTCGACAGTTATTCGAATAAACAGAAAGATGCCGAACGCAAGACCGGTTTGAAAGACGCTATCGTCACCGGTATTTGCCAGGTGAACGGCAAACCGCTCGCTCTCGGAATAATGGATTTCGCCTATTTCGGCGGTTCCATGGGATCGGTTGTCGGAGAAAAGGTTACTCGCTTGATTGAGAAAGCGATTGAATGCAAATATCCAGTCGTTTTAATTTCCAGCTCCGGTGGCGCCCGTATGCAAGAAGGCTTAATCAGTCTTATGCAGTTGGCAAAAACCAGTTCCGCTCTGAAATCTTTGGCAGATGAAAAACTGCTCTACATCTCGATCTTGTGCGAACCAACCTTTGGCGGTGTTACCGCCAGTTTCGCGATGCTCGGCGATATCATCATCGCAGAGCCCGGGGCCCGAATCGGATTTGCCGGCAGAAGAGTTATCGAAGAAACAATCAGGCAGAAGCTTCCGACTGATTTCCAAACAGCTGAATATCTTTTGAAGCACGGTCAAGTTGATATGGTTGTCGATCGTCTCAAGTTGAAAGAAACGATTGCCGATCTGATGGAGTTTCACCAGGCGCCGCCACCATCTGATTCTTCCGTGTCGAAAAAAAAACAACAGGATAAAGTCGGTTCAAAGTCTTGAACCGGCGTTAACGGTTTTTCGAAACCGTTTGTAAATGCAGTTTCTGAATTGAAATTGTAAAAGCTTATGAGCACTGGAGCTTAGAGGACCAATGGCAGAAAAGGATAAGAGACCGATACCTCTGGAATTCGAGAAACCTCTTGAACTTCTTCGTCAACAGATTGAGCGGCTGAAAGAACAGCTCTCCAATCAGCCTGAGCTAGAGGACGACGTAGTGCGGCTTGAAGACCAGTACACTCGTCTGCAAAAATCGCTGTATTCAAATTTGAAACCCCTTGATCACCTCGCAATTGCAAGACATCCTCAACGACCATACACCCGCGATTATTTCGATCGCTGGGATCCGGAATGGGTAGAACTGCATGGTGACCGCAAAGGTGCCGACGATGAAGCCATGGTTTGTGGATTGCTTCGTCTCGATAACGATATGAGAGTTGTGGCCGTCGGTACGCAAAAGGGCCGCTCGCTGCGCGACAAACAATCATGCAACTTTGGAATGCCGCAGCCCGAGGGCTATCGCAAAGCATTGCGCGCTTTT
>CAZRMH010000338.1:0-9147 GCA_964600935.1 uncultured Candidatus Obscuribacterales bacterium
TCAAAAAGGCTATGACGACCTGGTAAGGAAACTCAAAACCGGAGACCTTCTCTATATAAAGAACAAAAATTCCGGCGACATAAGCCACGTAGTAATGTGGGTTGGGGAGTTTGGCCAGTCACCCGATGGCACGCCGCTGGTAATCGATTCCACCGGCTCCGATCGCCACGATTGCAACGGCAAACAGATCCCACTCGGCGTACACCTGCGACCGTTCACTCGAGACAGTTGGTACTATAACAGCCTCTCGCACGCCCACCGCATAATTGCTGACTAAAGGTGCCGAACCGTTGCCTCCGGCGGCTCTCTTAGAGGGTTTGATTAAACGACTCGGTCTCAAAATACACTGTCTATACGATTCGCGGCGACACTAAATACGGTGCTCACTATTTATCGATAGCGACAAAGAAGGTGTCTGTTTCAACGCAGTCTACGGCGAGGAGAAACGGATTCAAACCTGATTCAAAACAGCCCCCAAAGCGGCTTGATTAACTGGACTGGCACATCCGCGTTCTTACCGTATAATAAAACAAGCAGCAGTGGCGCAAAACTGCTCAGGAGACCAGCAAATGTCCAACTACGACGGCACAGGCGAAAAACGAAGAGACGGCGGAGATTCAGGTGCCTTCCGAGGACGGAGGCATCCATTCCTCGACCGGGTCGATTGGAAAAAGATTGAAAAAACTCGGTACGGCGCGGATTCGTCAGGAGGCGCCGACGTCGTGGATCGCATCGTAGACCAGGTCGGGATAGCCCGCGAGGTCTCGCCTTTCGAACTGACGATGTCTCCGGACCCTAGATTCCAGCGCGTCGAAGCCGTCGCCGCCGCAGTGAAGCAACTCTCGACCAATATGGACAGCTGGTACACGATCCGGACAGCGCTAATTGACGAATATCGCAGCGCCGGTCCAGATCCGCAGAAATCCGAGAAAGCTCTTATGAGTTTCATTGGTTCGGTCAACCAGCGAATCGGCAAGGGCGGTCAAATCAATGCGGAGAAGCTCACAGACGAGCATGCCGAGCAGGTCGCACGAGCAGAGAATATTCAATTCCCGGAGTTGTGCTTAAACATCCGCGTCTGGCATTCCGGCGGACTAATGGGTCCGATTGGCGTCTGCTTTACTAACCAATACTGAGCGCAAGCGCCAAGAACGCCAAAGCCTTCTGGTTGCTAAAGTTAGAGCTTCGATTCGAGCGGACAAAAGCCGCATTTTCAGCCGATTAACGTTTCAACAGAACTCGCGCGCCCTTCCGTTTTCAACAGCTCTGCGAAAATCTCGACTTGCGCCTTCGCAACCGCGGCCAAGTCTCCGGTACTGGGAGCATAAATCACACCAACCACATCCTTCGTATGCTCCTTGATTTTGCCAGCCATCGAGTCCTTTACGGCATTGCCTAGCGGCTTGTCGCTGGACCCATTGCAGGCACAAATCAAGCCCTCGATATCGATTTCCTGCCCGGTCGCGTTAAACACATAACTCTCGCCCGCTCTGCCATACCGCAAAAGCAACTTGTCGCCGACGGCGTCCGCATCCAACAAACTAATCGGAAGTCCGGTAGCCAGAGAAATGAGATTGTTAATGTCAACGAGATTATTGATAAACGGAAAACGCCCTTCACGAGCAGCCTGCGCCAGATATTCGCTGGCCGGCTTGTTTCGCCCGCTTGGTTTAAAACCTCCAGTCTTCAGCAAATTTCGCACGGCATCTTTCAGCGCCTGCGATGGAAACTCTTGTTTTTTTCGTTCATCAATCAAATTGTCGAGCCTTCCCTTAAGAGTCGCGCTCGATTGCTCGACGACAATCCCGCGCGCCACCGCCACTGCGGCTAACAGTCCGCGTTCGTTTAGTTCATTTATTAATTCCATTACTTACCTGACCGACTCGCCACTATGAGTGATTGATTATTTTCAAACTTCGGATCAAACTCTACGAATCAAGATCTTATCAGTTGATTGAACCGAGCAGATATCATGTTAGACAGCTCGACGAAAAATGCCAAAGCAATCGCGTCCCAACGCAACGACTGTATAATAATCCAGCATAATGAACAACATGGAACAACAAACCACTCCCACAAATTGTCAATCGTGCCTCCGCCCGCTGGTAGAGGCTGGCTCACAGCCGACTACCCAGTGGAAATCGTTTTGCAAATGCGATCGACCTTATTCGCCGAATTCACAGTTTTCAATCGAGGTTTGTGCAAATTGCAGAATGCGCGTGCCGTCAAGCATCACCCGTGATGGCGCTCGTCCATTCATGTGTGCTTGCCAGAAACCAAACTCAAAAAACGTTCCAACCGTTTTAAAACCGAATAGTCAGACTGATGAAGTGTCGTTGGATTTATCGACAATCGGCATTGCCGAAGACAGCTTTCCTATCGAGAAATACGCTCCGATTGCAGTTCTCGGTCAGGGCGCAAGAGCCGATGCTATTCTGGCAAGAGACAGACAGTTCGGAAAAAAGGTTGTCGTTAAGTGTTTTAAAACGATTAAGCCTGATAGTTTTGCCGCGTTTGATCAGGATGTTCGGAAAAACAAGCAACTGACTCACACAAATATTGCCAGAATACTTGAACATGGAATTCATAACAACAAGACACCATATATAGTGACCGAGTATAAAGACGGCTTCAACCTGGAGCAGTACCTCGCGATTCATGGAACGCCAAGTTACGACGTCACCGTCAAAATTTTGATCAGTCTCTGCGAAGTCCTGCTTTATGCTCAGAAAGAAAGCTTGCTGCACAGAAACGTAAAACCAGGAAACATAATTTTCCTTGATGATATGAACTCGGAACCGAGTATTCTAATTACAGATTTCGGCATGCCGAAAATCAAGGAAAAAGAAGATTTGCTCGAAGCGCGCGACGCGCTCTACATGTCCTCGGAAGAGGCTCGCAACATGGCTTACGACGAGCGTTCCGAAGTGTACTCGATCGGCTGTGTCGGTTTTGCTCTTTTAGCCGGCCGACCACCGTTTCAAGAAGGCACCGCCCGCGATATCAAGAACTCACACGCCTTAAAACTGCCTCCGAGAATTTCCAGACTGAATTTTGAGGAAGCGCGCCCGAAGGATTTAGAAGAAGTAGTCGAAAAATGTTTGGAAAAAGATCCGAAGGAGCGCTTCGAATCAGTGGCTAAGCTAAACGAACGCCTGGCAGTTTTTCCACGACGAGAACAGTTGCAAATCAATGCGGTTCTCTCAGCCAAACGAAAGAAGAAACTGCTGCGCATGGCCGCTATCGTCAGCGTGCTCCTTCTCGTTTTTGCAATTATTGCAATTTTTGTTTTCAAAGGTCACTAAATGCTGGCATCTATTTCGCCATGTCATTAGACAGCGGAACTTGTAAGAATCGGCTTGAATAGTAGGTATTAGATGAATACATATATAATCGGCGTCGTAGTTGTCTTGATCGTTTCGGCACTCGCGGTAACCGGAATGCTGCTCGTCAGAAATCGAGTCGGACTGGAAAAACTAGGTTCATTCAACGAAGTCGCAGGCAATAGCTTTCAGGTAGTCGGTACTTTCTACGCTGTTCTGTTGGGACTAATCGTCGTTGACGCGATGACATCCATGGCTGATCTGCGAGTGACCATCGACCAGGAAGCTAACGCTGTCGGTGACACGTACATCCTTGCGCGCGGCTTACCGGAGAAGGAACGGATACATTTGCAATCGCTTTGCGTTCGCTATGTGGATGTGGTACTCGACGAAGAATGGTCAGCCATGAAGGAAGGCAAAATCAGCAGAGACGCGATTGTATGCGTCAACAATTTGTGGAAAGATGTTATCGAATTTAAGCCGAACAGCGACGCAGAGAATGACATCAGATCGATGTGCCTGGGAAAATTGTCTGACCTCGGCGACAACAGGCGCGCACGATTGATTGCCAGCCAACATGGCACGGCGCCTGAGATCTGGGCAGTGCTGATTATCGGCGCGGCGCTGACTATCGCATTCTCGTATTTTTTAGGTTTGCCCAGCCTGACCGCACAGATTCTAATGACCGTCATCATTGCAACGACAATTACGCTCAATGTTTACCTCGTTTACTTATTCGGGTATCCCCTGTCTGGACCGTATGCCATCGCACCAGAAGGTTTTCTCGTTGATCGACTGATTTTCAAATTGAACAGCAGTGATGGAAAATCCATTCTCAAATTGGATAAGACGTTTAATCCACGAAAACTGCTTTAGTGATAATGCAGTTGTCATAACCGATAACTTGAAGAATTAGATCGTAAAATGGACGCACACAAAATGCAGACAGGCGAGTATGTCTCAATCCATTCTACAGATCTTCAAGCCGGCACCACATATTGAACGCCTGCCCAGTGAGCAGGTAGACGCAGAATACAAGCGTTATCGGCTTCAGATGCTGACCACGATTTTTGTGGGCTACTCCGGCTACTACCTGGTCAGAAGCAACATAAATGTAGCAAAACCTTATCTGATTAGCGATCTCGGACTGAGCAAAGGTGACGTCGGCTTGCTTGCCGCGGCACTGACAATCGCTTACGGACTTAGCAAATTCTTGATGGGCAATTTGTCGGATCGATCAAATCCGAGATATTTTCTAGCTGCCGGACTAATTCTCTCTGGGCTAACCAACCTGATTTTTGGTTTTCTGCCGAGCCTTCTATTTATGGTAATTTTCTGGTCTTTAAACGGATGGTTCCAGGGCATGGGCTGGCCACCATGCGGAAGAACAATGGTGCACTGGTTTTCCGACCGAGAACGCGGCACGAAGATGGCGGTCTGGAATCTCGCTCACAACGTTGGTGGCATGCTCGCTCCGTTGATCGCGAGTTACTCGATCCTGATTTTCGGAACCTGGAAAAGCGCATTTTATATACCTGCCATATTGTCCGTCGTCATCGGATTCGGAGTGTTGATCTTTCTAAGAGACACTCCGCAATCTGTGGGATTGCCTGCCATTGAGGAGTACAAGAACGACTATCCATCAACATCTGTAGAGGATAGAGAAAGAGAACTTTCCGGCTCGGAGATTCTTTTCAAGCACGTCTTAAACAACAAGATTCTCTGGATATTTGCAGCGGCTAACGTTCTTGTCTACATCGTACGTTATGGTGTTTTGAACTGGGCACCAACATATCTCACCGAAGTCAAAGGATACGACATCACTCAATCGGCATGGCAATCAAGTGTGTATGAGCTTGCGGGCATTCCCGGAATGCTCTTTTCCGGATGGGCAAGCGACAAAATTTTCCACGGACGTCGATCGCCTATCATGGTAATTTCGATGAGCTTGGTGGCAATTGCAATTTTGGTCTATTGGCTAAATCCGCGAGGAAATTACATGGTGGATTCCGTGGCATTATTCGCAATCGGTTTTCTCATTTATGGTCCAGTCATGCTGATTGGCGTTGCCGCGCTCGATCTGGTGCCGAAAAAGGCGGTCGGCACCGCAGCCGGACTGACTGGTCTCTTCGGCTATCTCGGTGCCACACTCGCCGAAGTCGGCATCGGATATACGGTGCAAAACTGGGGATGGAACGCGGGATTTAGCGTTATCATCGGAGCCGGCATTCTATCCACATTTCTACTCGGACTGACATGGAATGTTCACGATCGACGTGTTGAAACGGCGCACTAGAACTAGCGAATTGATCGTGGTGCCTGATACTGCATGTGGTGCGTCGGCGAAACCACAATATCAGAGTGTATTCAATCTCTCGCGAACAGCTGACTGCCCCGGATCGCTGCGCAGAACATCGGAGAGAAACTGTTTTGCAGCACCTCTGCCGCAAAATACGACCATATTATCGGCATACTGAAGAATGTCATTGGTCTCGACTCGGGTCATCTTCATGGCGGAGTAGAACTGCTTGATGGAATTGTTCGCATCACCAATTTGCAAATATGCGTAGGCCAGAGATGTTCTAGCTTTAGGATCACCAGGATTGGCTCGAACCAGATCAGAACAACGCAAAACTTCTTGATTCCCATGCGGATTCGAAACTGCATGAGCAATTGGGACGGAGGCCGTTGCCGGAATTAGGGCTGGTGCGCCAGGCTCGGGAGCCTCCGCCTTCGCCTGAGCTTCCGGCGCCGCAGGAGGAGCGGGATTTGGAGGCGGACTGGTTTGCTGCGAGGAACTAGGGAAGCTGTATGGCGCGGAACCCGTCTGCGGCGTTTCTTCTACTGGTGGATTTGCCCCATTGGCAACCACTCCTACAGCGGAAGTCTGCTGCGCATCGGTCGATGCTTGCTCAGCAGCGGCGATGTATGGTGCAGCTTGCTCGGCGATAGCCTGGTGATGTGATGGTTTCAAAGACGAGTAACCGGCTAAGCCCAAGACCAGACTGACAGCGACTGCCAGAACGACGATACCGAGAGTATTTTTCTCTCGCTTTCGGGAGGGGAGAGGTCCGGCAAGCAGCGGCAGATCCGTCGCGGTCCGCCGCGGTTGGTCGGTAACGAACATCTCTTCTTTGCGTTTTTCAACGATGGCATCGAGCAATGCGTTGCAATCATGCATGTATACGCCGCTGTCTGCTGGAGTGGAGGCGTACGGCTCGGGTTCGACAACCTGCTCGCCTGACTCTGAAGTCGTTTCGAAAGTCGCGCGGAGATTGGTCGATTCCCACGCCAGCCCGTCAACAGTCGGTTTAGGTCGAATATTGCTGAGAACGTGCTCCGCCGGGCTAGCCAGACCAATCGACGACGGTCCTTGCAGGAAGCGTTTAGCTTCATCGAACTTCAGGTTCAAATCTTGTCCGAGGTGGATTTTGTCCACAGGAGTCGCGCGTCGGAACGTATAAGAGCCGTACGGCAGAAGCAAAAGCTTGCATACGGCGGCTATTGCGGTTTCACCAGTGCCATCGACTACACCGCCTATGATGGTGTTGTTGTTAAGAATTCCAATTCGACCAGTGACGTCGCGGGTCGTGATTACGATAACGCCGTCTTCTGTCGGTGTCGACCGGGCGACATTGTCGAGAACCACTTCTGGTTTGTAAAACTCGCCCTTCGCCATTGAGGTGTTCATCGATACAGACCCTGACACTGTGTTCATCGCTAGCCCTTATTACATCAGAAGAGTTGGTTGTCAACAATAGTACCTGAGCACTCGTGACAAATTCGTGGAATCTTGGGCTTAATATCTTCTACTGTAACAAAAGCAAGACTACTATAAGCGACCAGCCATATCGGAGCTACTTCCGGCGGATAAGCAGGGGGGTCCAACTTTTCTCGAACAGGGCTGAAACATGGGGTCTAGCGGCAATCATGCTGACGCCCAGTCGGCAGCTCGATTCTCGTCGAAACGACTACTAAAACGAAGAAAGCAGCAGAATAGTAAGTCCCAAAATTAACACCAAACTTAAAAAATCGCCCAATTACGACCACAGCTCTCAATTCTGTCACGGCGTTTTTGGCGAGATTCCAGGTCGAAAGTCGCGGAATCTGGTAAGGTTAGTGATTCAGCATACAAATCCGAGTTTCAATGAAAAAAACAATAAAAGTGCAGGCCGGTCCGGAAACTGTTTGGAAAGCCATTCTTAGCTACCGCGAGTCGCAGCCGCACCGCAGAAAAATAGTCTCTCAAACCGAAGAAAAAACCATTATTGAAGAGAGTTTCACCGGGTTGCCAGTGGTTGGAACATCTCGGCTTGTTTACGAAGAAGTTGAACAACCGTTCGACAAACTCAAGTTTGGTCTGATTGAGGGGCAGCACCTCTCGAAGTTCCAAGGAAGCTGGACTATTTCCTTCGATAAGCACAGCCAAGCGTCAGAAGTGACTGTCGAAGCTGAATTCGACATCAACCTCGTCGTTCCGTTCAAGGATAATATACTCAATCAGCTTGCTGAGCAGGATATTGGCAAGAGATTAGCTTATGTAAAAGAAACCGCGGAATTAGACAAACCGACAAAACCCGGAAAAGTCGAAATTGTCGAAAAACCCGAAAAGGTCAAAGCCGTAAAAGTTTCCAGAGGCGTGAAAACCTACAAAATCGAGTAGGTCAGCAATTCATTCTGACCGATTCGTAGATCAGCATTTAGGCGGTGCACTAAAGATTTTGCACCGTATCTAGTATCATGCTCCCCGGGGCATTCCATTTTCGCCAACTGCTTAAACTAATTGTTGCCGATCCGCCCAGCAGCAGCCGCCGAATCAACGGATTTAACTATGTCGGCGTAGCCTTGCCAGGACCGTTCCAAGTTATCCATGTTGGTTTTATATTGCGCACCTGCTTGATGAAAGCGGTCATCAGCAGCCTTAACGCCAGGTACTTTATCCAGGAGCTGCTGCGCTTCAACGTGCCCCTGGTCGGCAGCCTGCCTGAGCCAGCGCACCGCTTCAGAATTTCTAATCGGTAGATGATTGCCTTCGTAGTACCACTTCCCAAGCGTAGCTTGAGCATCGGCAACGCCATGCTTAGCGGCTTTCTCAATCCAAAACTCAGCCGACTTGGTTTGTTTTTCAACCTTCGCTTCCGATTTAAGCAGCAGGTGTCCCATGCAAGACTCCGCCTCCGGTAAGCCTTTCGCGGCAGCCTTTGCATAAAATTCGGCAGCCTTATCAACGTTCTTCTCGACACCGAGACCTCGTTCATAAAGCATGCCAACGAGTGTCATCGATTTAGCGTGATTCTTGTCAGCAAGGACTTTCAGCTTTGCATGAGCATCCGCGTAGTTTTTGTTTTTCACGCAGTCACAAGCAGAAATAAAGTCAGATTCCGTTTTAGCCCTTTGAACACTTTTAGAATTCGATGCCAACGCCGACTGATTAGCAGCACCAGATACGGCACCACATATAACTAAAATGAAAAATAGAATCAGTCCGAAAGACTTCACGGATTTGAAGCTAAACGACGTGGGATTGAACTATATATCGACTAAAAAAAAAAATGCTTAGAACTCAGAAATTAGTTTGTTTCGTCAACATCGCTGAGGCAAAACTATCTAGTTCCGTCACCACCGATGTAGTGTAATACCATCTCGTGCCAGTAGGGCCAGTCGTGAGCGAAGCCATCCCAGACACGGAATGCATGCGGAACATCTCTAGCTGAGAGCGCTTCGGAAAGAAGGCGATTGCTGTCGAACAGCGGATCCGTCTCACCGATTGCAAAAATGGTGTCTACTTTCCGGATTTGTCGAATATGCTCTTCTGGAGAAGAAT
>CAZRMH010000339.1:0-9145 GCA_964600935.1 uncultured Candidatus Obscuribacterales bacterium
CGGTCAGTTCGCTGTCAGTGAAGTGGAGGCGCTCTTTGCGGAGCATGGGTTCAGTGCGTAGGGCAGGACGGAGTAACTCTTCCATTGGCCACGCGTTGATTTGTCAGTCGCTATTGCTGCTTCGGTCCGAGCAGATGCGCGAGCGTTCGAGTTCGAGATGCACAGGGTTTTTACACGCTGATGAAATTTCCAGGCGGCGGAATAGCGCCAGTACGAAACTCTCCGTCGCTGGAGTTGTTCCGTACGAACGTAGTTTCGCCCCTGGACCACTGATGGTCTGAAACCTAGCTGTGATGCGCGCTCAACCTTCACGCCCTTATTGAATGCATAAGAATAACAAGGGAGTGAATCCTATGTGGACATTGAAAACGTTTAAACGTTCACTACTGCGATGCCTCTTCTACCCGCTGTTCGCTCGTTATGTGAGCATGCCGGGTCGAAGCTTCAAAGGCACGCTGTCCCAGTTGACACCCTACGAACAAGAGGTGGCGGCTCAACTTCGGCAACACGTCGACGCGCTGGCTGTCGGAATTGGCATTCGACATGCCCATTCCGCCGACAGTCTGCGGCGTGCTGCACAATACATTTTGGTCCAATTCATCCGTCGCGGATTTGCTGTGACGATGGAACCTTTCCAGTTTGACGGAGTGACTCAGCAGAACGTTGTTGTCGAGATCACTGGACGACGTCGTCCCAAAGAAATCATTGTGATTGGCGCTCACTACGACACTGTCATCGACTCTCCAGGAGCCGACGATAATGCCTCAGGTGTGGCTGCGCTAATCGAAATTGCGTCGATCTTGAAAGACCATCCCCTGGACCGCACCGTGCGGTTTGTCGCTTTTCCAAACGAGGAATATCACGGTGACGACTGGCGAAACATGGGGAGTTATCACCATGCTAAGCAAAGCTACGATCGCGGTGACCGTATCGTCGGAATGATCTCTCTCGAGATGCTGGGCTACTTTTCGAGCGAACCTGACTCTCAAAAATATCCGTTTCCGTTCAACTTGTTCTATCCCGACCGTGGTAACTTCATTGGTTTCGTTGGTAATTACAAGTCTAAATCCTGGGTGCGTGAGGTGATCGGCAACTTTCGTAGGCTGGTTCAATTTCCCTCGGAAGGCGCCGCTCCACCGGAACGCTTCTCTGACATCGCTCGTTCCGACCACTGGGCGTTCTGGCAGTTCGATTGTCCGGCACTGATGGTGACCGACACCTCTAACTTCCGATTCCCGCACCTGCACCACATGGATGACACACCGGACAAATGTGATTTCGGCTCGATGGCGCGAATCACCGTGGGTATGGCGAAAGTGATCGAACGACTGGCGCAGACCAAAAGCCTTTGGTCGCGGCGCGCAGGCAGGTTTGTCGACGGACCTGAGCTGTAAATAGTGGAGTTTTCGCTTCTCGAGAACTGGGACGATGCCACCGTATACGATGGCGCCGTCCCGGGTTCTTATAAGGTCGAGTGTTCAAAGCACGTCCGTGAACGCGATCGCGTCGCGACGTTTTGGGCTCTCGGCTTTAAGCGAAATTTTTACTACGCTATGTCAGAGGTTTTGGCTGCCGAGTTAATTTGCCGATGGTTTAAAAGCCTTCTGAAAACGTATAAAGGAAAAAGGGCGGATAGGTATCCAGGCAGAAGGGAGTATGGCTAAGATTCTAGTTGTAGACGACGACACGCTTTTGGCAAACATGATTGCCGATTTTTTGCGCGCTCAACTCTATACCATCGAAGTTGTTTATAACGGCGCTGATGCTGAGGAGTTACTCTGCAATTACCATTACGATGCCGTTGTTATCGACTGGGGATTGCCAGAGAAAACCGGAATCGAAGTTGTGCGAAAGTTTCGCTTCGAAGGCGGCACTTCGCCGGTTTTAATGCTCACGGGACGCGACACGATCGATGAGAAGGAAACTGGTTTAGACAATGGTGCTGATGATTATTTGACTAAACCGTTTCATATGAAAGAACTTTCTGCTCGGCTTCGTGCCCTGCTCCGGAGAGCGGCTCCTTCAAAGAAATCGACACTGGAAGCGGGCGATTTATTTCTCGATCCGGTAGCTCACAAAGTCACCAGGGGTGGTGAAGAGTTAAACTTGCATCCTCGTGAATTTGCCCTTTTGGAACACTTGATGCGCAATCCCAATCAAGTTTTTAGCGCTGAGAATCTTTTGGATCGTGTCTGGAAGTCAGACTCCAGTGTCGGACCTGAAGGTGTACGGGCTTCGATAAAACGTTTGCGCAAGAAGGTTGATGTTGAAGGAAAAGAATCAGTAATTGAAACTGTCTATGGCGTCGGTTATAAACTGACGATCGATTAGGTTTCCGGCGGATAAACGAAGAGCCCCTGGTCAGAGGCGCTCTTGTGGTTCCAAGGTTTCGCGAAGCGCTTAGAAGATTTTCTTGAACAGATTTTTGATTGTTTTTATTGGTTTGGTAACCGCGTCTTCGATTACTTCGTGAGGCATTGGAATTTTTCCGTCCATTCCGGGGAGTTTAGGGAGGTCGGGAATGCCGGGAAGCGCATTCAAAGCGTCGCTTAAGCCGTTGCCGCCCATTCCTGGAAGACTAACACGGCCCGTGAGACTGCTCAGCAAATCACCCCCTGGAATACCACTGAGGTTTCCGCCTCCACGCCCGCAGTCACGTCCGCTTCGTTGTCTTATGGACCATGAATCCTGGTCGGATGAGCGTCCGTCGTCACCTCCGCCACTCAGTCCCGGCAGCAGTCCGCCACCAAACATGTTGTCCAATCCACCGGGGAACAGTCCATCGAGGAAGCTGTCGTTGTCTTGATTATCGCCGCTATTGAAACCGAAGTTCAGACCGATATTGCCTAGTGAAGGCAGACCATGTCCAGGTCTTGGGAGACTGTCTAGGAACGCATCAACGCCGCTATTAACTCCTCCAGAGCCTGGCAATAAATGGGCACCAGGTAAATTACTGATGAAATCTGATGGGTTGGGAACACCGTCGAGGTGGAAACCATTGGCGCTGCCCAACAAGCGACTGATGAAATCGCCGGCTTTGCTCATTTGCTCCGAGGACACATTGATCATTACTACTAAAAATTCGCCAGCGCCTAGAGGTGGTCTTGGTGAGTCTTTTCCGGGTTCGATGATTATGCGGTCGCAACCCTGCTGAGAGTCTGCGGGTGGTTGCATATTTGTGTTGTCGCCGCTTTGACAGTCGCTATCGTGGTCCTTTAGTATTTCAGTCCGATCGCGATTTCTGTCGTCGCCGTGGGCTTCGCTGTTGCCTTGGTGATGGTGGCGTCCGTGGTGCTCGTTTAGCTTCTCTTGTCCGGGTGATTGATTATCTGTGTTTATCCCGTGTCCGTGATTCGTTTCAGCCAACGAATTAGCTGTTTTTGTAGTTGAATATAATTCACTATTGTTTTGAAAACTGTCTTTGAAAAACTTGTCCAGATCTTCATCAGCCATCTTTTCATTTGTCGAGCCTGAGCTATAAGGCTTGATAATTTCTCGAGACTTTGGGTCGTAGGCCTCGCAGGCGGCTGCATTCAGAGGTCCCTGTTCAAAGGGCTTCGTTGATTCATAAGAAGCCTCTCGTGGTTGCATCTGTGGTTGAGTGGTCATAGAAACGTCCTCCAAACAAGCATGCAGAGCGGAACCCTGATATGGGCAGGGATTGCTTAGCGGGCTTGTGATTTTTTTGGCGATTAGTAAGTTGAAAACGGTTTGGAAAGTCAAACCGGCAGCGTGAATTTGCTTGCCTAGAAGATTAATCGGCAAATGTGGCGAAGGCGTGACAATCCCGTGACGAGTCTTGTATCAGGGCGTTTTCGGGATTCGGGAAAAGGAGGAGTCAGGCTCTATTTGATTAGCGCTGATCATTATAAGCCTGCTCAATGGATTAATTGAACGAAACAGATGGCGGCGGGGCAGATAGTAAATGACTCGTCTGATGGTCGTATTGAACCTTTCCGTTGTCGTTTTGCGAGTATCATGTTTAACCAATTGAAGCTTTCACAAAAAATGCTGATTCTGGTTGCGGTGCCGCTTCTGTTCGAGTTCGCGTTTATTATGGCTCTGAATCAGCTTCTTGATCAGGCAGAGAAAGAGCGTCAGCGAGAGTCTGTTGCGCGCAGGATCATTTCGCACGTCAATTCCGTTCACAGAGTGTTGTTGGATAGCGGGTCTGCGTCACTAGGTTTTTCGCTGACGACTGATCCAGTCGCGCGCGAACAACGCAAAAAGGATTTGCAAGAGCAATTGTCCAGTGAGAATAGAGCGCTTCAGAAACTGTTGGTAGATAAGCCGGAAGCTCGTGCTCACTTTGAAAAAGCTGAAAAGTTGATAACAGAAGCGTCCGCTGAAATGAAGTTGATGAAGCGTCTTTTTCGTCAGGAGGGAATTCTGGCGGTGCGAGACAAGCTTAAAACTGTCTTCGGTAAATTGAGCGATCAGCTCGATAGTATTCTTGAAGAAGAACGACAAGCGGAGCTCAGCAGTCCTAAGGTGCAAGCCGAGCAGCGCGAAAAGATTCAACAGCTTTTGCTCGTTGGAGTGGTATTGAATACGGTTATCGCCATTGGCTCGGTTCTGTTTCTAACCAGAGGGGTCACCGGTCGACTGGTGCTGCTCATGGACAATACGGTTCGTCTCGCGCGCGGATTACCGTTGAATCCACCTCTAAAGGGCAATGACGAGCTCACTCACCTCGATGCTACTTTTCGTGAAATGGCCTTCGCTCTGGCAATTGCTTCGATGAAGGAACGGGCGGTCGTCGAATATTCGGCTGATATGATTTTCTCGATCACTCGTTCTGGTAAATTGGAGCAAGTAAGTCGAGCTTGTATAGCTCTTCTTGGATATGCTCCGGAAGAATTGATCGATCAGCATTATTTGCAATTTGTCGTAAGGGAGGAGCGCGAGGCTACAGTAAAAGCGCTTGAAGACTCGCGAGCGGCGAATGCTAGCGGATCGTTTGAGAACGGAATGATTCGAAAAGATGGGTCGATAGTTAGTACTCTCTGGTCTGTTACATGGTCCGATGCTGATGAGACCTTCTTCTGTGTGGCGCACGACATCACCGCGCGCAAGGAGGTCGAGCGTTTAAAACGTGATTTTGTCTCTATGGTCAGTCACGATTTGAGGACTCCTCTGACGTCGGTGCAAAGCTATCTGGAGCTACTATCCGACGGGATCTACGGCGAGTTAAACACGTCAGGCAAGGCCCGGCTAACTGATTTGAGTATCAGTATCGACCGGCTCGTAAAACTGATTTGTGATTTGCTCGATCTCGACCGACTCGAGTCAGGAAGTCTCAATCTCAGGCTGCAAAAGCAAAGTATCGGGTCGATGATAGATCAAATGCAGAGCGCATGCATGGCTCTCAAAAACGAGAAGAACGTTTCGGTAGAAGTCGAAAAGGTTGACCTGAATATAAATGCTGATGGCGACCGGCTTGTACAGGTTCTGGTAAATCTGGTCTCTAATGCCATCAAGTTTTCGCCTTCAGGTGAGACTGTTTCTGTTACTGTGACGAGTGAAAATGGAGTCGTTGAGTTTCGGGTTCAAGATCGTGGTTGTGGTATTCCGGAACAGTTTCAGCGCACTATTTTTGACCGATTTAAACAAGCGCCCGAAGGCGAGGAGATTAAGGGGGGAACGGGGCTTGGGCTAGCGATTTCGAAGGCGATTGTGGAACAGCACGGCGGCGAAATTGGTGTGGAGAGCGCGGAAGGCAGAGGCAGCGTATTCTGGTTCACTCTGCCGAACCTGATCACTTCCTGATTTCCCGTTACTTATTTGTCCGATTACTGATTTGTAGGCATTGCTATTTGAGATAGTAGGTTTGTTGGTAAGACCAATGAAACGGGATGCTAGCCCATTTCATTGGTGAAACGTCTCGTGAACATCGCCACGAGATAGCGGTTAGTGCATAACTCGCTTAATATTTTCTTTCCAGATCTTCCTGCGAATGAGCTTTCCGTTGGAACTCAACTCCCTCGTGACCGAGACATGAAAGTACTTTCTGTCCGATTCGACGAGCAGCGTTGTTTTCAACGTAAGCTTACGTAAGGCAGTACTGATGTCGTGTTTCATGACACCAAGGTACTTCGAATTTTCTGGTTTCTTATCGTTTGTGGTCCAGGTATTGCAACCATCGACGAAGAACTTGCGACGCCCAATTCGCCACGCCGAGCGGTTTGCGAGTACGAAGGAGACGGTTCCGTCGGCCTGGCGAATTACTTCGCGTCGACTGTCGGGATTGCCGTCCTCGATGTACAGGTCTTCTCCGTGCGGCGAAGTCGCTTTGCGAGCGACTTTTGGCAAAACGGGTTTCAGTCCGCTGCCGGTGGGCACTGTGGGCAGTACCAGAGCGGTTTGGCGAACTCCGGTGTGGACTGTGCTCGACGCCAGATCCGCAGATGGCCATGCCATCGGGAACTGAGCGTTGGAAACCGCCAGCCGAATTTTGTGCCCTTTTTGAAACGTCCACGTCGTGAAGTGAAGTTTGACGTAAACGTCGTATTGAGCATCGGCAACTAATTCGCGATTAGCAAGGCGATCCTGGAGCGGATCAGATGTCTGCGTCCTTCCGGATTTGGAGCGCTCTTCGTTGGACGGTTGACCGAAATGAGCCCCGTTTACCAGCGAGCCGGTGATCAATGTGACTTTGCCGGTTGGTGAGACATCCTCCAGACGTACAGACCAGAGGGCCCGTTTCGCATGACTGGAAACTTTCAGGTGGACTTCCGGCAGACCGACAATCTGTACCGGCGCTTCGACCAGCCTGTCGTAAGTCAGGCAGTGGCTGTCGTCTTCCCGCATATCAGCAGTGGTTTCGCCCCACCACCAACCGGCGGCAGTGCCACTGCTGGCGGTGGTGATCATGGTGTCGCGAGCTTTCCGGCCTGGGCGTTTCAGAAGCTTGCCTCCAGCTGAGGGGAAGAGCTGGAGTTTCGAACCATCTTTTGCAGGCCAGTCGAACACTCGCCATTGTCCCGGCGAGGTTGTCTGGTCGAGATCTGGTTCGTGTCCGTCGCGAACGAACGTCATCAGTCGACGTTTATTTGCGGTTTTTGACGAGCCGCGTGTCCTGGCTTCTGCTCTGGCGGACGTTACTCCGAGCCAAGGCGCAAGCCATTCGATTGCTTCGTCCTGCCATTCGTAATTCGGACCCGGTGTACCATCGTCAGGAGACGAGTGACCCCACGGACCGATTTCCGCGCGTACAGGACCGGAGAGATTCTCCAGCATCCGAATTACGGTGTCTCGGTAGCCGTCATTGAGACCGCCAATCAGGTAAACCGGGATGTTGATTTTGTCATAGCCTTGGAATCGCAGCGACTTGCGACGCCAAAATTCACCATCTGCCTGTTGTGAGAGATAAGTGAACAACCAGGGCTTCTGGTCGAAACGATTGGCGAAGTATTGTTCGTCAACCTCGTAGCGCGGCGTGCGTGGCAGGCCGAGTTCGTGGTTGATGAACAGGTGGTACGGGTCGAGATGGAGCACGCCGTCGAAGTAGTGGAGATCGTCGTGATACAAGTCGTCTGACGAGTGCATTGCGATGATCGCCTTGAGGGCGGGTGGTCGCCGCATCGCTACCTGGATCGAATTGAATCCGCTCCACGAGATGCCCCACATGGCGACGTTCCCGTTTGACTCCGGCATGGCAGCTAGTTGTCGAATGATTTCTTCGGCGTCGTCGAGCTCGATGTCCGAATATTCGCGAGACGGTGTGGAACCTTGCGATGCGCCCGTCCCTCGAATGTCGACTTTCACGGTGATAAAGCCGCGTTTGGCAAAGTACGAGTAGGTCGGGTAGTCCATCAGAAAGAATGTGTCATCTTTCCGATACGGGAGCAGTTCGAGCAGTACAGGGAATTTTTCGCCGACGCGTCGGGCGCGAGGCATGTAAATGGTGGTGGCGAGCTGCGTGCCGTCAGGCATCCTAAACCAGCGTTTCACCATCGAAAAAGAATATTTGGCGCGACGAGTTGGCGCCGATTTTAAGGCGTTTTTCATAGCAGTTGCGGGCGATTTTCGCCGAGCCTCCTCTTCAGAAGGTAAAACGTTGATTTGAATTCAGAGGGCTAAACGAGGTGAAGGATGACTGAAATTTCTGACTTGGAGAATTAGATAAGCGCCTTAACTCTATGAATCAGCAATCGGGCGACTCAAACCAGAGGCGGTTAATCTCTGCTAGCGGAAAATCGGGTTTGTTCTACTCTGAGGTTGAAGTGGCGATTTAGCTTCTACTGCGTTCACGGACTCTTAGGGGTTTGGACCGAGAGATTTTCTAGCGCTAGCCGCATGCAACGTCAGCTGTGATATTGCAGCTTGCGCTAGGCGCGCTATATCAGTACTTCTCTGTTTAATGTACCGGTCGGGGTTCGCGCCCTCTTGAGAACCTGGATTTTGTTGGGTTTCCGCGAAACCGTGTGTGTGCAATCAGTCGTTATAACGCTTGTTCTAGGCGGCTTGATGCCGATACGTTCAGTACGTTCCTTAATTTCCACACCTTCTCTACGAGTTTCGCTTAAAACACCCAGCACACTCCATTCAGAGTAAAAGCCATTGCAGCACAAACCCCACAAAGGTTTGTTGAACTGGCACAGGCTCGGGATTCGTTTAGCAGACACGTCGATTTTGGTTTGGAAAAAGAGGCTCAAGTTGTTTCGCAAACAAGTAACCTGAACCCAGGAGAACTACCCATGAGCACGACCACCAAGACCACCCCGAACGCCGCCGACCTCCGCACCGCCCGCCTCGCCGCCTGCCGCACCACCGCGGACGAGACGGCTGTCCAGGAACTCGGAACCGAGGCCAACCGCGAAGTCTCCGTGACGTCGGCCCTGACCACCACGGTCAAGACCGGCACCAAGACCCGCACCGCCAACGTCAGCGCCACCGTCGGCCTGAACGTCAACGAAACCGAGACCGACTCCGCGGACGAAGCGAAGAAGTGACGTTCATGGTTGATGCTCAAGCGAAAGGCAATAGCTTGACCGTCGACCTCTGAAACCCCGGTTTCAGAAAGCCCCGCCAATCAGAATTCGCCTTCCAATTCTGATTGGCACCTATGGAGGTGACAGGCATCCGCTCCGTGGGTTCAACTCCCACCGCCTCCTATCCCTAAATACTCGAGCAAAGTAGCCGC
>CAZRMH010000340.1:0-9090 GCA_964600935.1 uncultured Candidatus Obscuribacterales bacterium
AGGAAACGGGCAATACCGCCAACGGTGGCACCAGAACGAGCGGCGCATTTTCCGTTCCAGGCTTTCAAAAAGATATGCCGCTCCTGCGCGGTCAAGTTTCGACATTTAAAGGTCGATCGCCGTTTCTCAGTGGCTCCATCCAGTCCATCCCAGCCGATACAAAGGTTGAGTTAGTCGTACCCGATGGCACTTTTCTCAATTCTGAGTTCAGTCAGAAAGGCGATGAGGTTCGAGTCCGTGTCGCTAAAGACATCATGGATGGTGATCGAGTTTTGATACCAGGTGGCTGGTATATGCGGGGATTGGTCACTCAAGCGGTCGGACGTCAGCGAACTTTGCGCAACGGTTGGGTCGAAGTGCAATTCGACAAACTGGTAAGCCCGGACGGTGATTACGAATTAGATTTCAATGCTAAAGTTTCGACCAAAGATAACAAGCTTACTGCCGTCAGCAAGCTGATCGCGAAAGATGTCGGTTTCGTTAGCTACGGGGCTCTCGGAGGCGCGCTGCTCTCCATTCAGCTCGGAGGCATAGGCACTGCGATTGCCACTCACGGCATAAGTGTCGGGGTGGGTGCCGCCATCGGTGGTACTATCGGCCAATATGCCGCGATTCGTCGAAAAGGAAAAATCAATTCGATAACTGGCGGTGATACGTTGAAACTGGTGACCGCGGAGCCCATCTCTCTGCCTGGTTTTGACAAAGAACTGTTGCCTTCTGCAAAACCGATTCCACAGCTGGAAGGATTGGAATTGAAGGTCAAAGATTTTCGTTTTGCAAAAACGTCATGGAATGACAGTTCCGCTAGAGTTCTGACTGTAGATCTCGATGTGGTAAACAACACCAAATTGAATTTCAACTTTTTTGATGTTTTTGTCAAAAGCGATCACGATCAAACGTATATCCAAACGTATGCCGGATTGGGTGGTGGTGCGAAGAATCCCACCATCTCTCCAGGAAAATCCGGAAGCGGAAAGGTCGTATTTACAGTCGGATCACCCAAACGTAAATACAGTCTAATCTTTGTTAGCAGGCGCACAGGAAAGGAGCTTTCTCGTGTCGCAATTAACTAAATTTTGCGGGTTTTCCCACTTAATACTAGTATTAAATACTAATTCGGGTTAATATACTCGCGTCTTCTGATCATAAATGAAATGACAGTTGATCACGCGGCAGACCAAACGACCTAATGCTGAAATTCAGATACGAAGGAATTGCCACTCTCTCCTGAGAGATTGTTTCTATTAAAAGCGATTGGCTTACTGGTCCATCTATAGAGCAGAGCGGCAAAGGGGGAAACCATGAAGGCCCATTTGACACAAATGTGGCAGTCGATCCACGGACAGTCTCGTCACAGACAGGCCGAGAGTCAACTACGCAAGTTGCAAGGCCATAATGTGCAACTCGAACGTTCCGTCAAGGAAAAAGAGAGAGAGATTGACCGTTTGCGCCACCAACTGGCTAACTGTGAAGCACGGCTGCAGGAGCTGATGGGAACGGACGTTCTCACGGCATTACCGAACAGACATATATTTAAGGAGCACCTGACTCACTCGCTGAAACGTGCACTGAGGCTGGGCTATTCACTATCCTTGATGATTATCGACATTGATCATCTAAGGGATATCAATTTGAAACACGGACACGAGGTTGGCGATACGGTGCTCATTGAAGTGAGCAAAATCCTTCGCAGCTCTGTTCGCGAAATCGATATGCCTGCCCGATGGGGCGGCGAAGAATTAGTCGCAGTGCTGCATGAAACTGACGCCGATGGCGCCGCTGTTGTTGCAGAACGTGTGCGACGTAGAGTTTCGATGCTGGAAATCAAAGATCCGAAAACCGGTGAACTCGTTAAAGTGACTTGCACATTAGCGGTGGCGAACTATCCAATGCATGGAAGTAAACCACAAGAGTTGCTGGAAGCGTCCTGCGAAGCTCTGATGATGGCTAAGGAAAAGGGCTGCAATAAAGTCCTTATCGCCTGCAAATAAATCGGATATACGGCGAACAACAATTCAGATTAATCGGTTGCAATTCTGATACTGCTTGATCGCGTGCACTAGACTCACGTTGATATTAAACAGTGCGTGGCTTGTTTCGAGTCATTCGCTCGTTTAATCAACGCGTTCACCAGACTGCTCCAATAAACGATTCGTGTTCACTAAGCTGTGCCATAGTCGTTGCGCCAGGAAGCGCGAAAAAATCTCTTATCGAATCACTACCAGCGGTGCGCTACCTTCGCACCGTAGGGGCTATGTCATAAAGCGCGCGAAGTGTAAGTTTATCGTTGTCACCTATATATCCATGCGGTTTTACCGAATTCGCCCTATCAGACATCAAGTCTTTAGGATTCGTGCTGTGCCAACTCATACCCCAACAATGTCCGAATTCGTGCGCGCTCGTCCACTGCAGAAAGTTGTAGTCATTATTGCGAGGAATCGTTGCGATCTGCATCACGACCTTCTTCCCGAAGTGCGATGAACTCATCGACTGGGTGAATGCTGCGTGATCTCGTTCCAATTTAGGGCACCACATTACCACCACATCTGCGTTTAACGGTGAACTAACGATTTGGTAGTCCAATATCTTTTCTTGTCGCGCCCACTCCCACTGCTGCAATCCAGCGGCGACCGATGACGCTAACGATTGGCAGTAACCTGGATCGCGCTCCAAGCTCTGGTAAAACGGAGTGCCCTGTTGAAACAACTTCAGCAGTGACATCATTTCGTCCGGTCGCAAGCCTTCCCGCCCCCGATAGGCAACGGGAAGCATCAATCCGGGTGTGATGTAGATTTTCGCAGGCAAATCTTTTCGAACAAATCTAGCCAGATTTCCAGGACCGGTAATGCATGGAAATGGCTCGCAGTTTGGAAAATACCGTAAGAGCAAGGTTTTTGCTTCCCAACCAATTCCGCGTTTGGGATGTCTGAATACAATGATGCGCGCCAGTGCTCGTTTGAAAGTTTCGTAGTCGGCATTTTGCAATGCGGCCAATGCCAAATAATATTGAATTGTCGCATCTCGGGAGCCGAGAGCCGCAGCCTTGGCGAGTATTGGCTGCGCTAATTTATACTTTTTCGCCTCGTACGCTTTTTTCCCTTTTGCAAATTCAATATTCGCCAGAGCTTGATTGTCGATATCTGCCGCATAAGCCGAAGGCACCGCAGATAGTACTAGCAAGAGGACTAAGATTCTAAGAATCATTGGATTTGGAAACCTCGGATTCGTAAAGGGGCCAAACGGGTTTCCCCGGTATCGATTGGTACCGGCTTCAATGAAGTCTTCTATTTTAAGTCAGGAAAGGTTTTTCAGCTTTCGCGAAGGTTTCCGAGAACTCTAAACCGATATCGGTTTAGATTTTAAATCTCCCAAGACTCAACCTATATAAGGTTTTCTAGTCAAGGGCTTTGAACCGCCCTGTTCGGCCGTGTACGAGCGTCGCTCGAGCGGTTACCTTATACCGAAACGCTGAAATATTCAGAATCTTTACGATGTGTCTCTCCGAGAATCGATTGTTTGCGTATAAGGGTTGACAAATACTCAGTTTAGATTTAGTCTAAATACAGACGGAGTTCACTGGAGCAAAAGGTCAATGTCTTTCTCGGCAAAAGAGCTGCTAATCAAAAAAGGGGTAAAACTTACCTCTCAGCGGCTGGTGATTACGGATTATCTAATGCAAACACACGATCATCCGACGGCCGATGAGATTTTGGCAGCGGTCGCTGAGAAGCTGCCGATGGCTCTTTCGAGAGCTACCGTTTATAACACGCTCAATGCGCTTGTCGAAGCGGGAGTGATCCGTGAGGTACTCACAGAACCGGGACGCACCAGATATGATGCCAACACTTCTGAGCACCATCACTTCGTGGACGTCAATTCCGGAAAGATAATAGACATTCCGCAAGAGATGCTTCCGAACATCGAAAAAGCGCTCGGAGAGAAGTACAAAGTGCACAGCTACACTGTCACATTCTACGGCGATCTGAACGACGAGAGTTCCTAGTTAAACAAACTATCGCACAATGCTTGGGAGTTCATTTGAACTTCTCTGGCTGAGGGCATCATAAATTTCGATTCAATCTTGGATTGAGTCGGACGGTCTTAAGTAAATCCTGTTCGGATTTCTATATACGAACGCGCCATTAACTGATCTACCGCAGAGCGACCGCTCTGACAGATAGACACATCCGCACAATCACATCACACAAACAACGAAGTTAAATCGACTTCGACGGAGGAACACATCATGAGTCACATTCCAGGAACGAAAACCGAAGAAAATTTGCATTCAGCTTTTGCTGGCGAATCGATGGCCAATAGAAAGTATTTGTTTTTTGCAAAAATCGCTCGGCAACTCGGAAACGAGGAGATCGCCAAGTTGTTCGAAGAGACCGCCCATCAAGAAACCGGACACGCGTTTGCTCACCTCGAGCTGATGTATCCGCCTGCTGACCTGACTGTTGAGAAGCTTCTGGAAATCGCGATTGAAGGCGAGCTCTACGAAACAAACCAGATGTACCCGCAGTTCGAGGAGACCGCCCGAGCTGAAGGTCGGCTCGATGCCGTCGCTGAGTTCAAAGAACAAGGTCAAGAATCTGCTGAGCATGCTGAAATCTTTTTGGCAGCTGCAAAACGGTTCAAGGCGCTTGGGCTCGTCGAACGGTACCACGCCACAAGATATGAAAAGGCGCTTGCCAAAGTGAAGGAGTCGTCGGATGGAGAAACTCAATCTAGCGACCAGCTGAAGCAGTCCGCTTAGCCCGCAAAACTAGCTGGCAGGCAGGATAAGTTAGCCGCAAGCGGTTAGTGTGCGCCGTGGACCCTGATAGCAGCACCATATATAGAGTCATTTTTTTACTGGAGGTAAGTATCATGAACGTTAAGCATCTTGATCATTTAAACATGAGCGTTAGGGACCTTGATGAAACTAGAGATTGGTATAAACGCGTATTTGGTTTCGAACTCGTTGAATTTGGAACGCGCGGTGCTATGAAGTGGGGAATTCTGAAGGGCGGTGATGCAATGCTTTGCATTTACGAGTATCCGAACTTGGAGCGTCCCGAAAAAGTGGCTTCCGGGCACACTCCACACACCATAAATCACTTTGGCCTACGAATAACCGATCGCGACAAATGGGAGAAGACTATCAAAAACGAAAGACTGCGAATTGAATACGGTGGCGAAGTGCGCTATCCGACCTCATCTTCGTGGTACGTCATCGATCCGACCGGCTATGAAATCGAAGTCGCGCTCTGGGACCGTGATGTTGTGACTTTCCCAAATGCGATGGCTGTCGCGAGTTAAGTCGTTAATGAAGACTTGCAAGTTTGCCTGGATTTTGGCCTAGTTTGAGAACCGTTAAACTCGCGGTTCGATTCCAGTGAAACTGTCAAACTCGATGACTCACTCAGTGACAGGCATTCCCCAGAACGGTCCCTGACCGCAATCGACACTGCAGTCCGTCATCACTTGCAAGTCTTCTCGCGACTCGATGCCATCGGCAATCACTTTGCAGTCGAGTCGCGAAACAACTCCGACCAGTTTGCTGACGAATTCTCGGTACATCTCGTCTTCTCTGCATTTTTTCACAACAGCTTTTTCCAGTCTGACATACTGTGGACCGAAGAGAAGCAAGCTTTCAAGCGAGCTGAATCCGTACCCGATACGATCCAAGACAATTCGCACACCAAGCTTCTTTAGCCCCTCGATGTGGTTTTTCAACTTTGCCGGTTCTGCGATAAAATCTGTGTCGCTAATTGCTAAGCACAATTCGCGTCCGTCCGTTTTGATCAAATCGTCAAAATTGTCGAGTGGGATGTCCACAAGTGTTGATGCAAACACTTTGATATGGCACGCAGCTCCGTCGGGAAGTTTACCCATGTTCTCTAAACACAACTTGAAGCATCGCAAATCGATTGCAGTTCTCAAATTGTGTTCGCGAGCTAGTTTGTAAAACGCGTCAGGCTGTTCGAATACACCTGCAGGACCACGACATTGCATCTCGTATCCGACAATATGTTGATTGCTCAGTTGCGAGATTGGTTGATATGAGGTGCGAAGCGCTTCACCACTTCTGAGTTTTTCTAAAACCGAGGCCATCTCGGTCGTTTCATTATCTGGTTTTGAAAATGTAACTGAGTTTTTTCCAGCCTTTTTGCTGCTTTTCAATCCGGAATTGGCAGCAGCTAGAATTTCCTCAATCGACAATAACTCACGTGGAAGCTCGGTTACACCAGTGCTGGTCGTGATTTTCGTCGTGCCGTTTGCCAGATTGATTGGTGTTTCGGCAACAGAAAGTCTCACTCGTTCAGCGACCATAAGTGCAGTTGATGTTTCTAGTTCTGAGAGCAAAACAATGAATTCGTCACCCCCGATGCGAGCGACGTGGTCCGTTGGTCTGACAGCTTTCGAGAGTCTTGAGGATAGCTCTTGTAGGACAATATCTCCGACCGAGTGTCCGTATTTTTCATTAATCCCTTTGAAGTCATCGCAGTCGATCAGCAGCGCGAAATTCTTTGTGTTGTTTCGACGGGCGCGTTCTGACTCTGTTTTCAAAACGCGCTCAAATCCGCGACGATTCATAACCTCCGTCAGCGGGTCGATCATCACGAGATGTTTCAGTTCGCGGTTTCTTTCTTCAATCGTCGAAGCCATCGTATGCAACTTCGTCTCATAATCTTCGTGCTGGCTGAGAAACTTTGACTGCAGTTGGTAGAGGTAGGCCAGCAGAGCCACCACGATTGAGCCCATGCCGATTAGTTCCAATCGGTGCCCTGTTGCTAGACCGATGCCGATCATCAAAACGGCGATCGCCACTATGGCGAGAAACGTTGTCCGCAGACGCTTCTTCTGCTTCGCGCCTTCACCGTCGGCGAGCGACGGCGGTTTCAGTTGTGCCAATTCTGCTGAATATGATTTGAGAATTTGACTGAACTGGTTCTTCATAGGTGAATTGTACCCAGCACTGCAAATGATGTCGCTGAGGAGCCGACAGGATGCAAACCTTGAGTTCTCTTTCAACTACAGGGATACGGATTTTGTCTGGAGTAGCTGCGACTGCAGCAAAGCGGTGTCATCGTTGTGCAATTTTGCTGCGCAAGATGCTTGGAACAGATGCATCGTCGCTGCAAGAGACTGCAGGCATTTGCCGATAGCGTGGAATAGAATCATAGACCACTAAAGGCAATTTTATGGACGCGGACCCTCGCTCGCTGATAATTGGCAAAATTTGCCCAACTTGTCAGTTCAAATACAGTCCGGAATTGGACCGCTGCCCTGATGATAACAGCCTTCTCGCCGTCATCAAACGTGACCCGTTTATCGGTAAAGTGATTGGCGAAAAGTACAAGATTCTCGAAATTCTGGGCATGGGCGGCTTCTCCACTGTTTATAAGGCGGAACAATCCGGCTTGCGGCGTGCTGTCGCGATCAAAATTTTGCACGCGGAGTTCGTCGACAAGCCTGATAAAATCAGGCGCTTTCAATACGAGGCTGAATCTATAAGCACGCTCGTTCACTCGAATGTGGCTTCGATCTACGATTTCGGTGTGCTCTCTGAAGGGCAACCGTATCTCGTAATGGAGTGGGCGCCAGGAAAGACGCTGTCCGCAATCCTGTCTGAAACTAAGGCTCTTCCTCCGGAACGTGCCCTGAACATTTTTTTGCAAGTCTGCGATGGCGTTTCTGCAGCACATCAAAAGGGGCTTATCCATCGGGATTTGAAGCCTTCGAATATTGTTTTGATGAAAAACGACGATGGCTCGGAACATGTTAAGATCCTCGATTTCGGTCTGGCCAAGGTTATTTCGGAAGAAGGCGCGAATCGCGAGAATCTGACGATGACTGGCGAGGTATTGGGAACACCGGCCTACATGGCACCTGAGCAGTGCATGGGCACGAGCATGGATGTTCGCACGGACATCTACTGTTTTGGTTGTGTGATGTATGAAGTGCTTTCTGGGCGTTTGCCGCTCATCGGCGATAATTCCTATGAGGTGATGCACAAGCACATC
The DNA here is from genome assembly GCA_964600935.1 of uncultured Candidatus Obscuribacterales bacterium. Classification (GTDB taxonomy): domain Bacteria; phylum Cyanobacteriota; class Vampirovibrionia; order Obscuribacterales; family Obscuribacteraceae; genus JADYXR01. The sequence goes on from CAZRMH010000340.1 coordinate 8,013, forward strand.
AACGAAGCGCCTATCTCGCTTTCCAAAAGCAGCTCGGCAGTTCCGGCGCGTCTTGTACGGATCGTTTCTAAAACACTGCAGAAAGATCCCGACGACCGTTTTCAAACTTTTGAAGAACTTAAAGATGCACTCAGTGGTGTAGAACCCGCGATTTCTTCAGAGTTGAAATCGATTATCTTTTCTGGCAGCAACGTCAAATTGTCCAAGAAGAAAAAGGCATTAAAGAAGCGCATTTTGTTAGCCGGCTGGGGCGGATTGCTGTTCTTCGTGAGCTGCGGTGGTTTGCTGGTCTACGAACATTTTCAAACCATTCGCAAAGGAGAATTGAAGCGACAATTTGCAAATCGAATAGACAGCTACAGTTACAAAAATGTGTCGTTCGACTATCCAGGAAATTTTGTAGAAGCCGTGAAAAATCCTGATGATAAGTTCCTTCTCGCGCACTTCGTCGACCGCACGGACGATCAAGTCTTTTTTGAATTTAAACTGATCAATTTGGGTTTGGACGCTAAAGCGACAGCCGAGAAACAAAGGACCGAGCATGAGAAGTATAGCCGATATGTGGAAATCAAACCGCTGCAACCAACAGTCTTCGGGAAGGACAATCTGCTCCACGGATTCGAGCACGAGTTTATGTACGAAGTAATAAGCGGGTACCGTCGAGAACGCCACGTGTATTGGGGGACACCAAAGGCGATTTGGAAATTGAAAACAAGTTATCCAATTTCTGAACGAGAAAAATCGGCGGCGAAGATTGATACCATATACAGTACCGTCAGCGACAGGGCCGTTGAATAGTGTCTATCCAGCCGACCACTCGTTTTTTTGCGAAACTGTGTGTAATTACACATATTTTAAAACGCGATAATGTTTTATTGTGGAGCTCTATCAGGAACTACGGCTTACAGAACGCCGGATTCGGTGAGGACTGCATTACGCACTCTGCCAAGTCCGGCATTTTGTTTTGCGTTCGTTCACCGAATTTATCCGCTAGCTAAGATTGGTTGCCACCGAGCCTGGTGCTTGCGAAAATAGTTCAGGCTAACCGATACGAACCAGCTGATACGCTCCGGTCGAA
>CAZRMH010000341.1:0-9039 GCA_964600935.1 uncultured Candidatus Obscuribacterales bacterium
GTCACGGTAGATCGGCGCGGGCTGGCGATAGACCGGGTACGGATGACGATAGACCGGACCACGACGGTCCCAGCCACCGCGATCCCAGCCGCCCCGTCCCCAGTCACCATGACCGCGATGACCAGAGTAGATGCCGATGCCGAAACCGCCGTTACCGATGCGAATGTCCACACTCTGCGCATTGGCAGCGTTACTGACGAAAAGCGCAGCCACAAGGGCCGACAAAACGATAGCGAACTTTCTCATGATGGGTTCCTTTTCTTTGGCGTCCACCCATAGAGTGGCCACTTGAACACCGCGTTCAAGCAGGAGACTCCATGGATAGGCGCCGGTTATGAACAGGCTTTGCGAGCCTCAAAACCGCTTCAATGCTTTATTTCAGAAGCTCGTGCCGGAGGCAAAAGCATACCAATCAACCAACCCGTGCTTCATCCAACTGCTCAAGTTTCAGTCTCGAAGACGTGAAGTCGCGCGATGGATTGGTTTGGGTTGTTGAAAAGCCTGGATTACAGTGAAGCGAGAATTGTGATATCACGCTATCAAAAGCAATTTGGCGGACACAACCTAAACCGTCAATTGATAAGCAATTCAGTGATAAAACTACGAAAAAAACGCTCGCGATATCACCTCTTTACAATTAGCAGATAGAAAAACATATCTAGCAATTTCATGACGCCTGCGGTTTCACGAGGTAAACTCAGGGCTATCGCACTTGGCGTAACTACAAGTCCCTGAGCGCCTGGCTTAGGGGGAGGGGGAATCGTGTCAGACGGCAAGAACAAAAAACGCGCCATAGTGGTCGTAATCGACGGCTGCGGAATCGGCGCATCGCCGGACGCAGAGGCATTCGGCGACTCAACGGATTGCAATACGCTAGCGAACATAGCGCGAGAAGTCGGCGGATTGAATTTGCCGCATTTGAGCAAACTCGGCTTGGGCAGCATCTGCCCGATCAAGGGCGTGCAACCAAACGACAGCAAACTAGGAATTTTTGGAAAGCTTGAAGAAGCTTCCAACGGCAAGGATACACAAACCGGACACTGGGAAATGATGGGCGTAGTCAGCGAAGAAGCCTTTCCAATGTTTCCAAACGGTTTTCCTCCCGAAGTGATCGATGAATACTGCAGACAAACTGGTGTCAAAGGCGTCCTCAGTAACAAGCCTGCCTCCGGAACCAAAGTGCTGGAAGAGCTCGGCGAAGAACATCAAAAGACCGGACTGCCAATCGTCTACACCTCCGGCGACAGCGTTTTTCAAATTGCCTGCCACATAGATACCGTTCCACTTTCCACCCAATACGAATGGTGCGAAATCGCGCGCAAAATCCTGGACGGACCATACCGAGTCGGCCGAGTGATCTGCCGCCCTTTCACAGGCACTCCCGGCGCTTACAAACGCATTTCAGGCGACCGCAGAGACTACGCGGTTCCACCACCGCGCAAAACCTTCCTCGACATTCTTAGCGATGAGGGTCGAGGCGTGTTCGGCGTCGGCAAAATCGAAGACATCTTCGTCGGACACGGCATCAGTCACGCGAAGCACACCGGGACGAATAAAGAAGGACTGGAAATCACCCTTGCAGCGATTCAAAACAAGTATCCAATGCAAGAATGCCGGATCGGTCAACAACGTCCAAACGATGATGTCAGCTTGATTTTCACTAATCTAGTCGACACCGATTCTTTGTACGGTCACCGCCGCGACGTCAAAGGTTACGCTGGCGCTCTGCTCGAAATCGACGAGTGGCTGGGCAAGATCATGTCGGCAATGAACAAGGACGACCTGATGATTATCTCGTCCGATCACGGAAATGACCCGACCGCGCCAGGAACAGACCACACGCGCGAATTCGTTCCGCTGATCGCATACAGCCCAAGCCTGGACACTCGAGGTCACGATGTCGGCATCAGACACGGTTTCTCCGACATCGCAGCTAGCCTTGCCCACTGGCTCGACGCCGATTGGAAAGGACCAGGGAAATCATTTGTTCAGCAATCAGAAAGAGTAGCTTAGTTGGACGACGGCGCTCCAGGAGTGTTTTAAACAACTGCATCTGATAGAACACCAACCGAGAACCGATTTCCAACGAGTTACTCAACTCAAGTGATAGACTCCAAACCAGGAAAGGAAACGTTATGCCTTCATTGAAAACCGCTACCCGAATCGATTTCTCGTCGAGCGTACCCGGTTTCACTCAACAGAAAAAATTCGGTCAGGAAACCATTGACCTGATTAGAAGCAGTGCCGACAGCAAAATGCTAGTCATCGTCGACCACGGTTTTGGCTTGTCGAAACCAGTACCGCATGTGGTGACCGATCATCTCAATTTAACTGGCGATAATCCATTGATTGGACCTAACTACAAGGGCGGGCCCAGGTTTCCAGTGATCAACGACATTTACGTCAAAATCATAGACACGCTCGATCCAAAGAAAACATTGCCGATGAGCAATCCGCTCGGCAATCTTCCACTGGGTGTAGCAGTCGGGCTCAAAGAGGGGGTCGTCCCGACAGAAGAACAGCTCAAAGCAATTCACGATATGGGCGGCGATTTCTATTGCTACAATCTGGTGCCGGCAATGCTGGTGGCAGCCCACATCGGACTTAAGGTCTTCGGCATCGTCATCCCTCATGGCGAGCCATTGGACAAAGACACTTTCAAATACTTAAAAGGAGAATAGTCAATGAAAGATACTCTGGTTAAACCAGTCGAGTCGATCGTAGAGTTTCTTTCAAAATCGTCTCCTCGACCCGATTTCGCCGTAGTACTCGGTTCCGGAGTCGCGGTCATGGACCAACTCCACAACTCGCGCACTTACATGTACAAAGAGGTTTTCGGCATCGGACCGAGTGTCGAAGGACACACGGGCTCACTGACTATCGGTCAGCTTGATTCCCAAAAGGAATCACCAGTGGTGGCAGTTTTCCGTGGACGGTTTCATCTCTATGAAGGTCATGACTGGTCCGTAGTCACTTTACCAACGCAAGTCGTCACCACCTGGGGCGTTCCCAAACTGGTCCTAACTAATGCCGCAGGCGGCTTAAACACTGGATTCAGCATCGGCGACCTCATGGTCGTAACCGGCTATCGCGATCACCTGAGCCACACAAAAGACGGACTTCTAGAGGAAATCACCCGAGCTCCTCAACCTTGCGAAAACGCTTTGACGAAACAAATCCTCGCCACTGGCAAAGAGCTGGAAGCCGAGAGCAAGCGTCCTTTGCAGCAAGGTGTTTATGCAGCCCTCCTCGGACCGAGCTACGAAACACTTGCCGAAATCGAGATGCTGCGCCGCCTCAAAGCTGATGCCGTCGGCATGTCCACCGTTCCCGAATTGCTGACGGCGCAGAACACGAACACCATCGCGGCTGCAATCTCAGTCATCACTAACGTCTGGGACGACAATCCCATGGGTGGACACGAAGAGGTTCTCGAAGCCTCACGCGGCGCTTCAACGCGCCTGGACAACCTCCTGGCGAAACTAGTCACGGCTTGAACATTCTGTCGGACAGCCTCATTTTTCGCCGCAGCACTTGCACCGACTAACCACCGGGGTGCTCCGTTTCGTTGGACTGCAGATGGACCAACCCTGATTGCAGTCGTTGAAATCAGCACAGCGGACTGGATAAGCGCCGCTTAAGGCGTAATTATGAAACTTCACCATGACAACTTAACTTCATATTGGCAACATCAAACAAACTAAAGAAATTGTTTCGCCAATACCGAGAGCGGCACCATATCTGGTGTTTAGCCGAGCTAACCTCGCACCTTCGCGCAAGCTCGCTAAGTCGTTTGACCTTACAACAAGAAACACTTGTTTTAAAACTACTCTCGCGCTCCCTAGTGTTAAGACGCTTTTCTCCCGCCCTTCTTTGGTGACCTCTCAACCCGATTCCTCGAGTCTCTCTGCAAACAAAACCAACAAGCTCCAGCAATTGCATGCGTACTTATGCGATGCCTGGAGAGACGGACTTCTTGCGAACTACCTGAAGGGCATTTGAGCAACCGGATTCGTGCTCGCTGCACGTGTCCACGAACCTACACAATAAGGAGTCCCTATGATCTACTGTAGAGTTCTGACTGGTTCAGAACGACAGCCGGCCGAGACATTCATTCAAGCGACCACGCGTAATGTGTGCCTGCCAGAAGTCGCCGGTTCTTACCTTGCTGTTTCGGTCAGCCGTGACGCCTTCATGCAAGTCAAAATCGATGATGAAGTTGTCCTGGCCGAAGAGGTCAAGCCGGAGACATCTCAATTCGAACTGCTCCCGCTCCTCATGCGAACGGCGAAGAAAGCAGCGCCCCGGCGCTCTCTCAGCCCGTTCCAGTTCTTCCGCAGCGCCGAACCTGAAGTCGATGCCGGCCCTGCCCGCAACTTCACGGTCATGTTCCGCGACGGTGGTCCGAACGGTCGCGTCGTCGCAACCTACGATTTCCATCTCATGGAAGCGGAGGTTTTCGGCACGCGATACACCTCGCACCTGAGCATGGTCGATGCCACCGTCAAGCCCGCCAGGTACACCACGGACGCCCGCAGCCTCGAGACCGCTCGGGACTGCTGGAACTGTGAAACGCCGGTGAAAATGGGCGGCATCTGCCGGAACTGCGGTTGCAGCCAGAACGGCAACGAGGACTGAGCAATTTCGACATCGAAACTCGGCGCGTCTTTTAGCGCCTGACCTGTATGAATGCCGGCTTCTATCTCAGATATCTCTTCGCTTCCATTCCTGGGAACTACCGCACCACAGGTGGTGGTCACGAGGGAAAGCGTCGGTCTGAGAAGAAGCCTGCTTAAAAGCGGACGTGCACGTTCCACAGAGGATTCTTCGCAATCGCGAGGACTCCTTTGCGGGCGTGCACGTCTTGCCTTTTTTACATTTCGGACTTAATCAAACCACTAACTTTGCCAAAATGAATCTCAAACGTTTCGTATACAATCCAGCCGCTCATGCGCTTTTTGCTAAAGAACCACTCCCTACTACATCATTAAGTAATGGAGAATCAATCGAGGCCGCTCAAAATCTTAAGACCATGAGCAATGAGAACTCTGAAATTACCGGACGATTCTGGAACGCCTATTCACCGCCACGCGGCTTGATCAGCAAAGCGAACTAGAGTTTGTCGGCTAAACGAATTGCAGTCTCAGCGAGGACTGCTGCACCGTAATGCAAGCAGTTCTCGTCAATGTCGAACGTCTGGCTCGAGTGGCTTCTTCGGCTGCTCACGATTTCCGCGCCGAGGTAGATCATGGCGCCAGGTACGTTTTCCGTAAGCATCGAGAATTGTGAGTTCCAGGAGTTGCGTTTGATGTCGAGGGCATTGCTGATGCCGACCAAGTCGATGGCTGCGCTCTTCAGGGTTTCAACGACAGAAGCATTTTTGATTGCCGTATGCTTATTGTCACCAAACTGGACAACGGCATCAGGGTTGAATCCCTGAACCAGTTTCACAATTTCGGACTGCGCCTGCAGGCGAATTTCGTCATTAAAGGTCATGAGATTGCCCGCAATTTCAGCTGTGCCATCGGTTTTATCAGAGGTCACCGCGGTCAGCGCAACCTCGCCTACCGGCTGATCGGCCGAAGCGAAAAGCGGCAGTTTAGCGAGCGCACAAACCATTCGCGCCAGTTCGAGCGTCACCAGATGCGGTGGCTGAAATTCTTGTTTTTGAACGATGATCTCAAAGTTTTGTTCAGAGAACCTTGTAGCGCCTGATACCACGCCAATCTTTTGGGTTGGCAAAGTGGCGTCGACGTGGACGCCGAGAAGACTGGTGACACCATCGAGACAACCAGATTCCAGCATGGTTACAGCGCCGGGCTTTCCATCAGGGTTGTCGCCGGGCTGAATGATTATTCGAACCTTGCCCTGCATCGGCAGCTTAGTCAGAAGTTCGGCTGCGCCCAGCACGCAAGCGAGATTAGCGTCATGTCCGCAAGCATGCATAGCACCTGGGTTTCGCGACGCGTAGACGACACGGTTCAACTCGGGAAGAGGAGAGGCGTCCATCTCGCAACGGATGCCGATGGTGACGTTGCCTCTGCCGTATTCTGCGATCAAACCAGTGTGCCCTGCAAAAGTTCGAACGTCATAGCCCAGCGTTCTAAGTTTCTCCGCGGCATATTTCGATGTTTCAAACTCTCGGAAACTCAGCTCTGGATAAGCGTGGAAATGACGGCGGATATCAATTATGGAAGTGGAAATTTGCTTGGCGAGTTCGAGGGTAGCGGAGAGGCAAAGCGCCTCTTTCATAAGCGTCGCGTTGACCATTGTTTAGTCCTTTAACAGGGTTGTCTAGTGCAGAGTTGCGAGTAATCAAACGGCTTTGTTGTTATCAAACTAAACTCCGGCGACTGAACAAAACCTGAAATCATGAAACCACTTGAGATGACTACTGTTTCGAACATTGCACGAAGCCAATTCAGAATGGGCTAGTAAATCGTTTCGAAAATGGCAAGGAAACATCGCCGTAATTTTCCGGTCAAAACTGACAGTTAGCCAGCTACCGAAACATTGGAAGATGCTTCGGTAGGGAAGCTAGCGCAACTCTTGCCCCGGTTCGGAACGTAGACAGGTTGCGATATTGGGTCGATTCAGCAAGACTTGTAAAGCGGCGTAAACCACATTATTTAACAGCTATTTGAGTAGTTACAAAGGGGCTCGAGTCAATAGCATGGCACTGTCCTGTACCCCCTGAAACCTATCTGAACTCACCGCCAACCTCAACGCATTTAACTGAACCAGCTTTCTTCTTCACGGCCGTCGGGCTGACTGTGAAGGACAGGGCTGTAACAGATGCGAGTGAATTGAGGTGCGTGCAGAGGTTCCATGGCGCTTGGATTCAACAACCTCAATCATCAAGGATCGAAGATGAACATTCCCTTCCTCAACCGGATGCGTTCGACTGCAAACGGTTCGCCGCGCTCGCTCTTCGTGTGGGTCAAGTATGCGCTGCTCGCGCTCCCCATCATCGCCATCGGCTGGAATTCGTACAAGATCGTGCCGCGCGGCTATGTCGGCAGCACCTCGCTGTTCGGCATCATGAATCCGCAGCCGCTGCTGCCGGGCTTCAATCTGATCAATCCGCTTTCCCGCGTCGATCTGCTGCAGACCTTCGTCAAGCCGCTCAAGGCGACCGCGAAGGCCGGCTCGCATGACCTTCAGAAGGTCACGACCGCGGTCACCGTTCCCTACAACCTGATCGAATCGTCGGCGCCGATCTTCTATCGCGAGTACGGCAGCATCGAGAACTTTGAGGCCGCCATCCTCGACCCGGCCATCCAGGAATCCGTCAAGGCTGTCACCGCCAACTTCACCGCCACCGACCTGGTGAAGAAGCGCGAAACCGTCCGTGACGAGATCGAAGCCGCCATCCGCAGCCTCGTCGCCGCCGCGATGAAGTCGAAGGGCGCCCCCGGCACCATCCAGATCGGTCGCGCCACGCTCGACAACCTGGACTTCACGCCCAAGTTCGCCGCCGCCATCGAGGCGAAGGTGAAGGCCGGTCAGGACGCCGAACGCGCTCGCAACGAAGGCGCAAAGATGATCGCCGAAGCAGAAGGTGAGTCCCAGTCGATGCGCGCCAAGGCCGAAGCCGAAGCCTATTCGACCATCGAAATCGCCAAGAAGGAAGCTGACGCCATTCGGCGTGAAGCTGCCGCCCTGCGCGACAATCCGGACCTGGTCGAGCTCACCGCCATCGGTCGCTGGAAGGGCAAGCTGCCCAAGTTCTCCGGCACCATGCCCGTCCCGATGCTGTCCTCGCCGGCCTCCAAGTGATCTCGGATCGAAAAGGGAACTTTGACATGAACCTCTCCATCAAGAAAATCGCGATCATCGGCTGCTCCGTCGCTGCCCTCATCGGCGTCGCCTTCCTCGCCCGCACCGTCACCTGGGTCAATCCCGGTTACGTCGGCGTCATCACCCAGTTCGGCTCGGTCGAGCCGGTCGCCATCAAGAGCGGCGCCGGTCCTCAGATCATCAGCCCGCTGAAGACCGTCGTTCACCTGCCGACGACGCAGCTCGTGCACCACATCAAGGCGGCCGCTGCGACCTCCAAGGGTCAGTCCGCGCCGACCGAGATCACGATCGCCTATTCGATCAAGGACGAATCGTGGCCGCGCGTCTACGCCACCATCGGCGGTGTCAGCGCCATCAACGCTGCCTACTTCGACAACAACGTTCAGCAGACGCTGAAACAGGTGACCGGCAACTACCTCGCCGACGACCTGATCCAGAAGCGCCCCGAGGTCAAGGACAAGGTCGTCCATGAGCTCAAGAAAGCAATCGAGCAGGGTCTTTCCGAGAAGGGTCTGGCCGGCGCCATCGTCATCGACATGGTCGCCATCACGGACTTCGACTTCTCGAAGGACTTCAACGATTCGATCGACTCGAAGGTCGAAGCCGAGCAGCGCGCTCAGCAGGCCGAGAGCGAAGCGCTCCAGAAGGCGACTCTGGCACGCGCCGCCGGCGAAGTGCAGAAGAAGATCGCCGACGCCAAGGCGTATGAAACCGAGCTGCTTTCCAAGGCGCGCGCAGAAGCCATCACCCTCAAGGGGGCGGCACTGAAGGACGCGGCCGGACTGCTCGAGCTCCGCAAGGCAGAGCGCTGGGACGGTGAAGTGCCCGAGTTCATGAGCGACGGCACTATCCCGTTCATCAAGGTCGATCCGCGCAACGGCAACGCTCCGGCGCCCGCCAAGAAGTAAGTAGACCGAACCTCGGAACAGCTCGTCGAGCTATTTTCGGGCAAATGACCAAGAACAGCGAACCTGCGGTTTCGAAAAGAAATCGCAGGCTCTCCTGATTCCTGGGCAACCGGGAGTTCCAAGACCGCTCCGTCGGTTAAGAACTCCCGGTTGCCGTCTGGTTTTAACTATCTTTACTCTCGCGCATTTTAGAACTTGAAATTCGTCGGTCCCAAGTGTTCATGCGGAGATTTAGCACGTATAAACGACAAGACCGTTTCTCTTTTCGCTTTTCGCGTACGAGTTCACTAAACCATGTAGGAGGTTTTTAAGAGGGACCAGGTAAAACCTC
>CAZRMH010000342.1:0-9019 GCA_964600935.1 uncultured Candidatus Obscuribacterales bacterium
CAGAAGATCGTCAGGTTGAAGACGGGGATAGTAGCGCGGTGTAGTAACGATTAGCGTTTTCTGTTGGTCTTCTAGCCTTTCGCCGACTTGAACGTTTCCGAAGTAACCGCAGTCAACGAGGATGACACCGTTGGTGGTGACAATCATATTTTCGGGTTTCACGTCACCATGATAGCCGAATGAATCGAGATGGTTGAGACGTGACAGGGTCAGAGCGAGATTGCGAAGCACAGCTACCGGCACCGGGCCTGAGCGCATGTATTCGCGTAGAGTTTCTCCAGCCAGGAACGGCATACGACAGTGACTATTGTCGCCGTCGAAGGAATAATCTTCGACACGAACGATACCCTGATCGATCACTTGTTTTGTTCTGGCGATTTGAATGCGCAGAATGTGTATTGGTGAAGCTTCTTGCGGACTGAAGCGCTGTCCGCGTTTAATGAAAACCTGGGTGGGAACAAACTCGAAGCGTTCATTCTTGCCGTTTGAAAAGCGGCGAGGTATCTTAATCGCTTTTTCGTTCTTATGCTTATCTATGGCACGAAAAACGTGAGAGAAGGTGCCCTCTCCCACTAATTCTTGCAATGCGAAATCGCCAAACTTCGTGCCAATCAAGTCATCAACGTACTGATTGGACATACCGCCCTCAATTGCCTAGTCTTCGGCTCCAGCAGCCGCTCTTGCGAGCTCCTCGACATAGGCAACCACTTTTTCGAATTCTTCGTCACTTTCAATCGTTCTAAAAATCGATTGATCGTCACGTTGAATCAAGCGCATGATCACCAGCGACTCATCTTCTTCGTTCTCGGCGTCTTCGGGTTTGTCGTCCGCCTTGAGCTTTAAAAGAATGCCGTATTCTTGTCCGTCGAACTCAATGATATCAAGTATCTGGCAATTGTACGATGTACCATCTTCACCTTCCAACGTGATGATCGCCTCATCTGTTCCGGGATTTGTCGGGGTGTCAGTCATTGTTGTCCTAATTCTCCATTTCCGCCAACTTTAGCCAGCTTATTCAATTCCTGCTGAGCTCCCAGCGCGATAAGCTCATCGCCGACACAAGAGTGGTCCGGCGTTGGATTCGTAATCAGCTTACCATTTTGATTTACGGCCGGGATCATAGCCTGGATGTTTGCTTTATATTGGCGTCCTTTAAAGTTTGGTCGATTGGATCGACGATCGGTTTGACATTCCATTTATATGGAATGGTTTGGAACCAAGAATTTGTCTTTTTATCGAAACCAGCTAGGGATAGGCTTTTCGCAAAACCGACGTCGGTTGGTTTTGCGACTTGGTTTTATAGGTTTGAATCTAAACCGATATCGGTTTAGATTTGCATTGAACGCTTTGAAACTCGAAAAGTCGGTCGATATAAGCTTTTTCCCGGGCGAGGGCTGTGCGTTCGAAATTTAAAATGCTTGACAATGTGTTTTGTCGAATTCTTAGATTGACTTCTGGTGAGCATTTGTAAAGCAATGAGAGGGTTTCATGCATCCGTCTGTTTACTGTCCTCTCCACAACCGGCATCGTAACCGAAACCCGTTTAACTGGTCTTTGCTTCTCGTCTGAAGCCAGAATCAAACCCGATTCGCTCATCCTGATTGAAGGTTGAAGCAATAGAGTTCTGCCGAGCAGCTTCAGAATATGATTAACGCAAATAAAGGAACTGCCTCGGTTTTACTTTAGTAAACAAAATCCGAAGCGCATACGAAAAGTATCATAAACGGAACGCCAAAAGTGCGGCAGGCGATCTACTCTAAGCTGTTAAGATCGGGTTTTTGACTTTGGCGAAACCGACATTTCCAATCGCCCAACCAAACGGAGACGACATGAGCACAGTTCTTGATGCCCCAACAGCGACACAAGGCCGGGTAGTACAGGTTATCGGCGCCGTAATCGACGTCGAGTTTGCCAGCGGACACCTGCCTGAAATTTACAACGCCATTGAAATTATTGGAACGAATCCAGCTGGCGAAGAGAAAAAGGTTGTTTGCGAAGTTCAGCAGATGCTGGGTGACAACCGCGTTCGATCTGTTGCTATGTCGACTACCGATGGTTTGACCCGAGGAATGATCGCAACCAACACTGGACAACCGATCACGGTGCCAGTCGGTGTGGGTACGCTCGGCAGAATTTTGAACGTTCTTGGCGAACCCGTAGATGAAGCCGGTCCGATCGTCTGTGATGAGCGCTGGCCGATTCACCGCCACGCACCAGACTTGACCGAATTGGAAACGGAAACCATCGTTTTCGAAACTGGTATCAAGGTCGTCGATCTGCTCGAACCATATATCAAGGGTGGAAAGGTTGGCTTGTTCGGCGGCGCCGGAGTAGGCAAGACCGTTATCATTATGGAATTGATTCACAATATCGCTAAGCACCACGGTGGTTACTCGGTGTTCGGCGGAGTGGGCGAAAGAACTCGTGAAGGCAACGACCTCTGGCACGAGATGAAAGATTCGAAAGTAGAAGGCGGTTGCGTTCTCGATAAAGTGGCACTGGTATACGGTCAGATGAACGAGCCACCAGGTTCCAGAATGCGTGTCGGACTGTCAGCGCTGACAGTGGCTGAATATTTCAGAGACGTTTCTAAACAGGACGTTCTGCTGTTTGTCGACAACATCTTCCGTTTCGTACAAGCTGGTTCCGAAGTATCCGCTCTGCTTGGACGGATGCCATCAGCTGTAGGTTATCAACCTACTCTGGGTAACGAAATGGGTGAATTGCAAGAGCGAATTACATCCACTAAGCATGGTTCGATTACGTCGGTACAAGCTGTTTACGTTCCTGCCGATGACTTGACAGATCCGGCACCGGCCACCACCTTCGGTCACCTTGATGCCACCACCGTGTTGTCTCGTCAGATTGCTGAACTTGGTATCTATCCAGCCGTCGATCCGCTCGCCTCAACCAGTACGGCTCTGAAGCCCGACGTAGTCGGTGACGAGCACTACGCGGTTGCTCGTGGCGTTCAGCGTACACTGCAAAGATACAAAGACCTTCAAGACATCATCGCCATCCTCGGTATGGATGAGCTGTCCGAAGACGATAAGTTGATTGTTACCCGCGCTCGTAAGCTCCAACGCTTCCTGAGCCAGCCTTTCCACGTAGCTGAAATCTTCACTGGAAGACCAGGTAAGTATGTTTCGTTGAAAGACACGGTAGCTGGATTTAAACAAATCCTCGACGGCGAATGCGATGACATGCCAGAACAAGCGTTCTACATGCAAGGCAGTATCGAAGAAGCGAGAGAAGAAGCTAAGAGATTGCAGTCCCTTTGAGGCATCATGAGTAAGAGAAACCAAGCTGAAGCCAAGACTGAAAAAAGAGAACTTCCGGACGAATTATCGAATCGCGATGTTTACGTTTTCGGCAGGCTCGAAAACGAAGTTGCGATGCCGGTAATCAGAAGACTTCTCCGATTGACGGAGAGAGATTCTAAAACGCCGATCAATCTCTACATCAACTCTGCCGGTGGTAATGGATACAACGCCGATGCGATCATCGCAATCATGCATTCCATTCCACCCAAAGTGAACACAATCTGTCTTGGACACGCGCTCTCTGGTGCCTGTGAAATTTTAGCTTCTGGGACCGGAGAACGCTCGGCATACGAGTTTTCGACTTTGATGTTTCACCAGACGATTTGGGAAGCAGAAGGTGATATCACCAGTTTAGAGATCCAGGCTCTGCAAGGACAACGGTTCCGTGCCGCTCAGGTAGAGCTCCTCCATCGATGTACTGGTCAAGATCGTGAACGCATCCGCAAGGACATCGAGCGCGATTATTACCTTTCTGCGCCCGAGGCGATGGCTTATGGTTTAATCGACAAAATGCTTAAGCATCAGCCGAGGAAGCCTGCGGCCGCGAAACTGAAAGCCGCACCCAAGCCAGCTAAGCGCGTAGCCGCAGCGAAGAAAACTAAAGCCACCACCGCAGTCAAAAAGACGACCGCAACACGAAGCAAAGCCGCGAGCGGAGCGACTGCCGGCGCAACTCGTCGCCGTAAAAAGTAAAACACATAACAAGGGAGTTCAGGCTATGGCCGCCACTTTCAATCTCAAGATCCTCACACCTGAACGCGTGGTCCTAGACGCTGTCGTTTCTCAGGTCACCGCTACAGCTCGTGATGGCGAGCTGTCCATTCTTGCTCATCACGAGCCTCTGGTCACCGCCCTTGGTGTGGCTCCGTTGAAGTACTGGGAAGATGGTGAAGAAAAAACTGCCGCAGTAATTGGCGGAGTTTTGGAAGTTGCCAATCAACAAACTCCGGAAAGCGGTAATGCCGATCATGCTGCCGCGCAGGATCTTACCGTGACAGTTTTGAGCGATTCAGCGGAACTCGCGACCGAAATTGATGAAGCCCGAGCTAAGCAAGCTAAAGAACGAGCGGAAGCCGCGAAAACGCAGAAAGTCGACAAGCTTGATACTCAATTGGCCGAGATGGCGTTGTCACGAGCGATTGCCCGACTTGATGCTGTGAGAATCGCAAAAGAACGTCGCCGCGGTAGATAGGGACTGTCTACGAATTTAAACCGATATCGGTTTAGGTCTTGAGGGCATTTAATCGGTGGAGGATTCACCAACTCTGAAACTTCAACCGATATCGGTTGAGGTTCTTTTCTGCCAGCGGTGTATTCTCGCGACACAGCAGCCGTCGAAATCTGGTCGCGAACTGATGTCATTTAGAGCAACCGATATCGGTTGAACTCCCGGCTCGGTCTAATTGTTGTAATAAGAGTCGTAAGTCGAATAAGCTCGTCGTCTACGTGGGGTCGCCGGTACGTCAGGTGCTGCTGCTGGCTCTTTGGCGATTGCCTTTGCCTTCTTCGGTTTCTTTGGTTTTACGGCAACAGCGGGTTTGCGTTTTGCCGAGGGGACCGCGGTTTTGACTGCTTTGATAGGTTTCTCAACCCGTGTCGCCGTGGTATCACTTGCGGTGCTGCGCGCGGCCTCGGTCTCGCTACTCGAAACCGGTTTAGATCCGTTGTCGGGTTTCTTCAGGGCCGTCGTTGAGGACTGGTCGTTTTGCGGTTGTTCTTGAATCGAAGTTTGACTGTTCTCAGTTTTGCTGTGACTGTAGACGATGTATCCTGCCGTTGCGATGATAGCGATGATAGCCATTCCGACCAAAGAGATCAAAACAACTTTTTTCCCGTCATCGCCACCGCGGCTGGTGCTGAACCTGAGCGATGCGGAGTGTGAGCGTGCGCTTGAGCTTGAGTCCGGCTCTTCATCTGCATCGGTAAATCGACTCTTTGATTTTGGTGTCGGTATCGATGTCGCCGGCGGGGTAGGCGGTAACATTGTCGATAGACCAGAGTCTACTGGCGTTTTGACCACCGGTTTGGCGGCCGGTGTCTTAATTGCGTTAAGCTCAGCCAGAGAAACTGGTTCGTAATTCTTGAATTCTGAGCCGTTTTTGTCAGGAGTGTTGAATTCTGGATCTCGAGCAAGACCCTTAGAAACCCGCTGCGCGAGCTGGTGCGCAGGAGAGTTAAGTTGACCTGCGTCGACTTGCGGAGTTTGGAATGGATTTTCCATTACTCCGGAAATCGTCCCGACCTCAGCTATTGGAGGCGTTGATGAAGGTCTTTGAGGCGCGGGAGAGGATGTCGTCAAAACTGTTTGCTCGCCGATGGCTTCGGTCGGCAGCGGTTGTGACCCCCAGTGACCAGGCTGTGGCGCTTCATGGTTGTCGCTTGCTGGGCTCGGTGCGGCACCCCATGGACCTTCTGGTCCGTCAGGGGATTGCAGATTCGCTGTTCCAGTCGATTGACTAGATGACGGAAGTTCCGACCATAGGTCTTGTTCGCCACCGTCCATGGTGTGACCTTGGATCGCCGTACTTTGCGGACCAGCTTGGTGTAGCACTGGTTGCGAGCCTGTCGTCTGGGGCGCGAGACCAATTTCACTTCTGTGATCAGATGGTGCTGTCGCAGATGAGCCTGGAGCCGATGCTGAATGTTGAAATGGCGCTGGACTGGTCGGTGCAGGTTGAGGTGAGGGGGGCTGCGGTGGAAACTGTCCCCGCTGCGTAACCGGAGAACCACCAGCTCTCGTGAGTCCTATGTCGGCTGATCCGTCGGGCTGGTGCCCTGGTTGTACTGGCGCCATAGGGTTTGAGGTGGGATGATTTTGGATTTGTTGTCCTGGAGGCGTCTGAAAGCCATTTGTCGGTGGTGTTTGTGGTTGGCTTGACTGTTGTTGTTGTTGTTGTTGTTGTTCCGGGTCAGCGTCGGCTGGTCGCCAACCATAGGCCGCTGCTGGATTTATGACACCGGATGTGGTGCCATTCCAGGGGGATGGTTGCTGGCCAGATGGTGGTGCTTGCGCCCATGCCGGTGGACTGGAGCTTTGATTGTCTGTTTGCGGGACTGCTGCTGGTGAGCCGGTTCCGGCTTGCTGGGTCTGCACGTTTAGCGGCGAATCCGGCGCAGTTTGAGCGGTCGCAGGTGTGCTTGGCGTGGGGACCTGGCTAGCCTGTGATGGTACCGGTTTTTGTGCCGGATTTCTTGTCAATTCGACTGTAGGCTGCTGAATTGGATTTCGAGTATTTGTTGCGTGGGCGGTCGGACCACGTGGCTTCTGAGGAGCGGCGGTAGTGGCACTCCAAGCAGGCCCACTCTTGCTGTCCCAGGTGAGGACAAAGTGGGAATCAGCCGCGTCCTTATTGGGTTTTGGAACTGGAACAGTATTTGACCCGACTTGAACTGTCGGATGATCTCCAGTTATAACTTCACTTTGCGGACCTGGCGCAGGCTGTGCTGGGGTTGCTGATGCGGGACCCATTGCAGCAGGACTGTCGATGAGCGGACCTCCGACGCTTGATGCCTCGACCGCTGCCGCGAGCGACGCCATGTCTTGCGCCCGTGCAGCTTCAGCGGCTGTCTGTCGCGGCGGCTGCGCTGTGACTGCTATGTGCGAGGTGGTGGACGGGGCCGCCTGCACCGCTGCTGGTGGCGTCACCGGCTTAAGTAAGTTTGGGGTCGGAGACGCAGGCCACTGACCGGTGAGACCGGTGCTCTTATGGGAATCCACGTTGCCCCAGTCGTCAGCACTCAAGTTAGGACTCGAAGGAGCGCGCCAGGAATCATCAGCGACGTTCGGCGTGGACATGTCACGCCACGTGTCTACGCGAGGAGTTGCAGAGCTGCCACTAGAGGCAGAATACTGACCGGGGTGCTGGGCTGGCTGGAACTGACTCTGTGGTGGGCTCGGCGGTTGCTGCCCGGAGATACCCGATGGCTTAGATTGGTGACTCTTGACCGGACTTTGCCATGCATCAGGTTCAGTTCCTGTGACGATTGAATCACTCCAGTCGTCGGCCGAATTTGATACCGTATTTGGTGTGTTGCTGCTGCCGGCCCAGGACGGCTTCCATCCGATTTCTCCAGGACCAGATGTGGTGTGTGATTTATGACCATTGTCAGTTTGTTTTACTGAGCCCAATGAAGGATTGTTGAGGTTTTGATTGGCCTTGGCTCGATCTACCCGTGGCACCACCCCTGCTACCAGTTCCAGGTCCGCGCGGAGCTCGGCCATGTTTGCATAACGTTTGTCAGGCTCGATTTCCAGGCATTTTAGAACAATCATTTCCAGGCGTTCTGGAAATACCCGACCTGGAACAACGTCTCGAAAGTTCGGAGCCAGTTTTGTGCACTTAAGATGGACTGTCGAAATGTAGTTTTCTCCTCGGAACGGAGGATTTCCAGTCAGTGTCTCGAACATCATCACGCCAATCGAATATATGTCACAGCGATGGTCCGTCGGTCTGCCGGTGCATTGTTCCGGACTCATGTACAGCGGACTTCCGACAACTTCTCCAGTTCGGGTGATTTGCTGAGTGTATTCCGCAAACTTGGCGACACCAAAATCAAGAATCTTCACGTGGTCAGGTTCCGGATCGTCTGAAACCATTATGTTATGCGGTTTTAGATCCCGGTGCAGAATTTTTGCCGAATGGGCGTAGCGCATTCCATCAACAGCTTGGAGAAAAATCTTGACGGCCCGATCGACGGGTAGCAATACTTCGCGATCGAGCACTTCCTTGAGACTCTGTCCAGCGACGTACTCCATGACGATGAAGGGCTCTTGCATGTAGGTGAAACCGAAATCGAAAGTGGTCACGATGTTCGGGTGATTGAGCTGAGCTAAAGCCTTCGCTTCAAGTTTAACGCGTTGAACATTGGACTCATCTCTAGCGAGCTCAGATGGCAACAGCTTCATGGCGACGATGCGATCCGTGAGCATATGCCTGGCTTTGAAGACAACGCCCATGCCGCCGGCGGCAATGACATCGAGGATGGCATATGGCTCGACGACGGTGCCCACAAGTGGGTGGGGACGTTTTTCACCGGTAGCGAGGTCGTTCATCTAATGTTCCGGGTCTAGATCTATATAGTATATGTTTGCTTCACCCTTAATTCCCCGCCCCATGGGTTGGTAAACATGACTGGGACATCAGCTTTATATTTGAGAATCAACGACCATCGCTGTTCGGTGGTTCAGACCACAAGTCCTCAGTTCCTTTGCTGTTTTTACTTGCGATTCTATTTCGCGGGTGTCACATAAATAATTGACTTGATTTGGCGCTCAGGCTGCGACGAAACGATGGTCGTATAGGAGCTGTCGTTGCCTAGTCTCATTTCTGAGCCGGATTTTACGCGAGTTTTGAATGACTGATTGGATGCGAGCACCATCGTCGTCGAGGTTCCGCCATCGAAGTTGATTGCTTGAACGCACCCGATGCTTTTCATGAAATCGGCGAGCGCTGGCAGTGAAATTCCCTCAGAAAATTCTTTATTTCGCTTACCCTGAACGCACACAATTACCGCCGTGCCATCGTCGGTAATACCAAACGCGGTTCGTGCGGCGCGCATGGATGTTCCGATTGAGTCTACCTCTTTTTCCGCACCTGGCGGTTTACGAATAAACGCTTCTTGCCGTCCAGTGAATGTGGGCAGAAGTTGAGGACCCGCTTGAATGGAGTGGAGCAGTTTCATATCTGCTGGGATGG
>CAZRMH010000343.1:0-9015 GCA_964600935.1 uncultured Candidatus Obscuribacterales bacterium
TGATTTTTTTTGTTATCTTTTTTATTGTTTTTGTTTTGGTCGTCGTCTCAGCCGCCTCCGCCTCATACGCCGCCTCCGCCGCCTCCACCGCCGCCACCACCTTTGCTGGCTTTCTCGACGGCTGAAGCCATCTTCTCACCCAGTTTCATGGCTTCTCCGCCGGCAGCTCTGACGAGTCCAGCAAAGTCGAAGGCGAATTTGACAGTCAGGTTAGCCATCGTGTTCAAGGCGAGCATGATGATCGTACCGGTCTCGTCAACACCTCTGAAACACGCGATCAAGAGGACAATAGTGTTCCAGAAAAGTGCCCAGAAGCACAACGTGACGACGCCCTCAACCCAGTTAGGAAGAGCATCTCGGAGGTGCTTCATTGGCCAGACCCAGAGTCCGGCGACCACTGGTCCGACGCACCACAAGTAGTATAAGTAAGCAAGTTGGAACGCGCACAAAATTGCCCACGATGTGGTGAGTGAAGCGTTTGAGCTATTTGCCATCAACCGTGCAGCCATCACCGCCGCTGGTACCGTCTCATTGGATCTGTCCGGCGGCACAATATAGATGCCAGCACATGGATCGAAGATCTTAACTGCGATCAAGTCGGCCTCGAGCTGCGCAAAAGGCGTGTAGTTACCCAGGAGAATAATCCCCATCGAAGACACGGGAATATCAACGGTCTGCCTGTTTTCTTCTGGTAACCGATACGGCATCGCCTTAATTTCATGACAGATCGCATCCATATACATGTCGGAACCGAACATCCGAGTGTATTCATCTGCGATTGTATGAGTTATCGAGTTTGCCAGGTCGATCCCGTAGTTTACGACCAGATAAGTTCCTGGAATCATAAATATGGCTACTATAGACCGCAAGATTCCGTCAAACGGATTTACCTGTCCAAGAACAGGGTTACCGGCCGCCATAATCGCACGGACCTGAGAGAGAGCCGCACCCGGGAGTAGTAAGAGGATGCCCATAGGCACGAAGATGTTATCGCGAATTTGATTCCACTTATTGCCACCTTCTACGGTGAAATTACTCAAATAACTGCTTGTATAAGAGATCGCAGTTTCAGCCATTTCGTGACCGATCTGTCCTGCTACGTCAGCGCCTTCAGTCGCAGCACCGTCGGCCGCTGATTTTCCACCTTCAGCGTTCTGTTGCGGTCGACCTGCCAGTGCAGCAGCCTGTTGGCCAGCCTCCCCGAAGATAGCGGCTGCAACTGGACCTGTGAGCATCGGTGGCGGAGAATTACCGAAGACGTGCTCCTGCATCGACTTCGCCCCTTGCACTACTGCGTCTTGAGCGCCCTTGATCTGAATAGTGGCAGCTGTCTGCGGTCCAGGAGCCGCTACACCCACGCCACCGCCGGGGACATTCAGCAAGCTCCCATAAGTTCCATCTCGGTGTGGAGTCGTAGCAGGATTCTGAGCGTTACCGTTAGGAGCGACTTGAGGGCTGAGTAATGTGTTAACGAATGCACTAGGGTCTGAGGGTCCTCCGAGTGACCGCCCTTGTTGCGCAGCTTGGTCCGCCAAGCTGCTTCTGTAGTTCGCCGCACCGCCCTGCGCCTGCGCTGAAGAGCACCAGACAATCGCCGCAAACAAGAGGCATTGAATTGTGCAAACTACCGCTATTAACTTCGTTCTATTCATAAAATGGCTGACTCCATGATTCAGCAAAGTGGCGTCTTTTATCCTTTTTGGGTAGCTTCACCGACAGCCTTATCGGCTTTCTGCATAATTTGCGAAACCATCTCTCCAGCTTTAAAGTCGAAGGGATTGAACGGCACGTAACAGAGAATGATCAGGAAGGACAGGAACATCAACATTTCCCAGATGGTATAGACGTCGAAGACGCCCAGCCATCCGAGTCGCGTATCAATACAGAGAAGCACTACGCACCACCAGAAACGCCAGAGTGCCAGGTTGATAATCGCGTCAACCCAGTTACCGAACACTCTCACAAACAACGAACCGGCTCCGGTGGGCCATGCGTACAGGGCGGCTGCTACGGGTCCCATGAGAAACAAGTAGCAAGCCAATGCAATTTGAAAAGCGCACAGAATAACTAAACCAAAGGCAGCCGAATCTGCCGTCGAATTGACGAGGGCTTGCAACATGATGGTGGCAGGACTCTGCGATATCTCACCGGACTCGCCTTCAGGTCCCTGGGACAACTTTCCTAAGACCTGAAAAGCGCTAGCAGGAAGGATCTGCGCTTCTTGCTTGTCCACAGGTGCTCTGAAAACCTGTTCATCACCCCACATGTATATATTGAGGTAATTGACGTGCCGCTGAACTTCGAACTGGAGTGAATTACCCACATCGATGCTGTAACTGACGATCAATTGGGAAGCTGGAATCAGGAAAATTGCGATAATCGAACGAAGTATTCCAGTGAAGGGACTGACGGCGTCTTCATCGTTCTGGTTGTGTAATATACCGGACGAGACCAGACTCTTCATCTGGGTCATCGCGGCACCAGGCAAGAGAAGGAGTATAGCCATCGGCAGATACAAGTTCTTATAAGCTTGTTGGACCAGGTAGACCGTATTCTCGTATGTCTTAATCGGCTGGCTCGCGCTGCACGCCGAGCCAGTCGCTTCGTTGGCCACGTTCAGCAGCGGCGTCTTCGACAGGACTAGCATCTGCAGCCAGGTCGGGTTAAATGCATCAGCCATCGCATCAGCAGCTTCTTGTCCGGCACCGGCGGCGCCGGCTTGTGCCTTTTGATTCTGGGCCTGGTCATTGCCGCCGAGATCGGCAGTAGCCCTGGTCGCAGCCGAGAGCTGGGTCGCAATCTGCCTGCCCATCACCTCATTGGCTACGCCGGTCCGCACCGCCTTCATTGCTCCAGCGATACCTGCTCCGATCGGACCGTCCGGAGTTAGAGTCGCCATGGTCGGTGGGCTGGTGTTGTGAGGCAGGTTCAGGGGTGGAGCGCCCGGCATATAGACTCCGGACAACGCCGTATTCGTGTAGTTGCGATACTCGCGCGGATCCATAGTGCCAGAGAAGTTGTCACCACAGTTATCACATCCTCCAGTCTGCTGGTATGGGATGGGGTCTGGTTTGGCAGTCGTCTTGGTCTGTGGCACGCTCTTGATCGGCACCGGGTTGAATTGACCGGTAGTCCCACCCAGTGCCGCGTATGCGGACTGAATTCCGAAAAGTCCATTTCCGAGCTTGGTTTGCAGTTGTGCATGCTGAGCCGCTGTCATCGTGCCGGCGGCCGCGAATGAAGTCAGCGTGGGACCTGTAGATTGACTTTGCGCATTTTCGACCTTTTCACGAGCTGCGAAAAATTCAGGATAGTCGGGTGGCGTGCCTTGCCCTTTGGTTGAGGCCTGCATGTGACCGATGTTTAGTTTGTCCCGCTGCATACTGGTGTTGTACGGTATCGGCTTCCCTTGAGCGTGAACCGGAAGTGTGCCCAAAGTCGACATCCAGCCCATTACGGCGAGGACAACGAAAGCGAGCGAATACCGTAGTTTTGTCTGCATATTCAAAAAGCCCTCAAGTCGAACAAGGGTTCGACTTTCTCCGATTGGAGCTGCAATATGATAGTAAGAAGGGTTCTGGTCGTGTACAACGGTCGGGCTGGAGGAAGAAGCCAAAAACCCTAGTCTGATGGCAACTCTCTTTATACGCCGGATTTGTGAACAATTGGTACCCACTTGAAATCCCGTATTTAATCTTTATCGACCGCGACAGTGAACAGATCTGATAATCGTCAGACCTCATTTCTCAATATTCCCAGTAAACAGAGTATTCATGCGCGCTTTGTGCACGAATCTCAGTCGAAGGTTAATTTTCAAATTCTTGAAATGAAACTCTAGCGATCACAGCTCAACAACCTGATGTCATAGACCAGCGTGCTGTTCGGTGGAACCTTGTTGCCATGACCTTCGGCACCATATGCGAGGCTCGGAGGAATCACCACTTTTCGGCGTCCGCCCACTTTCATTCCCATAATCCCTTGCTCGAATCCCGGGATTACTTTTCCAGTTCCGACAATGAATTCAAAAGGCAGTCCCCTGTCCTTGGAGCTCTCGAACCTGGTGCCATCACTGAGGTATCCGGTGTAATGCACCATAGCCATGTGTTTGTCGGACGGACTCAATCCGTAACCGATATCGATATCCTGATACTCTAAGCCACTCGGTTCCTTAACGACTGGTTCCGGTTTTTTATTTTTTCGCTCGGGCTCGAGTATTTGTCTGGCGTAACTATCGCCTTCGTCCATATGCTTCGGCCACAAAATCGGAGGCTTAATCGGACTGGAAGGACGAGGAGGCACTTTGTTTTCTTCCTCGAAAACAATGTTGTTACCGCCACTGGCACTGAACGTAGATTTACTGTCGCCTCCATTGAATGACTGATTCATGCTGACAGTCTCCGACGTAACAGCTTTGTCCTTATCGGAGTCACTGGAACATCCAGTCATAGTAAGAAGAGCTACGCATGACGCAATGGCGATAGTCGGAGTGCCGAAGTGGATTGATTTGTTCAACGCATCATTGGCCATTTTTATCAAACCTCATTGTAGAGCTCTATCCGCACGATAGCTCAATATCGTAGTTATGTGATTATCACTGACGTTTGGGCGTCTCGACATCAAGAGATAGCATATGTTCTCTCTCTCACAGCAAAACACACGTTGGCTGACACAGTCAACATAAAATTCAAAACGCGTGGTTCGAGTGAACAGAACTACCCAACCGGCGCGCTCTCTCCAGGAGGTCATTTTATACTCTGAAAACCATATCAATAGCGGCGCTCCGATTTTTCAACCAAACGCAAATTATCTGCAAATTTGACATTCACTGTTTGATTTTCTAAATTGAAATCGGAGAGCACTACTGTTAGTGACAATTATCATGAATCGAAGTTTTCATTTTTTTCTATCTGCTGTCATGCTCCTATCGATCAGCTTGACTGGATGCAAGCCGCGAGCCAAGGAAGATATTTACGTCAACACCAACAGGCGCGTGATCCGAGTAATCAGCGAAGTTCTCAAAGTAAAGAAAGAGAAAGTTATCCGTTCGTGCACGTTAGCTCAACTTGGTCTAATTCCCGAAAAAAACAAAGCAACGCTTAAGTCAGCTATTGAAGAGGAGTTTGACCTTTTGATAGAAGACGAATATTTCCGACCAAACAAAACGGTAGATAATCTATGTTCGCGCATTGCGGCATTCAGAGGGATCGCCGAACAATCGGCATTCGGCCCGATTAAGAATGAACCGAAATCTGCAGCTGCTAAATCGGTTCCGGAATCAGATCAGACCGGACAGAAGACTCCTCAACAACAATCACGCTGAAGTGCTGGAGCACTTCATTTTTCCCCACTCTTGTTTTGAATTTTTTCTGCTTTCACCGCGTACAGATTGGAATCATCAGCAACCGCGTAAACAACTCCATCTTTGAAGATAGGATTCGCTATAAACTCACTCTTCGGTAGCTTACGCGTCCACAAACTTTCTCCGGTGTTTGCATCTATTGCGTTTAGAATTCCCCCACCGTTTACAAAAATCATGTCATTTCCGAGCGCTAAATCGACCGACATCGGAAGAAGGCACTCTGATTGCCAAAGAATCTTTCCGTCGGATTCATTGAGAGCATAAATATTGCCGACGTCCTTTCTATCCTTTGCCAGAACGGTTCCAACGAAAACCTTGCCACTGGAGACAAGAGGACCACTGATCACTAGTTTTTCAACTGCAGTTTTCCACTTATATCTGAGCCCGGCAACATCGAAAGCACAAACCAAATTTCCGGACTTGTCAGCTAACTGACCAGGTGCGCCGGATGTCGGAACAAAGGCGCCAAAAAATGCAGAACCATCTTTCAGCAAAACTTTCGACGATATCAAACCGCTTTCGAAATTAGTTCTTTTGTTGAGCGCAGGAGCAGCAATTTCGCACTTACCGTCTGCACCGACTATGACAATCAAGTTTGATTGAATGGTCAGTGACCGTACAAGTTTTTCGTCGATCGGACCTTGAAGAATCTTACCTTCAAGCTTGCCATCATCGCCAGAAAAAACACCGATATTGCGATCACCGAGTTCGGCGTAGACTTTACCATCCAACACGACTGCATTCTGTTCTGGTGAGGGGAGAATTCTTTCTTCGCCCCGCCAGACAACCGTGCCTTTATCTCTGCTAATTGCTTGCAACTGCCCGTTGGCGATCACGTATAAATACTTTCCGACTCCGACGATCCTGACACCGCGAGGATCTGTTAAGCATGGCAAATCCCAGTTGGACAATCCGGTATCCACTGAATACGCTCGCAAAAAGCATTTATTTAAACGTCCGGGCTCGCGCTTAAATAAATTGGTTCGACCAGCTCCGTAAATCTGATTACCATCGAGCAGATACTGTTGAAGTTCGTCTTTGCACTCCCATTTAGCCTTACCAGTTTTGCTATCGACAGCATGAAGATAGACCTGGTTGTTCCACGGATAGCCACTCAAGTAGAACAAAGTTCCTCCGTTTATTGTCGGAGTTTCCGCCACGCCCTTCGCTGACCATATGGCTCTCCTAGGGGCTTCGTAGCTGAACAACAGCTTGCCTTCCTCGTTCCCACTGTTCAGGTTGAAACCTGAACAACCAGCCAATACGGTGGCAGCGACTGCGAATGCAACCGTTGCGAATACGGGATAAACGAGATTTTTGTTGTATCGTTTCTGCAAGTTAAACCCCAACCCGTGTTAATCCAGTCTCAGACATAGTACACGAAATTTATTTCAATGGCTTATGAACTGGACTTCGCACGAGGTCCGTCGGTGCAGGTGTAGCTGATCTTATTACTTATATGGACAAACTCATGACAAATTTGCGCAACGATCTTTGTTCGGTCAACTTTTCAAAAAATCTCAAATGTCAGACGTGCATATTAAAAATCCGGAGTTACCCGAAGACTGAGAGCACCGTCTGCAATGGCTGGCGCGAAGCCGTTTTCAATCAAAAGTTTTTCTTGTTCTTTCGTAGGTGACGCGACGTCGATGCGTTCGTATAGGAGTCGCGGTGCAAATTCAACAATTACCGAGAGCAGCTCGCCGAGCAGGTCCGCAGGTATAAATTTATCGCCTGGTTTTGCGATTAGACGTTTCAATTCGAGTGTTAAGTCTGTTTTTCTCTTGGCTCCGGCGACGCCGACGATTTTGCCTTCGTCTTCGGCGACGAGAAAAAGACCTTCATGACCGAAGTAATTCGCGTCGATGTTTCTCAGATCGGAATCACTGGTTTCAATATCAAAAGGAGATCCGGACTCCTTGCAGATTGACTCTACAAGGGTCCGGATCTCTGGTTCATCTTGTCGATTTGCGATGCGGATTTGCACGGCAAACTCCTGAAAGTATTACTGAATGAGATAACCAATCAGCAATAGAGCGACGATGTTCAAAATCTTGATCATCGGGTTGATGGCTGGACCAGCGGTGTCTTTGTAAGGGTCGCCAACGGTATCGCCGGTGACGGCAGCCTTGTGAGCCTCCGAACCTTTGCCACCATGGTGACCGTCTTCGATGTACTTCTTAGCGTTATCCCAAGCGCCACCACCCGAGGTCATCGAGATAGCAACGAAGATACCGGTGATGATACTACCGACTAGGACGCCGCCGAGAATTTTTGCGGCTGCGAATTCGCCAGGTAGTGCTTTGGACAACCAGAAATAACCGAGTCCGGCAATGATCACTGGGGTCAAAACTGGGATGAGAGCTGGGACAACCATTTGTTTGAGAGCAGACGTCGTTACGATGTCCACGCACTTACCGTATTCCGGTTTAGTTGTTCCTTCCATAATTCCAGGAAGATCTCTGAATTGACGACGAACTTCTTCGACAACAAGACCACCAGCTTTACCGACGGCTTCCATCGCCATTGCAGCGAACAGATAAGGAATCAAACCACCGAGGAACAATCCAGCAAGAACATATGGGCTGGAGAGGTCGAATGTGATCGTTTGAGTGCCACCAGCTTCGGTGATCTTCATTTGCAATTCTTGAGTGTAGGAGCTGAACAAAACGATTGCCGCCAATCCAGCCGAACAAATTGCGTAGCCTTTGGTTACCGCTTTAGTGGTATTGCCGACGGCATCAAGTGGATCTGTGATTGCCCGAACTTCTTTTGGCAGTTCGGCCATTTCTGCGATACCACCAGCGTTATCAGTAATCGGTCCATATGAGTCGATTGCGACGATGATGCCAGCCATACTCAACATCGCCATCGCCGCCAGTGCCACACCGAATACTCCGCAGAGTCCGAATGAAACGAGGATACCGACGATGATTGTGATAACCGGCCAGGCAGTTGCTTCCATCGAGATAGCCAGACCGGCAATGATGTTTGTCGCGTGACCTGTTTCTGAAGCTTTAGCGATGTGTTGAACCGGACGATAAGATGTTGAAGTGTAGTACTCCGTGATAAATACGATCAAACCGGTAACGATCAGACCGACCAATTCTGCGACGTAGAATTTCCAGGTCGGAATTGCTACACCACCGATGCTGAGGTTTTGCATCATCATTTCAGTTGCAAAAAAGAAACCGATTGCAGCAAGAACGCCTGCCACGATCAAACCTTGGTAGAGAGCGCCCATGATATTTTTGCTTTTGCCGAGCTTAACGAACAAGGCACCGACAACGGAGCTGACGATCGAAATTGCACCGAGGAAAAGCGGGAAGAGCAAGATGGTAGAGGCATCGCCTTGAGCGAGAATTTCTGCTTTGAAGACCTGGTGAGCAAGCAGCATGGTGGCGATGGCGGTGACAGCATAAGTTTCAAAAAGGTCAGCGGCCATTCCAGCACAGTCACCGACGTTGTCGCCGACGTTGTCAGCGATAACGGCTGGATTACGTGGATCGTCTTCCGGAATTCCGGCTTCCACTTTTCCAACCAGGTCAGCGCCAACGTCTGCGGCTTTGGTGTAGATACCACCGCCGAGTCTGGCAAACACGCTGATCAAGCTGGCACCAAATCCGAGACCAACTAGAGCGTTAACATCTTTAGTT
>CAZRMH010000344.1:0-9011 GCA_964600935.1 uncultured Candidatus Obscuribacterales bacterium
ATAATTTTAATGATACCTTTGGCGGTGCCTGATCGATTACGCCCGAAAAACGTGCGCAATTTATCAGAACCATGCGTGATACCAGTACCAGATTCGGTGCGTATATGTTGCCACCATATAGCCACCACTATAGAACAGATCGAAGCAGACCATCGAAGTGTCTTTTAGATGTGTTACATAGGTATTCTGATTATCGGAAAACTGTGATTTCTGGAGCGTCAAGCGTCTTTAAACTTGCTCTCGAAGCCCCGCGCGGACGGTTGATAATACTTTCTGCCCTTCAATTCTTTTGGCAGACATTCCATATCGGTTTTTCCATCCTCAAAGTCATGTGCATATTTATAGTCTTTGCCGTAACCAACTTCTTTCATAAGTTTGGTCGGAGCATTTCGCAGGTGTAAAGGTACGGCATGCTGAAGAGTGTTATGCGCATCGTCGGCAGCCATTCCGTAGGCTGCATAAACCGCATTGGACTTTGGTGCCAGAGACAAGAACACTACAGTTTGAGCCAGCGCCAATTTCGCCTCTGGCATACCGATCAATTCGACAGCGTGCATGGCGGCAACTGCCTGTGGTAGCGCCTGTGGTGCCGCCAGTCCAATGTCCTCGGAGGCGAATCTAACCAGACGACGGGCTACATATAGAGGGTCTTCTCCGGCTTCGAGCATTCGCGCCAACCAATAAAGGGCAGCGTCAGCATCAGAATTGCGAATTGATTTGTGCAAAGCCGAGATGATGTTGAAATGATGTTCGCCATCCTTATCATATTTAAGTACAGCCTGTTGAATTGCTTCTTTAATCGCTCGTTCGTTCAATTCCGAAGAACCACGCTTCTTCGTGAGAATAACGGCTAATTCCAAGCTGTTCAGCGCCGTCCGTGCGTCACCAGATGAGTAGAGAGCGAGACGACCTAATAGTTCATCAGAAGCAGAGATTTTTTCTGAGCCCAAACCTCGTTCTTCATCTTCAAGCGCGCTCCGCAGTATAGGAAGAAGTGCATCCAGACTGAGCTCCTCAAGAATGAAAACCTTTAGTCTCGACAACAGAGCGGAGTTTATTTCAAACGAAGGATTTTCTGTAGTGGCTCCGACCAGCACAATCGTTCCGCTTTCGACATACGGAAGAAATGCATCTTGTTGTGCTTTATTGAATCTATGAATTTCGTCAACAAACAGAATCGTCCTTCGCGACTCGATCTTCATGAATGCTTCCGCCTCGGCCATCACAGCTTTGATTTCCTTGATGCCGGAGACAACCGCAGAAAAAGAAACCCACCGACTATCGGTGTTTGCTGCAATTATTCGAGCCAAAGTGGTTTTGCCGACGCCCGGAGGTCCCCAGAGAATAAATGAAACCAACTCACCGCCAGCAGCCATCTCTCGTAATACGCCGCCGTCTCCAAGCAATCGCTCCTGTCCAACAAACTCATCCAGATTGCGTGGACGCATGCGCTCAGCCAGAGGAATTTTCCGAGTCTTAGCAGTGTCGATCATATGCGCACCAGAAAGAGAGACGCCGTGAATGAACTATTCATTCGCGAACAGGGAGAAACCGAGACAAGAAGCCGTTCACAGGACAACTGCCATGTAAAGGCTACCAGATGTTTTCCGCTTCTTGTACATCTTTACAGCCAGCAACAGCCCAGGACGTAATAACGGCAGAGGTGGGATTTGCCGGATTGCCGGTTCCGGTAAATCGCCCCGGAGTATTCGATAGAACAGATAGAATGCGCTGAAACTAAAAGGCAGCCTAAGAGTCGAGGCTATTCATTTCCGTCGACTTCGAAAAAATCAGATTGACAATCGCCACACGTTTGCTGGCATAGGTTTGGGCTGTTTGATCGATTATGAGCTCCTGCGCCCGGTCTAATGGAGCGTATCGATAGGCGCCCAGAAGTGATCCACTGGGTTGAACCAAACCCAGCTTCTCAAAGTGGATTAATCCAGTGGCCATCGCCTCCGGACTCATGTAAAGAGCGTCGGCAATCTGCGTCGGCGTCATAGCAGTATTACTACTGCGCAAGTATAGAAGCAGCTCTAGCTGCCAGACCGACCGAATGTTGTCCTGAAGAAATTTAGCTACCTGCGTCGATATTTCAGAAATGACTCTGTCCACCTTGTTTGAGTCTTTCGAGCCCTTGAGCTCCATGACCTGCTACTTTTTAGTTTAAGATCCGAAAATTTCTCGAAGATTTCGATTCGCCAGGAAGCGGTCTATTGGCTATAAGATACTACGTGTAACCTTCAGCGAACTTTATGAGAATTCTATTGGCCGAGGATGATCGTTTCTTGGCGGACGGTCTTTCCCTTGTATTAAAAGATGGCGGATATGCTGTAGACGTGGCGCAAACCGGCACGGACGCTGACCTAGCCCTTACTAAAACTCAGTATGATTTACTAATTCTGGACATCGGCCTGCCGAAATTGGATGGAATCGAACTTCTAAAGAGGTTACGAAATCGAGGTCAAACACTGCCTGTATTGATCCTCACAGCTCGCGACACCCTTGAGGATCGCGTGACGGGATTGGACCTCGGCGCCAATGATTACATGACCAAACCGTTTCAACTGCCAGAGCTCGAAGCGAGAATTAGGGCCCTTCTTCGCAAAGGTCAGTGGGAAAACCGAACGGATGTCACCTTCGGACCGCTCGTATTTAATACAGTGACAAGAACACCTTCGGTTATGGGAAACTCGATCGATTTGTCGGCTCGAGAGCTGGCGATTCTGGAGATAATGATTCAGCGCGCGGGCAGAATTGTAGGTAAGGATCAAATTGCCGATTTGCTCTCCGATTGGGATGCCGAAGTGACATTCAACGCCATCGGAATTGCTGTGCACCGACTTCGAAAAAAACTGGAACCATTCGGTGTTACCGTCAGGGCGATCAGGGGGCTCGGCTATCGAATTGAAGAAGAACCCCGATAACTCAAGCGAAAAAACTCATAAAGAGAAATCTCTAAACCTCGAACTGAGACGCGCACTGCTCGGTCCGCTTTGCCTATTGTGGCTTCTGAGCACATGCGTTGCATACTTCATGGCGGCCGGTTTCGCCAACGAATCATTCGATCAAGGGCTGGTTAATTCAGCAGACTCAGTTATCGCCAGATTGCACGAAGATGGCGGCAAAATCTTGTCCGATGTTCCACCGGCAGTGCAAGCCGTTCTTCGACATAATTATCGCGACAAGTTTTACTATCAGGTGCTCTCCGAAAGTGGAGAGAGAATTTCCGGAGATGCCTCTTTGCCAGGACCTTATCCAGATCTCACGGCCCGGGAACCGGTATTTAGAAACGCCAAACTAAATGGTGAAGATATTCGAATCGTACTTATACGAGCTGAGGTAGAGCACTACAAGGATCGGGTCGTGCTAGTGCAAGCCGCAGAAACATTGCATTCAAGAAATCAGCTAACTAGCCAAATTTTGTTGAGCATTATTTTCCCGCAAATTTTTCTGATTTTGCTCGGTGCAGCAACAGTCCACAACAGTGTTTCAAAAGGACTGCGACCGCTATTGGCAATCGAAAGTGCTCTGCAAAAACGTACACCTTCAGATCTCTCACCGCTGGATATTAATGAGGTTCCAGTAGAGGTGCGCTCCCTGGTGAAATCAATCAACGCACTTCTGGCGAGGATAAGCGGAGATATCGAATCTCAGAATCGTTTCGTCGCCAATGCAGCTCATCAATTTAGAACACCATTGGCTGGTTTGAAAACCTACATCTATTATGCAAAACGGCTTGTGCTCGGCGATGACACGCATGACGACCCAGACATGCGAAAGAAAAAAATCGAAACGGTGCTCGATCAAATTGATTCTGGAACCGATCGCATGACCCATCTGGCGAATAAACTTCTCGCCCTCTCGAAGGCAGATCATGCCAGTAACAATGCCATGTTCGAGACGGTCGATTTAAACATGATTGTCTCTGAAATCACTGCCGAATTGGTTGTAGAGGCAGTGAAAAAGGATCTGGAGTTGGAGTTTCTATGCTCGGACCATCCGGCGCTAGTCAGTGGAAACCCGCATAATCTAACGGAGTTGGCAGAAAACCTAATCGAGAACGCCGTGCTCTACACGGAGCCTGGTGGTCGAATAGTTGTTTCGGTCATCAACACGGGTCACGTACTTTTGGCAGTACAAGACAACGGTCCTGGAATTCCAGCGGGCGAACGAGAGCGAGTGTTTGAGCGCTTCTATCGCTCTTTGGGTACGGATGTTCCAGGAAGTGGTTTAGGACTGCCAATAGTCAAAGAAATCGCGACAGCGCACAACGCTCAGGTGCAAATCACGAGCGGTCCCAGTGGCGTCGGAACCACTGTAGCCGTGACTTTCCCATCCGTCCCGGAACAAATGGATTAGACGAATTACAGAATTGCCTTCAAGACCCCTGTTATCCGGCTGAAAATAAAAAACGAGCGTAAA
This sequence comes from uncultured Candidatus Obscuribacterales bacterium, assembly GCA_964600935.1. Lineage (GTDB taxonomy): Bacteria > Cyanobacteriota > Vampirovibrionia > Obscuribacterales > Obscuribacteraceae > JADYXR01. Next base: position 4,426 of record CAZRMH010000344.1, read on the forward strand.
ACAGAAAAGTTGCCCGAACTTAATACCAGGCAGCAGGTACTTGACCATGACTCGATCTACGCGATCAGGACCTGGTCGGTTTACTGAAAACCTAAGAACAACGACGGCAAAAGCGTTGCAAGAAATGCAACTACCATCATCCAGGTAATTGTTTTATGGTGTTTTCGGAAAAAATCGCCGTTCATAGCTCAGGCCCAACGAAACGAATACTGAAACAAGATTACCATAGACTTTTAAATCAAATGTTGGAGCGGGCTAAACCGAAGAATCGTCTCCAATTGCCGCATCGTATTGAGCGCTTTCAGGACTTTCCGCGACCCGCAAGGCGGCACCGTCTGCCACCACAGAGAGCGCTTCTTCGACCGCACCCAGTTGTTCGGAAACCGGATGCAACGCGGCGTAAATACTTGTTGCGAGGTTCTTCGGTATTCCGGCGACCGCTTCGATATCCGCGAGCTGCGCCTGCTGCAGTTGCGAAAACGTTCCGAAGTGGTTGAGTAACAGTTTGCGCCTGGCAGCGCCTACACCCTTCAACGAATCGAATTCTGATTTGAGTGAGCGCTTAGCGCGTAGTTTGCGGTGGAATGTGACAGCGAACCGGTGTGCTTCGTTTCGCACGCGCTGCAAGAGATAGAGAGCCTCGCTCCGCCTGGACAGCAAGACCGGTTCGGAGCGGTTTGGGAAGTAAACTTCTTCGTGCTTTTTAGCCAGCCCCACTATGTCGAATTTAGATCGATCGAGACCCCGCTCTTCCAGCTCGGAGAGCGCTTCCAGAGCCGCTCCCAATTGCCCCTTGCCACCATCGATGATAATCAGATTAGGAAAAGGTTTGCCCTCTTCCAAAATCCTCGAGTAGCGCCGACCAACCACCTCTTTCATCGAAGCGAAATCGTTTGGTTCGCCTTCCACGGACCGAATCTTAAAGGTTCGATAGTCGCTCTTCTTTGGCATACCGCGCTCGAAAACCACCATGCTCGCGACGTTGTCCGTGCCGGAAATATTCGATATGTCAAAACATTCAATTCGTTTCGGTAAATGGTTAGTCCCCAATTCTTCTTTCAATCTCGTCAAGACTGTCTCGGTGCGAGCATCTGCTTCATCGTCATTGCTCGATAATTCGAGCTCTAAGCTTTGATGCGCATTTTTCTTTGCCATCTCGATCAGATTCGACTTCGGTCCCCGTTGGGGAACATACAATTTCACATTGCGTTGAGCTTTACTGGTAAGCAGCTCCTGAATAGCGTTTGCGTCATCCAATTCATGTTGAACTAAAACCTCAGACGGCACAAATACATCTTCGCACTGGGCATAATACTGATCGACAAACGTTTGGAATGCTTCATCCCAACCCGTTTTCTCTGTTAGTGGCAAGCAGACGGTTTCCGAAGAAACCAATTTTCCTTCACGCACCCGCATGATGCAGGCAGCAAGAACCTTCTCTGTATGCGCTTCTGCAATTACATCGCTACTGACTTTTTGACTCTCGAAAAATACTTGTTGTTTTTCAATCACAGTTTCAAGCGCTCGGAGTCGATCGCGAATTTTGGCCGCTTGTTCGAATTCCAAACGGTCAGAAGCTGATTCCATCTCAATCTTAAGCTGCTGCAAAACTTCGGTTTGCCGACCGGAGAGAAAAAGTTCTACTTGCTTAACGACCTTGTCGTAAATTTCCTCGACCACGAGCTTTTGACATGGACCCAAACAAAGTCCGATGTAATAGTTCATGCAAGGTCTATCCTTAAACAACGGTTTTTGCCGCTGACGCATGGGAAATACTTTTCGCAAGACTCGCACGGTTTCCCACATCTGACCGGTTTCAGTGTAAGGTCCGAAAACTTTATTGCGCGGATGCTGCTTGCGATACTTCGCTGGATCGCGCACCATGATCAAACGAGGAAATGGTACATCGTATGTGATTGCCAACCACGGATACCTGCGATCATCCTTGAGGGCAATGTTGTAACGCGGCATATGCTGCCGAATCATCGTCGCTTCCAACAGCAACGCTTCCTTTTCAGAATGCGTCACTATCGTATCGAGCTTCACGACTTTCGGCATCATCACGTAAAGCTTCGGACGCTCACGCCAGGAAGCCTGGTTCCAGTAAGAACGCACGCGAGACTTAAGAGAAAGAGCTTTGCCTATATAAATAATGTCGCCGGTTTCTTCACGAAAGATATACACGCCCGGTTGATCGGAAAGCAACGACAGCTGGCGCTTCAATTCTTCTGTAATTTCGAAATTGACCATTTACTCGAGTTGCCTTGCGCCTGCCCAGACTCATTATACTAAAGCAGGACAAACTGCCCCATTCGGCTCTCCGTATGGAAACAATACCTTGCGATTACGAAAAAAGAATCTGGCTAGAGCAACGGTTTCATATCGACGGGAAAATCATTTTCCATCAACGCGGCAAAATCAATCTCGTCCTTGAATCGATCCGAGCGGGATTTTTTTCCTTCTTCCGATTTACCGTACTGCGCAAAATCAACTCCAGGCATGGCTAGCAGCAAAGCTTCACTGAGTGTTTCTACGCCAACAATCTCCATAGTTTTCGATCCGACATTGATCGGCAAATTGCATTTAGGCACAATTGCTTTTCTGAAACCGAGTCGTGCAGCCTCTTTCACTCGTCGTTCCAGACAAACGACCGGACGCACTTCACCGGTCAAACCGACTTCGCCAATAAAAATTGTTGTCGAGTCAACAGATCGATCTAGTGTCGATGTGGCGATAGCAACACCTACACCCAGGTCACCTGCTGGATCGTCGATGTCCAGACCGCCCACGATGTTAACGTAAATATCTGCGCGACCTAAAGCTAAACCGACTTTTTTCTCGAGCACGGCAATCAACTGAAGTAAACGATTGCTGTCCCATCCGTTAGCCAATCGACGGGGCGCTGAGTAAGTGGTGGCACTGACAAGCGACTGTACTTCCAGCAAAAGAGTGCGACTTCCTTCACCAGTGGCGATTATCGCAGTACCTGATGCAGCCTGCCTCGTCCCGATCTTGGACAATCGATCTCCGAGCAAAAACTCACTTGGATTTCCAACTTCTTTCAGGCCCAATTCGCTCATTGAAAAAATTGCGATCTCCGAGGTTGAGCCGAATCGATTTTTCATCGCCCGCAAAATTCTCAGTTGCCGTGTGCGATCGCCTTCGAAGTGGAGAACAACATCGACCATATGTTCCAAGATTCGCGGACCAGCAATCGAACCTTCCTTGGTGACGTGACCGACAAGAATCGTAGCTACGTTATTCGCTTTTGCGGAATTAATAATTATTTGGGCTGATTCTCGCACTTGGCTAACGGAGCCAGCCGCGCTGGTTAAATCTCTATGAAAAACGGATTGAATACTATCGACTATCGCTACACCGTTTTGAAAGTCCTTCAGCGTCTCCGATATCTTTACAGCATCCTGTTGCGTATCGACATGAACCTGGGACTCGTCCATATCAAGCCGGCTTGCGCGTATGCGGACTTGCGTCGCGGACTCTTCACCAGCCACATATAGAACACTTTGCTTCTTACTTACATGTCGTGCGACTTGCAATAACAAGGTGGATTTTCCGATGCCCGGATCTCCTGCAAGTAAGATGACGGCACCTGGAACGAAGCCCCCGCCTAGAACTTCATCGAGTCCTGGTATTCCTGCGCATATACGTTGCGAATGCGTAGCCTTAAGATCTTGTAAAAGTGTTGGGCGAGACGGCTCTTGATTGTCAACCACAACACTGCGCGTGATGCCTTTTGCAAACGCGCTCGTGGAGTCATTTTGCGAGACTTCTTCAACAAGTGAGCCCCAGCTTTCACAAGCCGTGCATCGACCTAAAAATTTAGAGGTTTGAAACCCGCATTCCTGACAGGTCCAGCTTGACCGCGGTTTTGCCATAACATCCTCCATGCGTTGTGCCATTGTAACGTCTGCAGATCTAAAATCCGTTATACTCCTGTCATCCGCCGAAACCCGGTTTTCATCCGTATCTAGTTGTCAGTGGAGTTTTTATGTCCCGACGCGTAATACTTGTAGCTACGACGGCAGCCCTGATGGGGGCCACTGTATATAGTGCCATCGATTCATTAGACGATAGAGTTTCAGCTAACTTCAGAAGAAATGTAGCTAACTTTGTCTCTGACCCAGTTTCCTTCTTTAAAAATTCTGAAGTGAAAACCACAATTGCACAAAAGTATGGCGGCACCGATCCGCATGGCGACGATCCGCATGGCGATGATCCGCACGATGAGATTCATGATTCAGAACTCCCTGCTAACGCCAACAGAAACGTGGGGAAAGCTCCGAAGGACGTCTACGGCGGCACCGTTCCCAACGATCAAAAACCTTATTAAGATCGCTGTAAGCTGAGACGATACGAAGAACACCTTTTGCGAACTGACCTGATACTCGCCGGTTATTTGCGCGCCAGTTGCAGGTTTGCGCTAAACTAAGTTCGGAAAAGGAAACTCGACGAATGATTTTTACGTCTCCGGGCCCAATCTTATTCACGTTCAGTCTGGCGTGGTACGGCATCGTATTGCTGCTTCTTGCCGCCATTGCTGCCTGGGTTTACATGCTCAAAGCCTG
>CAZRMH010000345.1:0-8985 GCA_964600935.1 uncultured Candidatus Obscuribacterales bacterium
GTTTATCAACTGCGATGCTTTGCACAGTGGCAGATAAACCAGTGTTCGCTCATTTGTCGGAGTGGCGATCGATTTCCAGGTCAGCGGGGGCGGCTCTGGACAAGGGGCGTTTTAGTGAAGCGGAGAATGGCTATTTGACCGCGATTCAGATGCTTAGGAAAGAAGAGCCCAAGGCTGATGCGATTTACGATTTGCAATTACTTTTGGCTGAAACGTATCGAAGCGGTCGGAATTATGGCAAAGCCCGCGAGTTGCTGGAGATGATGAAGCCTGCAATTTTGGCGGAAAAATTTGTCGACCCGACTGTAGCTGTTCGATACTGGCGCAGACGAGCTGAACTGGAGATTAGCATCGGAAACAGCAAGCTTGGTTTGACATACTACAAGCGCGCAATCGCGATTTTAGAAAAGTGCTTCGAGCCCAATTCCGCCACGCTTGAACGCAACTACCTTGCAGTGTTGCCGCTGGCATGTTCTGAGGCAGACTATTCCTACATCACCTACCTGGTCAATCACGTCGGTGGCGTGACGGATGATCCCGAGGCCGCAAGCAAAACATCTTTTGCGTTCGGAACCATTAACGCCGGTGTGATAAAGATGTTGAATGCCGGTGACTATAGTGGCGCGCTGCGTTTGTTTCGCGCGATCAACACCGGGAAGTTTTTCCTTGCCGATCGAGTAAATGCCGGTCTCACTTTTGTTGGTTTTTGTTTGGTTCACAGGCACTTAAGCGAGGCTTTGATGGCGGTTCCAATGCTGGAGGAACTGTCTGCTCAGGTCAAAAAAGAGATGCCTACGGGAAAAGGAAATGAACTTCGGTTGGCGATTGCTGCTAATCTGGCGGGTGTTTTTGAATTTGCTGGTGTAAGTAAGCATGAGCAACGCGATAAAATGTATTACGAGATGCTTGCCCTGATTGATTCGGTTAAAGATCGCCCACTTTCTGTTCTTGAAAAATATCGCCGTGCGCAAGCCATCGATCGTCTCGCTACATCTGTCGAGATGCCCGCCGGAAGGGCGACTGATAAGGCGGTAGCTATGCTGCAAGAGTCTGTTAGGTTTAGCGTATTGCCACCGAAAGGCAACTTAAATCCTGATGAATTGAGGTTGATCAAAGAAATTCATATAGATTCCAGGATCTGTGAAGCATGGGCGCACATATCGCGAACCGAGTCGGAGAAGGCTGATGCATCGTTAGCTTCGATCAATAAAAGTGTCCTGTTCGAGCTTCCGGCTGCTGCACTGGTTAATGTTATAGACCAATATCTGCAATTAGCAAATTTGTATAAAACGCAAAATAAACTGGATAAATGCAACTCCACGTTGGCGATTTTTGATGAAAGTATGGCTCGTTTTCCAGCGTCAGAAGAGCGGCAATTTCTGCTCAAGCGGCGCGATTCGCTCTTTCCAAAAGTTAGTGCCAAGCCTGCTTCAGAGGGAAAAGCGAAAAAGTGAAAATTCGTCATCTAATTTTGATTCTGATTGCGTTGCCTCTGGTGAGCATATTGCTAACAGTGGTGCCATTGGTTTATGACTCGGCGAAACTTGATAAAAACGCTGAGCAGGAGGCAGTTGCGAAGCGAATTGTCGGACTTACTGAGGAAACTTATGGTGAACTCGGGCATCAGATCATGATTACGTCTGGCTCGAATATGACTGAGAAGAATTACTCGAAAGAGGATTTGGATGCCGCGCGCAATCGACTTATTGCGATTGGGAAAGAGCTGAAGAAGCTCACCAGGGACGACCCTGCGATGACCAAAGTGGTTGAGCGACTTGAGGTCAATTGTTTGAAGCATGTCGACCATTGGGCCGAACTTGGAGAAGTTTACAACCCGCGGCAGAAAAAGTTTTACCTGTCTGAATTTATGAGTAAAGCAGAGCTGATGGAGTCTATGAAGGTGATGTATGACCAGATCACTGATGATCTGGCGACTCTGAATTCGAAATATGGAAAGGCGGCGCTCGAGTTCCAGCCAAACGAATTGCGAAACAGAGCAGAATCTCGTAATCGAATCGGAGCCTCCGTGTTAGCTATCATCCTGCTTGTGCTGGGTTCTTACGTAGTTATCAATCGAACAGCTCTGGCGCGACTGCAGATATTGATGAACAACATTCAAAAGTTTTCCAAAGGCGAAAAAAGTCTGGATACACTTCCGGGCAAGGACGAACTTGCTGAGTTGGACAGGGCGTTTCGTGAGATGTCGGAGGAAAGGAATCGACTCGAAGAAATTCGGCAAGCGATGAGAGCGATGGTCAATCATGATTTGCGTTCACCACTGACAGCGATAAATATTCGACTTGACCTGATGATCAGAAAGTATGGAGAAACTCTTGATCCTGGCATTCTCGTGATGATCAAGCAGATGTATACAGAATCGCAAAGGTTGGTTCGTTTAGCTTCGACTTTGCTCGATGTGGAGAAACTGGAAGACGGCTTGCTGGAATTGAGATTAAAACAAATGACCACTGTCGAGCTGATTCAACAGTCAATAGATTCGGTCGAGGCGCTAGCCGCGCGAAAATCCATAACGCTTGTTGAGAACGCTGATGAAGATGCCATTTTGCATTGTGATGAAGACAGGTCCATTCAGGTCTTAGTAAATTTGTTATCGAATGCCATCAAATTTTCTCCGGATGGCTCCAGTGTGGAGATTAAGTCAGAGCGTCAAGACAATGGTTTCATCAAAGTTTCCGTGATGGATCAGGGCTGTGGTGTGCCTAGGGAAAAAGGAGCGAATTTATTCTCTAAATTTCAGCAATTCGATCAGCCTGATGATGTGAAAAAAGAAGGCAGTGGGCTCGGTCTATACATCTGCAAAATGTTGGTTGAAACGCAGGGTGGCAAGCTGGGGTATACGTCGCGTGAGGGCGGTGGCAGCTGCTTCTGGTTTGAACTGCCCGATGCTGATGCGCAAGTTGAAGTTTGAGAAAAAATTTTTGAACTTCGAGATTTCTTAGCAAGGTTGTAACAAATTCTGCGTATGTTATTCGCATGGTCTCTTACCGGTCCGATGCAAGGAGATAGTCGTTGAAATCGGGCAAATTTGTTAGTTCGTTCACTGGAAGTCTAGGCGTTCAAGGGTTCTTCAAAAACAACTCTAAACTGCCGTAATAGCTTTTCTTGTCAAAAGTAGAAGTCGGAAGATACGGGGGTAGCTTCCGACTTTTGCTGTTGTTTCACTGATTTGCGTGATAGCGCGTCGCTAATGGTGCCTGTATCTTGGTTCGAATCAACAACTCAATAATGAATCTTTGTCCATCGGAATTTCTCCAGCGAATTTAAACACTCGTGCTCGGAAGAATAGAGGTTTTGAAGCTGAATGGCTCTTTGATTGTAGAAAAACATACTCTGCGATATAGTTAATATGCCCCAAAAAAGAAAAGGCTAAATCTCTGGCTGGCCAGAACAAATAGCCCTTCTTTGTGGTCGAGAGCTGCATGGATAGCAGTTTCTCGAGTGAACGCTTAGCGCCAGCATTCACTCGTTGGGTACTGCTTGTGAAGTTACTTAGGCTGTCCGCGCGTTTGCCCGTCGGAACAAATTCTGCGCGCCGAGCGCGATCCAGGTGGCTATGACAAATGGCGCAGTCAGGGCTGTTAGTCCGAAGAAGCTGAATCCGGCCGTCAGAAACACACTGACCGTGATGGCACCCAGTACACAGAGAACGTTCGTTCGCGCTAGCGCGATCGCACAAAGTGCACCGTTGTAGCCGAGCAATCCGCAGGAAAAGTTGTCCATTGGAAGACCGATGACCGTGCCGAAGAGCAGTCCGAGAGCGGAGCCGATCAAGGCAGCACCGGCGTCCCTCGGGGAGCTGATCAGCAGCGCGATCAAGAAGATACATCCGCTTATTGCGCTGCCTTGAAACATCACTTGTCCGAGTCCTGCAAAGACTTCTCCGATGATTCCCAAGCTGGAAGCTGGGCTCGCCGGAGCAGCCGGAGGCAGAATGATTGAAGCTACTATCAGCATCACCCAGGTGACAAGGATGAACGGTGCCGTGTAGGCTCGCAGTCCCGCGCGCAGAAACGCGCGCATGACGAACGTGGAAAGAGCCGCGCCGATAGCTGCGAGCAAAATAGTTGCCGGTTGCGACGGTAAGAAGACAATCGCGGCGATGCCGACGAGCGTGCCGTTGAAACCGTACAGCCCATCAGTGATGTCCTTGCCGTCGTACTTGGCGAGATACGCCGTCAGTGTGGAGGCCACCAGACCGACGATCGCCCCGACCAGCATGGGAAGGCTATTGACGCCTATTCCCAGCAGGAACAAAGCGCCGGTTAATCGGTTGTTCTGCAGCATAACTTGACCCATGCCCACAGCGAGCGCGTTGACGACAGTCAGAGTTTTGTTTGCCATGGAAAGCTCCTGGTTTAAGTTTAAACAAGAATAAAAGTGTTTTTCGATGCGACGTGGTCTGTCTCTCGTAGCACGGGCACCATAGGTGGTGCAATGTTCGGTTCGATTTAGCCGATTGGTGTCTGCTGGGTCTGAGAAGAACTCCTGGGATTATTTGAAAATGACATGTGCTACTACAATGCTCTGAAAACGAGATCAGATCAAGCACGTTTAATACATCGCGCGCATCGGCCCTGCTTTGCTGTTAAACCGCTCGTGGAGAGCGTTGTAAGAGATTTGAATGTGCTGATTAACTGAATTGCTTTTGATATTTACTACGTATTCCGCGCACAAAATAAGGCTAGTGCGTTTAGATGTTTTGGTATTGCAAGGTGGGCATTTCATCAAACTCTTGAGTATAGGCAATATCGAAAGTTGGTGCCTTTTGAGTGCATGCGTGCATGCCAAGAATCATTAATGAGTATAGTGATAGCTGTGGTTGGTAAAAGGCACCACTGGCGGTGGTGCCTTTGCGGGGCGTTTTCGTTTCGAAGCGCGGAGCGGGAACGTGGCGGCTTCAACAGTCCTTGCTTCCACGTTCCCGGCAGGTGTTTATGACGGTTGAGGCGCCACCGCCGGTAGGTCAGAACGGGCGCTGGCTGATCGCCTGATAGTACTCGACCGGCGGGTCGATGTGCTTGCGGTGTTCCGGGGAGAGTTTGGTGTACTGCTCGTATCCGGCGATGGCGCGTGCGCGGGCCTCCTCATAGCAGCAGTCGTCATAGAGGTCGAGCGTCTCGTGCAGGGCGACTTTCAGGCGCTCGAACGTGGGCAGGTCGAAGTACTTCTCGCACTCGGTGCCCTGGAAGCGTTCGAGGTCCTCCTTCAACCCGCGGTAGCAGCTCTCCAGCATCGTCACGTGCCAGTACGTGCTCAGGCGGAGGGCGATGTGGTCGAGGTAGTTTTTGACGCGGGTCGGGATGAAGCGGCTCAGTCGGCTCATGGTTAGACTCCTGATTGGGTTGAGAAAAAAGGAATGCACCACTCGTGGTGGTGCTCGGAACGTTTTGGGTTTCAAACCGTTTGCGGCTGAATGGCTAATGGCGCTTGTGTAGCCCTACTCGATCACTCGGGTGTCGCAGAAGAATGACCCGAACAGTAGACCCAACCCCAGCGCGATCAGGGTTCCGCTGATGCCCTTGATCATTTTGCGCTTGGTGCTCAATGTCATAACTACTCCGAAAGTAGGGAGTTGGATTGCAGCCGTCTTGCCTGATGCGGTGCAGTCCAATGAGTTTCTTTAACCGTGTTCCTATTCCGCTCATGAGCGACAATTCGACTTTTCGTGTTTCAGTTGCTGGTTGGTCGCTAAAGAAATGCTCGCTCTGTTTGGAAAGGTTCAAGATCATGCTTAAACCTAAACTCTAATGACTGAAAATTGAAAGCCATTTTCTTCGTGCATTATTCAAACTGCATGAAAACCGCATGAAAAGTGCTGTTTCGGCTTGCAATATTGATATTTGAACTGTGCGTTTGCACAGTCTTCAAGCTTTTGTATGCACCACATTTGGTGTTATGGCTCCCAAATATTAGATGCGGTAGTATAAATTGAGTTTGAACATCGACTCTGGAGAACGGCTTTTGAAGCCGCTACCAAAGTCGATGGGGTTACTGGTTCAGCGGCTGAATCGCTTATTTAGCTTCCCAAGTCTCCGATGCTGCCGATGATGAGGAGAGGAATTCCCCATTCGGGATTGGCAATCAGAGCGATCATCATGCCGATGGCGATCAGCAGTGTGATGAAGAAGACCGCAACTGTCTTGGTCAGCTGCCAGAGGGACAAGTGCGCGATGACGTTGCCGTTCTTTACCTCGACGTCGGTGAGGACCGCGCGAACGATGTAGCCTTTGAAGTCATTGTTGATCTTGTAGACGGCGACGTGCTCGAGCACCGCCTCGGCTGACTTCTGAACCAGGCTCTGAGCGACCTCTTCAGCTTTCGCTGCGAGCTCGGCTTTGTTGTCCTGGATTTTTTTCGAGTCGACCCATTTGTCGATGAAGCCGCCGACTTTGTCTGCGACGTTGGAGCCATTGGCTTTCAGCTCGGTGATCTTGAGTTCTTCCGGCTGAAAGTAGAAGGCGGCGCGACCATGATCGTAACGCAGCGTGCCACGGGTGGTCGTGTGCATGCTGTATTCCGTCTTGAACTTTGTCGTCGACGCATCGAGCGCGAGGTTGATCTTGTCGTCGGTCAGATCGAGTTTGACACCGGAAACGGTGACACCTTTTTTCGTGACCGGCATCTTTTCGTCAATCCGCGCCTGAATATCGGCTTGACTCATCGAAATCTGGTCGACTCCGAAAACGCTCCAACCGATGCCAACGACCGCGACGAGTGTGACTGCGATCGCGGCTAGCCATGCTAATTTGCGTTTGGTCATGTACGTGTTCCTGTTACAGTTTTGATCGAATATAGAGCTTGTGCACGCGCAACTAATAACGAGAGAGGCGCGTTTAAAGCATCTCTCTGGAATTTGGTTGCGTTAAACTTTTGACGTGACAAGCAAAACCAGCCGGTGCGCATGCGTCGCTCTCGAGAGCGAAGAAGCGCATGCACACCGGGTCTCTAGTTCTGTCGTTGTTGAGACGACTTGTTTCTGGCGCTACACAGCGATATCACGACTGTTGCTGCTCGTAATAAGGGCAACGCGTGTGATTCTGGTTGATCGTCAGTCAGGCAGCTCTTCGCTGATCTGTGTGGTGATCGTGCCGTCACGCCGATTCTTGGGGCGGGCGACCGGCTGGTTGCAGACCAGAACTTCCTCGTCGTCACCGAATTCCATGGTTTTTTCCACGACGGTGGTGAGAGTGATCTTGGTCGTAACGTTGCCATCTCGCTTGTTGCCCGGGTCCGGCGCTTGGGTTGTGTCGAGATAGACGAAGACGACTTTGTCGTCCTTGCGCTCGATGCGCGCGATATGTTTCCACGAGAAGTCGCGCCATTCGCCGATGTAGAGACCTTTGCCAACCACGAGGGTCGGGTCGGAGAAGGCGGCGGCGGCGTTGATGTCTTGACCGTTGCCTCGTTCGACTTGGAAACGGGCGTTCTCGTCCTGGAACTGTCGTGCGATGCTCATAATAAAGAGGCTTTCTGTGTGGGAACTCGGTATACGTTCCGCCGGCGGCGAAACTGAGAAACTGATCGATTGCTGTGCGCTTAGTCCTTCGGGAACAGCGTCAGCACGGAAGGAGAGCACACCGTATTTGGTGCGCTCTCCCGGTTGGCGAATTGTCAGGCCAGCTTGGGCAGCACGTCGTTGCTGTGAAGCACCTCGATGCCGAGGTCGCGAAGCTCCTGGATGCCGGCTTCGTACTCGCCTTCGGCGAAGGCGATGGCACGGCAGGCATCTTCGATGACGCGAACGTTGAACTGCTTGCCGCGGTAGGTCTCAGCGCGACCGTCCTTGGCGGTGTAGGACACGCAATAGCGCAGTGCCAGACCGATGACGTCGATCTGGATTTCGTCACAGCCCAGGCGTTCTGCCTCTTCGCGCAGGTATTCGGCGAGGCCGGTGGACTTGCCGAGGAACGGATACTTCGCCTTGATGCGTGCCGACGCATGGCGTCCGTTGTCGTAGAAGCCGCTGTAACTGTCGACCCGCGGGTCTTCGCCCTTCTGGAAGGTGCGCGAGACCATCGAGCGATCGAGGTCCGGATGGAACTCGTTGCCCGGCGTGCCGTTGATGCAGTGCGGCCACCACAGCTGTTGCTTCACGCCGAAGATGGTCTTGAAGCTGAACGGTGCCTTGCCTTTGTGCATCGTGTAGAACGACTTGTGCTTGGCGGGGTGGTTGTCTTCGATGTCGACCACCAGATCGTAGAGGCCGCTACGTGAAAGCGCGTTGGCTGCGGGCACGATTTCGTCGCCGCCCTTCACAGCCAGGTTGCCTCCCGGCATGAAGTCCTTCTTGATGTCCACCCGCAGGAGGACTTTGAGCACTTTCTTGGCTTTGGGTTTGGTCATGGATGCCTCTTCAGGTTTCGGTTCAAGCCAGTTGATTTCCGTCGGCTTCTGACCGACGTAGGTTTCCAGCTCCGCCTTCCATGCGTCCGGCGCCGTGTCCGAGGGGAGGTGGCAATCGTAACGCGGATTGAGGCTGACGGAACCGAGCTTCACGCCGTCCGGCTGGCAGGAGTGCTTGAAGCGTTGGGTGATGAAACGCCAGATGAACTGACGCAGGGTGGCAAGAATTCCGGAGACCGGATATTCCTGCTTGAACTTCGCCAGGCTGGCGAGGTAGATGATCTTGCTCGGACGCGTCCCCCAGCGCACCCAGTGGTAGAGGAAGAAGTCGCGCAGGTCTTTGGGACCGAGCGTGTCGTTGGACTTTTGGTGGTTCTGACCGTCGCGTCCGACCGGCAGGAGTTCCGGGGACTCGGCTGTGTCGGCGATGTCGTTAAGCACATCGCGCAACTCTCCGGCCGGCGTCTCCACCTCTGCGAACCAGCGGATCAGGAAGGCGATGAGCGTCTTCGCCACACCGGGGCTGACCGAGTACATGCTCATGTGGTCTGCGTTGTACGTGCACCATCCCGAGGCGAGCTCGGTGAGAGTACCCGTGCCGAGCACGAAGCCGTTGTTCAT
>CAZRMH010000346.1:0-8965 GCA_964600935.1 uncultured Candidatus Obscuribacterales bacterium
AAGGAGTCCATGCCCCACTGCTTTCTTGATTTTTAAAACGACAAGAAGTAGTAGTAGGTTTCCCGTCTCCATCGAAACTACGCGGAGGTTCTAATACATGCGCAAAAGCTTGGGTAGTCCGTTGAAAGCAATCAACTGGGGGCTGTTAGAATTCTAAAATCCGATTTGGCATTCGCGAAATGAAGTTCAAAATTATTCTCGATCGAAGCTCAGCGATTCCATTGAACCGACAACTTTATGTCGAGATAACGCGACTGATTTTGAATGGAAACTTAAAGCCTGGTGAGAAAATTCCGTCAACGCGGGACTGGGCTTCGGAGTTGGATGTCTCCAGACCGACCATCACGGCTTGCTTGGAGCAGCTCGTTCAAGAAGGTTATATTGAAACAAGACCAGGCTCCGGAAGCTACGTCTGCTCGGAGATTGTTCGCGAACGACCATTAAGAGCAACAAGGAAAGTCCGTTTTGCCTTGTCGGATTTCGGACGCTTTGTTTCCAAATTGCCGCAGCCTGATGCAGATCGGCAGGAGCCCGAGATATCGTTCTATTGCTGGAGACCAGCCCTAGATCAATTTCCGCTTACTGAATGGGCTCGAATAGTTGGTCGCCATGCCCGCACCGGCGATGCCACCATATTAGATATCAGTTCCGATTCTCAGGGCAGCGAAAGTATACGCAGATCATTGTCTGGATTAGTGAAGCGGTTTCGAGGAGTTGATTGTCTTCCTGATCAAATAGTTTTAGTGAATGGACTAAACCAGGGGCTTGATCTGGTCGCTCGATTGCATCTGTCAGGCGGAAGCGCTTGCGTAGTCGAGGATCCTGGATTTATGCCGACAGCGTTCAAGGCCTGCGGTGCGAAACTAGTTCCGGTGCCGGTCGATATGAAGGGAATGCGGGTTGAAAAGCTGCCGGTCGCGACCGATGAGCGTGGAGTCGATCTGGCCTACGTCACTCCTGCTCGGCAATTTCCTACAGGCACTGTCATGCCGTTGTCCCGTCGCCTGGCATTTCTGGAATGGGCTCGGAAGCATGACGTTCTTGTTCTCGAAGACGATTATGACAGCGAGTACCAGGCAGCGGGTAAGCCTATCCCAGCACTAATGAGCCTTGACGCCGACGAAAGAGTGATTTATCTGGGCACTTTAAATCAGTTGATGTTTCCGTCTCTATCCTTGGGGTATTTGATTGTGCCACTGCACATGGTGGCGCTCTATAGGGCTGCTCGCGAACTTGCTGGTGCTCAACTATCTCGCCACATTCAAGCGGCCGTTGCAGATTTCATTGACGAGGGTCATCTGGATAGGCATGTGAAGCGTCTTCGTTCGCTCTATTCCGAGCGTCGAAATGTCCTGGTTACTGAGTTGCAGAAACGTTTCGGTGACAGCGTTTCAATTGGTTCTGACAGCAGTGGCGTATTCGTTCTGGTGCGTTTCAATCTGGGTCTTACCGAGGATGAATTGATCGATCGCGCCAAGTTAGCGGGCGTCGGATTAATGAGTAGTCGGTCCTTTTATCTTCGAAAACCAGCTGAGTGCGAATTCATAATGGGTTTCGGCAGTCTGGACGAAACGCAAATTCGCAAAGGGATTCGTAAGCTTGCTGCGGTTTTGAAATAAGCTGCAAAACAGTTGCTGTGCAAGGAAATTAGCAGTCTCGATCATAATTGGTAACATCGTTACAGGCGCATTTACAAATTCGATCGTGGAGTGAGCCGCGCGAACCGGTTATATTAAATTCAGAGAAAATGCAAATTTGAAGTTACCAGTATGACATCTCGATTCTTGCTAAAAGCGCCGTAAAGCTGTGCGAGATGTACATATTCGGGCTCTCTATGTGGAGAGAGTAAAATTCGGGCGAAGTTTGAGATCTCAAGAGTGTTTGGTTAGGGTTTAATTCCATCTTTTCATTTTTCGCGGAAAAAACCTCTTAGTCAGTCTAATCACTCAACTGTTTCAATCATTTCGTAGTGCCTTGGCGCTTGATGTGATCTGGCTTTTGGGTTGATTCGACCTGACTCGACTTTTCAAGTCATGCACACCGGTCTCAAGACGATGCTCGATTTGATCGTTCATCCGTGCGAAGTGAAGAGCTTTTTCACTAGAAGCTATCCCCGACATAAATCGGGTTATGACCAATGGAGCACTCCCATGCCCACGAAATCGAAAACAGTTTGGGCACTGCTTTTAGCTGGAGGCATCAGCGCTGCTATCGCGTGCTTGCCCAACCAGATCACCTCCTCGATCCAGTCTGACTGGAAAACCTCGAATCCGCCTCTTACCAATCGTGAACCCTGCCAGGGGATTGCCGGCGGACCGTATCCGAGTCGCGTGCCGACGTCTGTACTTTTGCCGAATTCGGACCACAATGTTCGCATCGGTTACGACTGCTACGTCGATCAGGTAAAAGTCGAAACTCGACTGGAATACAAAAACGGCATGCGTGAATTCATCCGCTATCGACCGGATCGGACCGTGTCGGAACGAACGAAGCACTGGAGCACCGTCAATGGTGACCTGGGTATCGTTCAGTCGCATGCTACCTATGCCGCCGACGGCGTCACCTTCACCGCCCACGAGGTCTATCGCGGCGACGGCACGCTTGAGCGGATCGGAGTGTCTGACCGTGATGGCAGTTACACCGCGCGTTTCTTCTTCGAAGACGGTATCTCAGTAGAGCGTCTCCGGCGCTTCAACAAGCTCAAGGAGTTCGTTTCCGAAACCCAGTATCGACGCGATGGCAGCGAACTCGCTGTTATCGTTGTCGCTATGGACGGGCTCGAACTTGGTGTCACGCTTTACGCTCCTGACGGCAAGAAGACGGCGATTTTCTATCGGACGAAAATGGGTGAGAAGGGTTATGTCTACGCCGAAGACGGCTTCACGGTTCTGCTCGAATACGCCAACGATCGCTATTACAAGGTCGCCGGCTATAGCGACCATAATGGTCGTTTGCTGCAGAAGTGGGAATCGCGATTCAATCGGCGCGTCATTGCGTTTCTCTCCCAGGATGAGACGCGGACATACACTCAAATCTGGCGCGAAGGCGAGGCCCCGGCGCTTCGGAAGGTCGAAGAACACAACTTCGTCACGAAGGAGCTTGTTCGGGTGATCGATATGAGCAAGGACGGTTCGAAGGTTGACACTGTGACTGTCGTTCAAAGCGATGGTATCAGAGTGATCAGCCGACTCGATGACAATGGAAAGGTCGTGCAAATCGATCGCTTCTCCGTCGACGGCAAGCAGCTTTCCACTACGAAACCGGCTGCTCCGCAAACGGCCGACATTCCGGTCGAAGCGCTGAGCGAACCGAAGACCCTTGTTTCTCCGCCCGGCTTCCGTCTTTACGGACCGCCGTTGCTTTATGACTGGGAATGAGGTAAATCGAGCTCAGCATCAGTGGTTTAGTAAGCCGAAGCAAGTTGGAGTGGTCCTTCGGGGCTGCTCCAATTTGTTTCTGTCGAAACAGATACTAGTCAATGTAGCAAACGGTGGAAGTGATTTTTACAATTATCTGTCACCGTCCAGCAAGGAACGAAATAGGACTTTATAAACAGGTTAATAACGGTCGCATGGGTACAATAGTGGAGTAATAAGTGTTACTTCTAGGCAGATACTCAAATTCATCAGTACATGCTCGAACAGTCAGCTGATACCCAACGATTTACGATTCTTCCTCACGAACCGACTGTCGAAGAACTGCAGTCCATCATGGATGCCGCGGTTCGTGACAATGAAAAGTTTTACTATGGTTGGACGACCAAAGACGAGAAGAATTTTGCACTAGCCATCGAGCATGGGCAGTCGATTGGCGAGTCTTGCGAATGGCGAATGTTCTCCGGCGACGGTAAAGAAGCCCTTGAGATGTGGTATCTCGTCACTGACGACATTGTCTGCATAAAAGATTTGATTCGCGAAGCTGCGACTACCAACAATTTCGGCATTGTGCCTCAACCGAAGTCATCTTTTCCCGGCGGCGCCGGGTCGAGTGGAAAGAAGCATCTTGCTAAGGCGAGAGCTCCTGAACCTACTGCTCACCAAACGTTCACCAATATTCCGACGATTGATGAATCCTTGGGTCTGATGCTTCCTAAGGAAGAGACCTTGAAAGGTAATCTGAAGTTGGTGCATATCACCAATCTGCTTCAGTCTATCGGAATGGGCAGCATGTCTGGGCGTTTGAGAATTCAGCGACATGCAACCAGTTTTGCTGACATATTTTTTCAGAAGGGTTTGCCTGTACATGCTGAGGGCCCGCGCGCCGTTGGTGAAGATTGTTTCCTTCAGGTTGTTTGTTGGAACGAAGGTGATTTCTTATTCGAACCAAAGCTTAAGACAGATGAACAGACAATCAGTCGTTCACTGGAATCGTTGATTCTGGAAGGTTGTCTTCTTCTCGACAATACCAATTACCTGATGAAAGCAGGAATTCGCATGACTTCGATTCTTTTTCAAACGAATGAAGACATGAGCGAAAAGGAATTCGAACAGGCGATGACGAAGGGTGAGGCGATTGACCTGGCTGATTTGAAGAGCTTCTACGTTGAAGTAGACGGTTACTCGAGCCTCGAAGATATCGTCAATGAACTCGATATGCTGCGCAGTCAGTGGGTGCCCGTGGTAGCCAATCTACTGCGATTAAACGTTATCGAGATATCTACAGCGCCGTTGCAAGCGCAACAGCTGGTTCATCCGAAAGACATCGATAGTAAGCTTGTCGAGTCTGTTAGACAAGGAATGGTTTCAGAGGAAACCGGAATTTTCACGTATCCGGCGTTTTTGTTTTTGGCAGGCATACAGATAAAGTGTTCTCAAATGCCGCTGTCCGTGATGATCATGGGCGCTCATGTCAGTCGGGCGAATAACAAAGGCAAAGCGTCTTTATCAGCGCAGCAGGTCCAAGAGCTCTCGCTCAAGCTAGATAAGCTGACGAGTTCCAGAAACATTTTTGCTCACTACGAAAACAATAAGAACAACACCTTCGGCGTTCTATTGATTGGAATGCGAGCCGATAAAGCCGCCCGCATAGCCGATCGTCTCGTAAAGGCGTTGGCTGAATACGGGCTGGAGACCCTTGATGCCGGCGACAAAATTGGAACCTCTGTGGGCGTAGCCAGTTACCCTGATGACGCTCAAGATTTAGGAATTTTACTTGCTGAAGCTGAACGAGCAAGGTTGCAAGCCCTCCAGAGCGGAGTCGGCGTCTGCATGGCAGCAGGTGATGATTAGTCGTTAGAGATTTTGGACTGTTCTCGCCATGGCGTCGATGCCGTCGGGGAGAGCGAGATGTTTCAATCTTTCAGAGGTCCGTTTTTCGGATCGCGATCGGCAAGTCAAGGGCGTAGGATGTCTTCACTTCACGTGAGGAAATTTTATGCCTATCATCACAGGGTTATCCGGCAACGAACTTTACTGTCTTCGCGAAAAAGGATTTCAACCAGGCAACCTCGTCGTTGGAAATAGTGTTTTTGCGCTGGGTGTCGTGGGCGGTATTGCCTCTGGTTTGCGAACCATGGGTGGTGGTGAGGTTCACGAAATTACCGCGATTATTCGTGACGGACGCGCGCTCTCGTATATGCGAATGGTAGAAGAAGCACGACGCCACGGCGGTGAAGGCGTTACTGGTGTGACCAGTCAATTAATTTTTCATGACTCGAACATCGAATATCTTTCCATCGGCTCCACGATTCACAAAGCCGATTATAAACCTCATGGTGACGACCACGTTTTCTCTACATCGGCTAACGGACAGGAGTTGTACTGCCAACTCGATTGTGGATTCAATCCTGTTCAATTTGTTTTCGGAAACGTAGCCTATTCGATTGGTATCGGTGGCGGTGTCATGGGCGCGCTTCGTAGCCTCAAGAGTGGTGAGGTGATTGAATACTCCGGTATGCTCAATCGTACGCGGCACCTCGCTTTAGAACGAATTCAAGCCGAGGCTCGGGAGGCTGGGGCAAACGCTGTGCTTGGAATTCAAACGACCATTTCTTCTTTGATCGGAATTCAAGAAATGTTGATGACTGGAACAGCTTCTTATCATCCGGATCTTCCGGCTGAGTTTAAGGATCATCCAATCACGAGCGATTTGACCAATGAAGAAATGTGGAATGTCATTCACGCGGGGTACTGTCCAATCAAGCTGGTTCTCGGCGTTTCCGTGTTTTCAGTTGGTCTCGCCGGTGGTGTCAAGGCGATGTTCAAAAGTTTTGTTCGCGGAGAAGTTAAGGAGTTGACGTATTTGATCTATCAAGCTCGAATCAAGGCCCTGTCAATGATTGAAGAAGACGCGGCGGGATGCGGTGCTGAAGATGTGGTGGGTGTCAAGACCTACGTTTATGATCTCGGCGGTGGAGTAATTGAACTGCTCGCAATTGGCACAGCAATTAGGAAGATGCCGAATCTTAGAGTTGGTACAAATAATCTGATCCCGCAGGCAATCATCAAGGACGTTGAGACATTTACGAACATAGTGCCGTATTTCGGCAGCGGAGCGTTGACATAGAGATTCGACTCATTTCGGAATTTATTGAGGCTAGCTGTTTTTTCGGACAGCTCTGTGTATTAGTACGAAAGCGAGTAATAATCGTCACGGAGTTGAGAATCCTGAAAGCCTCATGAAACCTTGCAATAAGCCTCCGTGGGCGAGTTCGTACTATTGATATTGCAGCAGAAGCTTCAAATGCAGAGTTTCTGGCTCTTTTGTCAATTTGACCACTGACTGATACCGAAATTTTTAGTGTTTGGTTCCGTTAAATGCGGAGATTTTCTGTCACCCGATAATTCAGACTGTTCGCCTACTGAGACGCGCATAAGCAAGTACATCTTAAGCCCAGAGACCCGAAATCCCTCACTTACCAGTTTCCACCACGATTTGAATTGGCTTGTGCGCCAGTCAGGCAGTTACTTTCCGTTATTGTTTTCGGGTCGGAAGATGAAACGCCGACCGTCGTCTCAGTGATAAGCAAACATTAGCAGGCTGGGTTCGACTAGCCCGGACCTCGACTTTCGTCCGCATGGTCTTCTAACAACAGGAATTCTGAATGAACCATCGCTCCTTTGCACGCGAGTTTCTCGCGTCGCTGGTCGTTTTTCTGATCGCCCTTCCAATGTGCATGGGTATTAGCGTCGCCTGTGGCGTGCCAGCTTATAAAGGGCTCATCACGGGGGTTATCGGCGGTCTCGTTGTGGGCATGTTCGGCGGTTGCCGTCTCCAGGTGAGTGGGCCGGCCGCCGGTCTCACCGTCACAATCGTCGAGTTGATTCAGCAACACGGGATCGCTGTTCTGGGCCCGGTCGTCGCAGCAGCAGGGCTTCTGCAGATTTTTGCGGGCTTCTTTAAGCTCGGGCGAGTGTTTTTGGCGGTATCACCCGCGGTGGTTCGCGGGATGCTGACCGGTATGGGGATCGTGATTCTCGTGTCGCAGTTGCACATTGTGCTCGACCATAAGCCGCCCGGTGGAACGATCGCTAACATCCTCGAATTTCCCAGCGCAGTCGTCGGACTGTTCGCTGCCGATGACCCGTTCACCCACAAACACACGCTGGCGGCTTTCATCGGCGTGCTTACTGTGCTGTGCATGGTCGTTTGGAGGGCGTGCAAACTGCAAACACGACTGCATATTCCCGAGGCCTTACCGGCGATCATCATCGGGACAATTGTTGCAGCCTGGCTCGGTCTGGGTATCTCTCGTGTAGACGTACCTGATTCACTGGGCGAGATGTTTTCTGTCACGTCGCCGTCGCAGTTCACGGCTTTACTGAGCGGTCCGTTACTGCTGTCCGTCTTGACAGTGGCTGTTATCGCCAGCATTGAAACTCTGCTGAGCGCCTCTTCGCTTGATGCGATCGCACGACAGACATCGGACTATGATCGCGAGCTCAAAGCGCAAGGGTTTGGTAACCTTCTTGCCGGTGTCTTTGGTGCACTGCCTCTCAATGGCGGTATCGTGCGCTCAAAAGCAAACATCGAAGCCGGCGCGCAAACCCGCTGGTCTACGGTAATGCACGGCATCTGGCTTGTAGTAGCCGTGGTCGCATTGCCCGCGCTTATGGAAATGATTCCCACCTCTAGCTTGGCCGCGCTGCTAGTGGTGGTGGGCTGGCGGTTGATCGACTTCAAGGCGTTGCGTGATCTTCGCAAGTTGGGTTGGGCCGAACTCGCGATCTTCGCGCTCACGGTCAGCTTGATTGTCTGCACCAACCTGCTGATTGGCGTTGGGGTTGGTCTGCTTGTTTCGTTCGTTCGGATCGCATGGGAGCTCATGCATGTTGAGGTTGAAGTCACTCAAACTTCTGATGGACACACCGTAGCCATGCGTGGAGCAGCGACTTTCAAATGTCGGCCAAGACTGCTTCAGAAGCTCGAGTCTCTGCCAAAAGGCGCACTTGTGCGCCTGGAATTTAACGGTCTTCTCTTCATCGATCACGCCTGCTTGGAGGTGATCGACAGTTGGGCAGAACGCCACCTGGCTGGTGGTGGTCAAGTCGTCTGGAACCGTATCGTGCTGGACCAGCGATTTCATCGCAAACCCAGTCGGCAGCTTGATGACGAATCAAAAACCTGACGCCAGTCATTTGAGATTCATGAACACAGTGCTGGAATCGTCCAGCCCTGTGCGTTTTAGCAGGCCTTTTACCTTTCAAAAAGATGAAAAAAGAAACCTAACCAGGAGGGCTCGACCTGTTTCGAGCAAAAACAAACATGAAACTATCTCTGCGAAAGTCGACGATCGCGGTTGGGAAAGTGCTTCTAGCGATTGTCAGGACGCTGTTCGCTGTCATCGCTGGTACTGTTCTGATCGCTTACTGTACCCGTCACGTCACTGGCACAATGGACCCCTCGTGGTGGGGTCTGTTGATTTCAAGCGCTGTAGCCTGCCTCTACTGGAGTGAGCGCTTTCACCCCAGTCCGAAGTGGCGGAGGCTGGTGAGTGATCTACAAATCGAGTCGCGCTGCGGTAGCC
>CAZRMH010000347.1:0-8961 GCA_964600935.1 uncultured Candidatus Obscuribacterales bacterium
ATTCCACGGAAGAAAAAATTGGTAGATCCGGTTTCGTGCTTCAGCAAAAGCGCTTACAGGGCGGGAGTAAGCGTAAGTGCGTTGAAGGCGGAAATTGTTACAGAAATCGCGAGGGTTAATGCGAACTGCCTGTATAGCTGACCGGTCGTTCCCGGAAAAAATGCTACCGGAATAAACACAGCGGCAAGAACCAGTGCCGTTGCAATTACCGCACCGGTCACTTCTTTCATACCTTCACGCGCGGCATCAAACGCGTTTAAATGTTTCTCTTCCATCAAACGAGAGATGTTTTCAATCACAACGATGGCATCGTCTACGACAAGACCGGTGGCGAGCGTGATACCAAACAGCGTCAAAGTATTTATGGAAAAGTCCATAACCTTCATTGCCGCAAACGTTCCAATTAAAGAAACTGGAATCGTAATCGCAGGAATGATAGTTGTCCGCCAACTCTGCAGGAACAGGAAGATTACCAGGATGACGAGAAAAATTGCTTCGCCAAGAGTTTTAATAACTTCGTTGATGGACTCTTCAACTGCGCGAGTGGTATCAAATGCGATTTCGCACTTGAATCCTGGCGGCAAGTTAGCTGTGAGCCGGGCAAGTTCCGCCTTACAATCACGGGCTACGTCCAGCGCGTTGGCGCCTGGGAATTGATAAATTGCAATTCCGACAGCGTTTAAACCACGATAGCGCAGAAACGTTCCATAGTTCTCTGCACCTAACTCAACCCGTCCGATATCTTTGATTTTAACAATCGAACCATAGGGTCCTGGCTTAATCACAATGTTGGCGAACTCTTCCGGAGTTTTAAGTCGACCGTTCACTCGCGTATTGATCTCAAACGCCTGTCCTTTCGGATAGGGCGCCTTACCGATGGAACCGCTTGCCACCTGTACGTTTTGCTCAGCCAGAGCTCTGGTGACGTCAGATGCTGTGATCTTTCGATTATTCAACTTGGATGGGTCAAGCCAAATCCGCATTGAGTATTTACGTTCACCGAATATGGTGACATCACCTACACCCTTCACGCGCTTCAAAGCGTCTTTGATATAGAGGTCAGCGTAGTTGCTCAGATATAGTGCGTCGTGCCTGTCGGAGGAGAGGGCGGCTGCGAAAATAATTGTCGTCGACACTTTATCGACAGTGACACCAGTTTTCTTGACTTCGTCTGGCAACCGACCTTGTACGGAACCAACCCTGTTTTGCACGTCTACGGCAGCGGCGTCGATGTCTCGTTCCAAGTCAAATGTGACGTTGATGGTGCTGACACCATCGTTTCCACTGGTAGAAGTGATGTATTTCATCCCCTTCACGCCGTTGATTTGCTGTTCCAAAATATTGGTAACACTTGCCTCAACCGCGGCTGCGCTGGCACCGGTGTAATTGGACGTGACTTTCACTTGAGGCGGAACAATCGCGGGATATTGCGCTATCGAGAGGTTCGGAATCGAAACTAAGCCTGCGATAACAATCACCAGTGAACACACTGATGCAAAAATTGGTCGACTGATGAAAAAATTGACGAACATTTTTGAGAGTTACCGGAGATTCCTATCGAATCTGGCGTGATAAGCCAGTCGACAACTAATGAATGTTTTGCTTACTAAGTGCGGTTTTTCCTTCCATGGCCGACCTATCTGCTATCGGAGCACCGTCGGCTAGTCGCTGAATGCCACTGGTGATAATTCGATCAGTAGGTTTTAAGCCACTCTTCACTTGATACGAATCACCTTCAATTTCTAAAACTTCTATTTCAACTTGTCTGGCTAGTAATTTGTCGCCTTCGTTTTTCGCGACGAACACAAAATATTTTCCAGCAGTTTGCACGACCGCCTTAGTTGGAATGGAGATACCATCAACCATTCGCCAGACAACCTGAGCTTTCACAGTTTGGTCGGCTCTCAACTCACTCCTGCTGTTCGGAAACAACGTTTTGACTAGAACCGTTTGACTGGCCGGATCAACCGTTGGTGAAATAAAAATCAATTTGCTCTCGCCGAATAATCGACCATCGGCAGAGAGCAGATCAACATTCATTCCCTGCTTCATGAGACTGGCTTTTTCAGCCGGGATCGAGATGTAAACTTCAAGAGGATGGTTTTCAGTGAGCGTCGTTAGAACAGTTGTTTGTGAAACGTGATCGCCGAGCTTTACCGGAATATCGCCAACCACCCCGGTAAACGGTGCTTTAATATAGTAGTACTTAAGCTGTTCTTTCTGTGCTTCCCAATTCGAGAGCGCCTGCTTGTGACTGCGCTGATACTTTTGAATCGTCATTTTCTGAGCTTCTATCTGCTGAATGACAGAATCTCGATCGCCTTCGGCAACTGCCATGCTATTTTTCCAGGTGTCTAACTCCGACTGTGAAACGGCGCCCTGGGCACGCAAAGTCGTGTACCGCTGAAACTGAGTCCTGGCAAAATCAACGTTGGCAATTTTGCTTTGCAATGTGCTTTGTAAGGAACGCAGTGTCGCTTCAGCCGTTCCTAAATCGGACTGAACGGAATCCGCGCCCGCGGCAACGGCGTTAGCCTGCGCTGTTTGCATCAGCGAATCGATACGCATGATCTCTTCGCCCGCCTTGACCGATTGACCTGCAGTCACGCGAATGCTCGTGACATTGCCTTCAATATTAGGCGAAAGGGAAACTGATTTTCGCGACTTCAAATTGCCGAGATAAATAGATTTCTCTTTAAAAGGTGCGGTCGTGACCGGAACGATTGCTACCGCCGCCGGTGGCATGACCACGACTTCGGGCTTCTTCTCACAACCGGTGAGAAGCGTCAAAATCAGAACGAGAAGGACGGGAAAAAATCTCATTAAGGATGCCATGTGCTCGAAGAATTCAAACAGGTGCTCCATTTAGAGACACACGCCGAAAAACCATACTCCAGTATGATTTCATACTGTGGTATGATTGTCAAATGACCGACTTGCAAACTACACGAAAAGAACGCAAACGCGAGCACCGTCGCCAGACATTAGTTGATGCCGCTACACGTTTGTTCGCAACCCATGGATATGCCGGCACGACCATCGATGACATCGTTTCAGAGGCAGATGTAGCCAAGGTCACTTTCTATTCATACTTTAAATCGAAAGAGGAAATTGCTCTCGAAATAAAAAGAAAGGGTCGCGAAGAAGCGATCGAATATATCGAGATGCTCAGTGCAAAAGAGCTCCCAGTCGACGAGATGATTGAAGCATTTATAACAGACGTGGCGGAATGGACTGAAGTAAATTATGGATTACTTGACGTGTTTTGCAATCAGCGTTTTAGCCCGCTGTTGGAGCGGGAATCGACTGGCAACACAAAATGCACACCTGAACCAATTGCAATTTGTCTGGATGTAATTATCAAAAGAGGGCAAGACACAGGTCGATTCCGCACCGATATAGATCGCGGAAGAATCGCTCACTTACTTGATCTTGCAATTCTCTGCGAACAATATTATTGGGTTAGATCCGGCCGACCCGAAGGTGAATTAAAGAAACAGTTAAAAGGTTATTTTGATTTTGCCTTGAACGGCTTGAAGAGTTAGTTCCTTATCGGATCGATAAAAGGAAGCAACATCTGCATTGACGCTGCCTCCTTCTCGGTCAACGAATTTAGAAAATCGCGTCCAAAATTCCACGGGCGATGCCGCTGTGTCGACCGCGTCCGTAATAGTATGAACTAGGATAGACTTGCGGATAATAAGCACGATTGCTGTAATAGCCAGGCGCTCCGTAGTAGCCGTTTCTATACGACCGGTAGGCGTGGCGCTGCTGTTTACGAACAGCCTTGGCGTAATCCTTGTTCGCATCGCGAATGTCTTCACGATAATCGTCATAGTCGTAATCGGCAAGCGCTGGGGTTGCCATTCCAACCACCATCGCGGCGGCCATGAGTGTTGTCAAAAACTTCATAGAATCTCCTTCGACTCAATTTGATTCAATCGAACTCAAATGAATCCTCTTAATTTCACGCGGTACTTAGGCTGTAAGCCGCTTTCCACACATTCGACAAGGTTTGCCGATCTTCGATTAACAAGCTCATAGCACAGCGACTGGCTTCCACGGCTAATCTATTGAAAGCCCACTGACATACGACCACGAAGAACAACCTCTGAAGGAGGTTTTTGACATCAATTTCAAATCGAAATTTTGTACTTTCTATTGAACGCAATACAATTCACACACGCCGCTGCATTCAACGCATTAAAATTGCTGCCAACCGGATACAATTGAACCCAACGATGACTGCACGCTGACCATAATCCGCTGATGATTAAACTTGGTTCCAACAGCAAAATTTTGCCGATAGTCGCACTTTCACTCGGCTTTCTGTTGGTGCTGGCATATATTATTCGTCTTGCTCCGAATTCGATCAAATCGCTGACGCTTAGTGTGACTCACCCGACAACGTATCGATTCGAAACATACGGCGCAGTTCTCCAAAAATACGTCAAAGATGGATTGGTCGATTACGCCGCGATGAAATCCGATCCAGACCTGGGAAAAGCAGTCAGCGAGTTAGAAAGCATCGCTCCGGATAAATTAGAGAACGACAATGAAAAAGCATGTTTTTGGATAAACGCCTGCAATCTGCTGACGCTTAAAGTTATAAACGACCATTATCCCGTGACCAGCAGCGAGAAGCTTACGCAGTTCTGGAGCCAGAATTCGTTCATTGTCGGTGGTCAGTCAACATCGGTCACCAAAGCTCTCGGTCGCGCAACGAATGCATTGAAAGACAATCGAATGGCGGCCAATACTATATTCCTGATCTGCCGAGGAACGCTTGGATACCCGCCTTTGACAGAGCACGTCATCACGCCGGAATCCATGGAATCTGATGCAAAAGTTGCCACTTACAAATTCGTCAACAACGAACATAACGTTTACTACGATGATGAACGACTCGAGTTCCTCTTATCACCACTGTTTAAGAAGTACGAGACCTATTTACAAAGAGCGAACGTGGATCCGCACCACTTTGCTCTATTGCAGTTAAACTCGACCAATCCGCCGGATCTGACAAATTTGATGATCACAAAAACATACTTCAGGAAATTGGATCCAACAATCAATGACACGGCACTCGCACCTAAGAAGGGGCAAGAATGAGATTTTTTGCAGGGTTGGCGGCATTCGGCTTGATCGTCGCTCCCGCCTGTTTGGCATCGTTTCAATCAATCGCGCAAATAATTGAATCGCCGGACAAAAATACAATTTACGTCGCCCACCCGAAAGATGGAATGAAAGTCACGGCTGCGTCTACCTACTTCGTGGGTGCATCGGACCCTAGCAAAGGCTTAACCATCAACGGTTTGCCCGTTAGAAAAAACGCACAAGGATTCTTTGCACACGTGGCGCCGTTGAAACGGGGCGTCAATACATTCGTGGTTTCGCCCGCAGATAAGTCATCACCGGATAAGACCATACATGTAACACGCCCGGAGATAATCGCACCGAAGGAGACTTCGGGAGTCGAAATTCTGAGTGAAACGATGGAACCGAAAGTTGACACAGGCGCATCGATTGGTGATTTGATCATCTTAAAAGCGCGCGCCACTCCAGGCGGTACCATGTCCGTCAAAATTGATGACCGAACAATCGTTTTAAGTCCGGCACCGGAAGTCCGACAAAGCAGAGCGAAAACCTCCGGCAAGAAAAAAACAGTACCTTCCAAACAAGGAAAGGCAACTGCGAGCGCAACGGCGAAACCAATTCCAGCACCAGTCGCACCGAATGTGAACGACGGTTTAGCGATCGCCTACGGAAAAGTTTTTCAATCACTGCCGGAAGGAGCCGACGACCTATACGTTGGCTTCTACAAAATCCAGCCAACCGATCGCTTCAGTTCCGCAAAGGTTCGATTCACACTGAAGAAAGATGGAGAAACCATCAGCAGCCTGGCACCGGGAGTGGTGACGGTCCTGACGCAACCACATATAGTGCAAACAAACAAAGACGATACAATCATCCGAGTTAGTCCGGACAAAGCGAGATTGACTCCGCTTCCGAAAGGCGTGCGTCTAATGGTGGACGGCTGGCAGGGCGACAATATTCGCTGCTCCTACGGACCCAGTCAGCATGTTTACGTCAAGGCGGAAGACGTCGCACGAGAACGAGGTTCCACAGGCGCATCGGGCGCACCGGCAAAAGGAATCGTAACGACGGTAAACATCTCCAGAAGCACATACGGAGACGCCGTCGTTGTGCCGTTAAGCCAACGTTTGCCGTTTCACATTGAACAAAGTCTGAATCCAAATAAACTTGTCGTCAAAATTTACGGCGCTACATCTGACACCGACTACGCGTCGCAGCAGTACCACAAGACTTTCGAAGAAGGCGAAGATTCGCCACCTTCCGGCAGCGTGGCGCGCCCGCCAAGCGAGCCTGGAATGATTGACGGCGTCACCTGGCGTCAGGTGTCCGACGATGTTTACGAACTAACCGTGAAGGTGCGCGGAAATCGCCAGTGGGGCTTCGCAGGAACCTACCAGGACAACAAACTAGTTATTCATGTTCGAAATCCAGCGCCTGTGAAACCGACAGCGGACCGCCCGCTAAACGGTCTATCGATCTGCGTCGATCCTGGTCATGGAACACCTGCTCCGGGCTCCACAGGCTGCTCCGGCGCGACCGAAGCTCAAGTGAACCTAGCCATAAGTTTAAAACTCCGCAAGCTTCTAGAAGCAGAAGGCGCACGCGTCATAATGACTCGCACGACTGACAACGATCTCGACCTCTACGATCGATGCAACATAGCTCGCAATAACAATTGCGACATCCTTCTTTCAGTCCACAACAACGCACTGCCGGACGGCAGAGATCCGTGGAAGGAACACGGCTCATCAACCTACTGGTATCATCCACAATCGACCGAACTGGCGCGCTCTCTGAAAGACGCCCTCGTTCACGATCTCGGCTTCCCCGATATCGGCGCTCGTTACCAAAATCTCGCGTTAACACGGCCGTCAAATCAGTTGTCCGTTCTCTGCGAAATCGGATTCATGATTCACCCTGATGAGTACGCTCAACTAATCAGGCCAGACTTCCAGGACCGCGTCGCGCAATCTTTATCAGGTGGACTAAAACGTTATTTTGGAGCGGCGAAATGACAAGACAACTGCAATCGGAAAGGCAAAACGGAGATGGTTAAACGCATCGCAGTAGACATCGGCAACTCGACAATTGCCTGCGGTTTATTCAACAATCATGAAGTGGTATCAAAATGGTATCACTCGATATCGGATACCGACGGTGCTGCAAAATCACTGTCCGAAAAACAACGCAGTGAAAACGCTGTGACAGTTGCGATCAGCTCTGTCGTACCATCGGCTCGCGAAAAACTTGTCGGGCTGTTGCAGAACGAAAAAGTTCCCACAATCGCAATTTCTCTCGACAAACAAAAATCGATTACGGATACGTATCCAACTCTCGGACACGACCGCCTCGCCAACTGTGTAGCAGCGCTCAAGTTCTACGTGAAAGACGCAGCCGACGCCGCCATCGTTATCGACTTCGGCACGGCCACGACCCTCACTGGTGTGAGCAAGGCGGGGAGGTTAATGGGTGGTTTAATCACGCTTGGTCTGAAATCGACCATGCAAGCGATTTATTCAAAGACCGATCAGCTGCCGTTACTGGACGTCGACAAAGTTTTTCAACGCGACAGTATCAATCCACTGGCCACCACTACTCCAGAAGCAATTCTCAATGGAACTGTCCTTGGACATATCGCGATGGTGGAACACTGGATCGCTGAGAGCAAGCGGGTAATGGATGGCTCCGTGGTTGTCGTCGCGACCGGAGGTTTATCCCATTACTTTTCCGATGCCTTCACCGGTAGTATCGAATTTTTTGATTCTGACTTGACCCTGAAAGGGATCAATCTTATAGCCGAGGAGGCAATGGACCTAGCGGATCGAGCTTGAAGCAACGCTCTAATTCATCTCTGTAAACGGGATTTGTGAGAGCGTCATATGAGTAAAGCTCATCTTCCCAGTAAGAGGATTCCAGATCTCTAAGTTCCTCAATTCTCTTTTGCAAAGCGACGGGCAATGTATCGTCCTGCATTCGGGCCTCGTTTTCTAGTATTTGGTGTCTGTTATATCGAGAATGGATCTTTTCGTTAGCCGGCATATTGATGTACTAGCACACAATATATAAATCGGCTCTGCGACTGCGTTCAGCACGCTCGACCCACAAACCAGTTTAATCAATGGTGGCTAACAAACAAGTCTTGACTACCCTGCAAAATCAGACGCTTTACTCCTTTACTAAAGCAGTTCCAGATTTCGAACTTCCTAAAGTTTAAGAGATGGTGAGAATACATACTCAACAGATAAGAGTCGAATATCGAGTTTAGGAAACCGTTTTAAGCAGTCGCAGACTGAATCCGTAGAGTATTATCCGACGCACTGCTTGAGACGATGTTAATATGAACAAATGGGAACCAATCCGAGCGACGAAATTATTGATCGCACCGACTTGTTTGCGGGGCGGTTTCAGATACTGGAAAAGATTGGCTCGGGCGCCACTGGCGACGTTTACAAAGTTCGAGACAATGTTTTAAAACGAATCGCGGCAATCAAACTCATGCGCTTTCGACAGAGCGATGAGCGCAAGGTTATGCGGTTCCAAAAGGAGGCGAGAGCATCCAGCAAATTGACTCATCGCGGATTGCTGGAAGTTTTTGACTTCGGTATTGCCGATGATGGCACACCGTATCTGGTGATGGAGTTTGTTGACGGACGGTCGCTGGACAAAATTCTGGAAGAATGCGGAACCCTCGAACTAGAACGCGCCTTGACGATAGCCTCATTGACGGCTGAAGCCATGCACTTCGCCCATGAAAGCAAGGTTATTCATCGAGATTTAAAACCTAGCAACATCATGATAGTTCAGTCCGGAGATCAAGAGTCTGTCAAAGTAATCGATTTTGGTACGGCTACCGTTCTAGAAGAT
>CAZRMH010000348.1:0-8877 GCA_964600935.1 uncultured Candidatus Obscuribacterales bacterium
AACCCTCAACAAACATTTTGGAGACGTTCGTTTTACCATTAAACTAAGGGCGCTTACAGTTCATCTTACTCCGATACCTTCTTGGCCGCCGCGCGCTAATGCGCGCGGTTTGACTTGAAGGCGGGATGCAAATTACTTCTTGGTTTCCTTGTGCTCTCTGTGGGAGCGGCACGTCTTGCAATACTTCTTGATCTCTATACGATCAGGATCGTTGCGCTTGTTCTTCATCGTCGTGTAGTTGCGGCATTTGCATTCGCCACAAGCTAGCGTGATGATAATTCTGTCGTCTTTCTTGGCCATTTTTCTGTCCCTCGTTTGGGCAGCTCAGCCGTACTTTATAAGGTGCGGTTGCCCTCGCTGTTACTTTCTCCTGCCTCGTCCCTTCCATATAGGTCGAAAGAAAAGAAGGCAAAAAAAACTGCCCCCCGGTGGGTGGCAGGAGATCAGTATATCCATACGTACGAAAGCGTGTCAACAACGCCTGCGGCGGCCTTCATTGGTTTTGCGGTCAAAACGGCTGTTTTCGATCTATAAAATGTCTTAACTGTTGAGGATGTGTTTTACGTAGTTTTGAAACGTTTATGATTATGCAGGCTGGCTCAATTGCCGCAAAGGGACAAAGATTGAAGCCATTTACTGATATGTGAACCTGGAAAATACAATTTCGCTTCAGCATCCTACGAGTCTTAACCGCTCCTCATTTACCGTAATCGCGATCGCGCTCCTGGCGCTGTCACTGGTTGCGCTGTCTGGCTGTGCGTCTCGACCGCGGTTCACACCCGGCGTGCTGCGCATGAATCTTGGCACAGAGCCTCCAGCGCTCGACTGGCACATTACAACCGATGCCACTTCTGGTGACGTAATTGTCAACATAATGGCTGGACTGACTCAATATCGTAAAGATTTGAGTTGTGCTCCGAGCTGTGCGCAGAGCTGGGAAATTCTTGATGGCGGAAAACGATATGTCTTTCATTTGCGAAACGATTTGAAGTGGACCGATGGAAAACCTGTCACTGCCTATGATTTCGAATATGCCTGGCGACGAATCGTAGAGCCGAAAACCGGAGCCGGCTATGCGGATTTTCTAAATGACGTTGTCAATGCCCAAGAGATCAACACCGGAAAAATTACAGACTTGACGCAACTGGGTGCCCATGCGCTTGATCCGCGTACTTTCGAAGTGCGATTGAAGAAGCCGGCGGCGTACTTTATATACATGACCGCTCATTGGGCCACCTATCCAATGCGGAAAGATGTGGTTGAAACTTACGGAGACCGTTGGACTGAGCCGAAGAACATCGTCACTAATGGACCATTTGTCCTGGATAAGTGGCAACATGATTACAAGATCGAACTGAAGGCCAACGATCAGTTCTTCGAGGGACGACCTAAACTCGATCGTATAAAGATGTTCATGGTCGCGGAACAATCGACTGCCTTTGCCTTGTTTGAAAACGATGAACTCGACTATGTCGATAATCGCAGTTTCTCAACGCACGATGTCGATCGCTATCGTGATTCGCCCGGTTATAAGCGCGTTCCGCTACTGCAGGGCACATACATTGGGTTCAATGTTTTGAAAAAACCTTTTGGCGATAAACGCGTGAGACGCGCAATTGCCATGGCGATCGATAAGAACGTTTTTCCCAAACTGTTGCGCCGGGGAGAGCGTCCATCCCAATCTTGGATACCGGCCGAGGTGCCTGGATCGTCTTCCGACGCCGCCTTGGCGTTTGACCCGGAGGCTGCGCGGAAGGAACTTGCGGCGGCGGGATTCCCTGATGGAAAGAATTTTCCTAACGTGCCGTTGTTGTACCCTAACCGTGAAGACACACGATTGATCGTTGAATCGATTCAAGCGCAGTTGAAGAAAAACCTTGGTATCACAATTGAACTGCTCAATCAGGAATGGAAAGTCTATCTGGCGACTAGACGCCAAGATCCCCCTCAGCTCTTCCGCGCTAACTGGATCGCTGACTTCCCTGATGCTCAAACATTTATGAATTTATTCACCACTGGTAATGGCAACAATCACACACGCTGGTCGAATAGAACCTATGATGCTCTGATTGAAACGGCTGAGGGGGAGCTCAATCAAGAGAGACGAGTTTCACTCTATCAACAGGCCGATCGAATTCTTTGCCATGATGAAGCAGCGATCGTTCCAACTTTTGTCACTACTCAGAACCTGCTGCTCAAGCCGTGGACAAAGGGCATCGAATTTAACGCACTCGACATTCAATTTTTCAAAACCGGAAGAATCGAAGACCCCGCGATCGATGCGAGCCTCGAAACATCGGCGCGAGGTTCGAAGTTTGAACAATCCGCGCCTGCTTTGAAGTTGGAACCGCAGTCGTCGAGTTCGATATCGAAACCTGTTTCGTCCGGTTTTAAAACCAGGAATGCGGAGGTAAAGCACTGATGTTCTCCTTTCTGGTTAAGCGAATTCTTTATGCCATCCCGGTTTTGCTAATCGTCGCATCTTTGACTTTCGTGCTAGTTCGAATTGTCCCTGGTGGTCCATTTGATGCAGAGCGAAATCTGCCCAAAGAGATTGTTGCCAATCTGGAAGCGAAATACAATTTGGATAAACCGGTTCACGAGCAATATTTTTTGTACCTCGGTCGGCTCGCTAAGGGCGATTTGGGCGTTTCGTACAAATATGCGAACCGCACGGTCAATGACATCATTGGTGATGCCTTTCCCGTTTCATTGCAACTCGGTTTACTAGCACTGGTTTTAGCAATTTGCATTGGCGTGCCTCTGGGGGCACTTGCTGGAGTAAATCGAGGAACACCGATCGATTACCTGTCGATGTTTATTTCAACCTCTGGAATCTCGCTGCCCTCCTTTGTGATAGGCGCTGGTTTGATATTCTTCATGGGCATAACGCTTCGAATCTTGCCGGTTGCCTTGTGGGAGTCCCCGCAGCATATGATACTGCCAGCGGTGACACTTGCTTTTGGTCCGGCAGCGTATCTGGCGCGTCTGACTCGAGCGAGTGTTCTCGAAATCCTGGAAAAAGATTGGGTTAGAACGGCACGGAGTAAGGGCTTGTCCAAATACTCCACGGTTGTTAAACACGTTCTTCGCAACGCCCTGATTCCGGTTCTAACTGTTCTCGGACCGATTACCGCAGCCTTAATTACAGGTTCCTTCGTTGTCGAATATATCTACGCCATCCCGGGAATGGGTCGCTTTTTTATTACCGCTGTCAGCAATCGCGATTATGATTTGATCATGGCGACGACTCTGGTTTTCTCAATTCTTCTGCTGATCACGAACACACTGGTTGATATCGGATACAAATTCCTCGACCCACGCATGGAGGTCGACGGATGATCAAGATAAAACGCGACGTCTTCTCCAGGCTGAAAAGAATTCCGACCGCGTATCTATCGCTTTGGTTGGTCGGCATCATTTGTCTGATTGCAGTTCTTTCGTATCTGAACGTTCCGATGACGAGTTTCGCATTTGATGAAACGTCGGAAACAGTACTTGCCGGTCCATCGATGGTTCACTTGATGGGAACTGATGAACTGGGGCGTGATGTACTTACTCGTGTGATTTACGGTTCCCGTTTATCAATCACCATAGGCATAGTGACAGCGCTCGTCGGGTTTATCATCGGCACTATATATGGTGCAGTCGCCGGTTACGTTGGCGGCAAAGTGGACAGTATTTTGATGCGTGTCGTAGACATTGCTTACTCTCTTCCTGACTTGCTCGTCATGATCTTGCTCGGTGTGTTGATCGGACGTGGTACGGTTGGAATTTTGCTTGCTCTGGCACTGACTAGTTGGCGTGGAACAGCCCGATTAGTACGTGCGCAGTTTATCCAGTTGAAAAACGAAGAGTTCGTCGAAGCGGCTCGGGCTCAGGGTCAAAACCACTTGCTCATCGTTTTGAAGCACATGCTGCCAAACTCTCTGGGCCCGGTTATAGTCGCTATGACTTTCACCGTCCCTGCTGCTATTCTGTCTGAATCAACATTGAGTTTTATCGGCCTGGGTTTATCTCCACCGGCGTGCAGTTGGGGAACTCTGGCGAGCGACGGATGGCGCGCTCTACGGACGCATCCGCATTTGATTTTCTTCCCGAGCTCCTTTATTTTCATGACTGTGCTTTCGTTCAATTTCCTCGGAGACGGTCTGCGCGATGCAATCGATCCGCGCACGCGAATTTAAAAGCTGTCGCTACCGATCGACTGGGAAACGCGATATCGCCGCGCTGGAACTTAGACGAGCGCAGTCGCCTTCGCCCTCGCTATGCTAGAGTTTTCGTTTCGATTCGGACTGCGCTGCCCGCATTGATCGAAACGACGCTAGTCCAGATCCATGACGTCGCGCATTTGCTGCGAATATTTCTCTCGATGTTTCTTGTAATTTTCGTTGGCCTCTTCAGCCTCCTTTTGCAGTTGAACTGTTTCGGCTTCCAATTTATCTGCTTCGTCATTGCGATTCATCAATCGCAAGAGTTTGATGTACTCGGTGTTGTACGCTGCAGTATGACCGCTGAAATCAGTTCTTTCGCTATTGTATCTCGCGATCATTTCGTCTCTGTTTTCCGCTTGTAGTTTAATGGCTGTAAGAAGTTTCTCTTCTGCTTCAGGCAGTCTTCCGATATCTCTCAGCATACGCCCGTAGTTGAAGTTCGCATTGATAACTGCGATTCGGCCAATATCTTCAGAGGCTTCGCGGAGTTCGTTGGACTGGCTCATTGCTTCTTTGAAGAAGTTTTCTGCTGCCACATGATCGCCTTGCTGGAATTTAATTTCGGCAAGAGAGCAGAGAATGTTTGGTGTGCCATGAAGCGGAGATATGCTTTCTGACGTATGCGCGAGGAGCTTGTTGTAGATTTCGAAGGCTTCGTCCAGGTTTCCTTTGTTGTGAGCGATTTCGGCTTCCAGTTTCAGGCGTGAAGTCTGGGCGGTGGAGTCTAAGATGTTGCCGATGCCGGCCATCATTTCGCCAAGACCAGGCACGGCTGACTCCATTTGGGCGACCATTTGCTCCATCAATTCAGTGTGTCCCGTAAGCATTTTTTCCATCTCGGCAAGCCGTTTTTCCGGATCAGAGTCGTCAAAATCGTGGGCGACAAGTGACTTCAGGCTTTGAAC
This sequence comes from uncultured Candidatus Obscuribacterales bacterium, assembly GCA_964600935.1. Classification (GTDB taxonomy): domain Bacteria; phylum Cyanobacteriota; class Vampirovibrionia; order Obscuribacterales; family Obscuribacteraceae; genus JADYXR01. The sequence goes on from CAZRMH010000348.1 coordinate 5,120, forward strand.
GTCTGTTTGCTTGAGCAGTTCTTTCATCTCGTCGGGCATGCCGTATGTTTTGCATTCTTGCGCCATGTCGTGATAATGCTTGTACTGCTGCATGTCTTCTTTTCGCTGGTAGAGAAGAGCGAGGTAGAATAGGACGCTGCCACGTTCGTGTATCAATTCGACGTTGTTTTCTGTGCGCTGGAGAGCGTGTTCATAGACAATCAATGCTTCGGCAAGACGCTCCTGTTTTTTAGTGTCGAGAGCTGAACCCAGCTCCACAAGCGCGTTTATCGATCGAGCCTCTGGTGAGACATAACTGGCTATATTCAGTTCGACCATTCGTTTGTAAAACCGTGGCATTGGTTTTAGAGCATTGGAGCTACGCTGGCGAAAAATTTCCTGATCGACAGCATCGGCTGTTATTCCGCTTGCTGCCAAAATGTCGTCTGGAATTGGATCGAGTTCATTCATTTTTCGTCTGGCGGATTCATACACCAGCACATCTTTCAACAGCGTAGTGTCAATGGGCTTGTGCAGCGGTCGAATTATCGCTTTGGGTTTGTTGTCTTCATTTCCGCCACAAAAACGGCAATCGTCACCATCGGGGAAGATGTACTCTCGGCAGTACTTACACTGATAATTTCTTTGGAATTCTTCCTTCCGAAGTTCAATCTCGGCTGCCACTTCCTGTGGTGTCAGTTCCAGAAGTTGCAGATGCTTGTATTGGCAGAGCTCGGCAATTGATTCGCCGTTTTCATGCAGAGAAAGGAGGATGTCGTAAAGTAATCCGATAACGTGCGGTTCCGGTTTGTCAAAAGAACAAAATCCGGTCTCTCGATTCGCTCGTCTGGTCTGTGCAGGGTCTGCACCGTCAGGCAAACCAATTGTTCCAGGCGGATAGTCTTTATCGGCTTGTTCGAATCGCTCTAAAAATTCCGGAGTGAGCTTGGTGATTAAGGTGTTGAACGACGGCAGCCAGCAAGAGACTTCGTCGATTGTGTGGACCGATCTTGCGACTGCTTTCTTCAGCATTCTGTTTGAGATTGCTTTTCTGCAATAGCGGCAATAATCAGCGTCTTTGCGAATATTACCGGCGCACTGGGGGCACCATTGATATTCTGATTCGGGAAAGGTGAACATCCGCATACCTCAGGAACAGTAGAAAAAATTTCTACAATTCACATACCCAAACCGTTTTTCAAAAAACTGATCTTCTAACTTTCTTCACCACTGATCTGGCATTCGTCGCCCTTCTTGTTTTGAATAATTGCGAGCGCCGCGGTGAGCACGCCTGAGTTAGCAAAATCTTCGAACGAACAGCCGCGCGAGACATCATTGATCGGATGATTGAGACCTTGAAGAATCGGTCCTGTCGCGGTCGCGCGTCCAAGACGTTCTGAGATCTTGTAGGCTATGTTGCCGCTGTTTAAATCTGGGAAGATGAAAACATTGGCGCCCTTTTTCTCGAAAACGCTGCCCGGTGCTTTCTTCTTTGCGATATCAGGAAGCAGCGCAGCATCGAATTGAATCTCGCCATCGACGATCATGTCCGGGCATTCTTTCTTCGTCAGTCGCAGTGCTTCTTTGACTTTGTCTACGGATTCGCCTTTTGCGCTGTCGCAGGTTGAGAACGAGAGAAACGCGACGCGGGGTTCATAACCGAGTGATGCAACAGTTTGAGCGGTAGCATGGGCGATATCAGATAGAGTTTTCGCATCCGGATCGATGTTTACCGAACAGTCGGCGAAGAAAAGCAAACGCTCGGGCCATTCCAAAACGAACAGCGAAGAGGCTCTTCGGAAGCCTTCCTTGAGACCAATGATTTCAAATGCTGGAATGAATGGTTTAGTTTCACTGTTTAATCCAGAAACCATTCCGTCTGCTTTGCCGAGGTGAACCATCAAGGCACCGAAGTAGTGCGGCTGTTTCACTTTATCTTCGGCTTGTTTACGCGTAATCTCCTTATGCTTTCTCAACTCGTAATACTTATCGACATATTTTTCAAAGTCTTTGTCTTCGGAGCGGTCGTGAATGTCAATTCCGTTGCTGTCTATTCCGAGTTTCTTCGCCAGCTTATCGATTTTCTCCGTGTCGCCGATTAGAATCGGTTTCGCCAGGTCTTCATCGCGTAGAAGAGCGGCTGCGCGTATTGCACGTTCCTCATTGCCTTCGGCGTAAACCACGCGCATGCCCTTACCCCTGACCTTTTTCTTCATCGAATCTAAAAACATAACTCTCACTCTGCTTGGTGAGTCACATTGTAGAACAGATGCGCTTCGCCATTCTTGCGGCCGCTTAACAAAGCCGCTCGGCTTGCGAAACGGCAATGATACTATCGGTGGTGCGTTATGAATAATTGCGTTTTTTTGACCGGAGCCGTGCGTTTGTACTCAGACTGATTCTCGTTTTAACGACAAATCTTTCATTTTCATCCACCATTCTTTGCTTTTGCCCATCAAACTCTCTTTGCGCCGTTAATCTTCTGTTTTGACAAACGGTCTTAGCGGATCAATCTCTGATTTCCACCAACCGAATTATCAGATTCATGCTTTATCTTGCGAAATTCATTATTATTCGATTGTGAGATAAGCGGCGAGGCGTGAACTGAAATGTTGAAATCCGGAAGACTGATCCGCGGCGCGGCGGCTGTGCTGGCGCTTCTGGCGACGCAAGTTTCCAAACCCGTGCTAGCCCAAGAGGCAGGCTGGGCGCTCACTCAGAAAAGTACGGCGATGGGAGATCTCTATACCTACGTGAGCCCAAGCGGTCTGAAGTGGACTGTGCCGAAGCTGGGTGCGAATATCTCCACGATGGGACCGAGTTGGTCCGTGACGATGTACAACGACAAGACTCGTCTTTACTACGCCACCACTTTCCAAGAGTGGCAGAAAACAATTTCCAGGCGTGATTCGCGCACCGCCGAGATGAAGAGCCGTCCTTGGCAACTGGCGGGCGCAGGCAATGTCGCCGGTTTGAAAGCGACTAAGTACACGATGAAGAATGCGGCTCCGGCTGCGGGTGGTCGGAATTTAAACGCTGTTTCGTCCGCGGAATGTTGGGTGGCGAGCGATATTCCAGTGCCACCAGGGGTTGCTGATATGCTCGCCAATACTTACGGTATGCCGAAGACAAAGTATTTCCCTCTGAGGATCTCGTACACCGGTTCTGATGGTCGAACCGTTACCGCGCTCGATACGTTCAGGAGTGAGTCGCGGGCGATTCCTGCCAACTATTTTGGTTTGCCCGGTGGATACAAACTGGCTTCCAGTCAGGCTGAAGTGTTCATGGATGATGAAACTCAGCGCATGATGAACGATATGGCGTTCGAGATGGGATTAGATGCGCCGAAGCGACCGCAGCAAATATCGCGACCAGTCGCCATTCCGAGAACAGGTGGCGCCACTCTGCACTCGCAGCCGCAACAGGGCGGGAATAACGATCTGTCGAAGATGCTTGATGCGTTGAAGGGCGGCAAGTAACAAGTGAGTTTGCAGATTCCACCAGGTATGATCGCCTGGAGGTAGGTTCGATTGATCTGGCCTATACCGTTTTAACAAAAGCGAAAGGACCTTGCCTAAACCTGAACGTATTTGTGGTGAACAGTTTCGTTCGTCGGCTGCCGATTTCGCCTTAAGAGTAAAAAGAATCGAAATCTGGGAATATACAGTTTTGTCGGATAAAACGCAGGAATCCCGATCGTCTGAATCAATGTCGACCCGAGGCATTATCATAGGGCGTGCGACAGAGGCCCCGCAGAGGCTATAGGCAGTAGTGCTACC
>CAZRMH010000349.1:0-8794 GCA_964600935.1 uncultured Candidatus Obscuribacterales bacterium
GGAGGCGGCGCTGATTGCGCGGCTTTCCCACCGACAAACTTTCTGCTTGCCCCTGGAATCTGACGCTGTCTGATTTCGTCCTCGATACTCATTCCGCTGCCGCTTTCGACTGGCGGGGTTTTCACTGTCTGTTCGCCAGTGGGGTCCTGCGATGCAGCAGCAGTACGATTGTTGAGCAAATTGCGGAGTTCTTCGTCCGAAGGTGTGCCGGTTTGCTCGACGGCAGGCGTTTCAACCGTAGCTTCGTCGCCCATGTCGAACGGCATAATCGGTTCGCTTAGAACATCGATTTTTCCAAGCTCCGCCAGATCTTCAAGGCTGTCGAAGATGTCCAATTTATCGAGGTCAATTAATTCGTCGATGAAATCAAGTGCGCCGTCCGATTTCGGCGGTTCTGCCAGCGGTGGCTCATTGTCGTTTTCAGGGAACAGTCTGGTTTCGGCTTGAGTAGTTTCTCCAACTGCATGACCGTAGGCATCCAGTGTCGGATCGCCCTGATAGGCTTGCTCGGTAAACATGTTTTGAACTTCGGAATACTGGTTGGGCGGCACGGCTGCTTCAAGTTCGGTGAACGCCTGCATCTCGACCGTATTCTCTGGAAATGGTTGAACTGCTCGTAATCCCGCGTTTGGTTGAATCGTGTCGTCTGGAAACGGAACTGCTGAAGATCGTGGACTGGCGTCGTTCGAGAACGTCGCGGTGCTTCCGGCTTGCTCTACCGGCTGATGCGCAACCCGCGGCTCCGGATCTGGACGTTGAGGTGCTTGCTCCGCGACTGCTTGAAACTGAGCATCGGTAGCGGTTGCGTAGTCGGTGAGGCTGCGTGAAAAATCTTTGATTGATAAAACTCCCATGCTGTAGACCGTTTCCAGGTCTCTCCAGCTCAATGACTCCAGTGGATTGAAATTGGAAGCCACGTAGGGACCGGTTTTTGCGAAGTTGAGAACGTGTTCGGCTTCCGGACCCCAGCCGCCGTGAACATCTTGTTCGCTGGCTTGAGCTGCGACCTGTGGAGGCTGTTGCTGATGTCTGATTTCGTCGTTCGGCATCTGTTGATGCATCTCGTGATACTGGTTTGATGCGTAAACCTGTTGATCGCCAGTGTCGAGATGCGAAGCAATCGCAGCTCCAAACTCGCCAGTCAGTTCTTGTGAAATTTCTTGTGCCATCTGGGCGGCCTGAGCGGCTTGCTCTTCCGGCGTCGCTCCTGGCTTGTTGTCAGCCACGCCCTTTTGATAACCGATTTGAAATGCGTTTTGCAGCTGCAGAGCCAACATGTCTGCTTCTTGCTGAAGCTCTGCCAATTTGGCTTCCAGTTCCAGGATCACCGATTCGTGCTGGGAGTTGGTCGCTTCGAGAAGGGCAATATGCTCGTTATTGGCGCGATGATTGCTGATCAGTTCTTCCAACCGCAGCGCCATCTCACGATTGATTTTTTCCATATCCTCATAGGATTTTTCAGGGCGCTCTGCTGTTTGAGAGGCAAGTTGGCGCTTCAGTTCGCTGGACTCGCCTTCCAGTTCGCGCATCCGATAATTCAGCGCTTCGTTGATCTTTTCAAGTCCGGTGACGCTTCTGGTTAAATCGACTTTGTCTTCTTCGAGTGTGACGACCTGGGCGTAGGCATTCTCCAGTTCCTTCTCCAGATGCTTGACTTGCTCGTCTGATTCGGAACTGAGCAGCGCCTTCATCTGCTCGTTGAGAAGGTCATCTTCACTGGGTGTCCCAGCAAGGACGGAACTGTTCAACTTGCTTTGCAGGGCGCGAACCTCAGCTTCTAATTCGTTGACTCGTGACTGCTGGCTCGGTTGGAAGCTGACATCTCCACCTCTGGCCATGACGATAAGCTGCATGAACTCAGGGCTCTTAGAGATTTCGGCGTGAGACGCCTTCGCCTCTTCGGCGACGGTATACGGGTTGACATCCCAACCTCGGTCTCTTACGGACCGGATGGCGTCTTCCACTTGCGTTCTAGTTAGTGATTCTTGGTGGGTTACGTTCTCGGACATTTGATGATTATTTTTTGTCGTGCTTGCAACACGTAGTACGCTCGAAGGTGGTGGGCCGAGCTGAACAGTCAGTATAGCCACTCCTATATTTTATTTCTTCCCTCTTTAAATCAAAAACCCGTCAATTTTTCTGGTAACTTTATTCAAAACTAATTGGGTTGTCAGATGTTGCAGCGAGCAAGACTTCGAATTCGCGGCCGTGTTCAAGGTGTTTTTTACCGCAAAAGTGCCGAGCAGACGGCTAATAGACTAGGTCTGTCAGGTTGGGTGAGAAACATGGAGGACGGCAGCGTCGAGGCTTTTGTCGTTGGACCGCATGAAGTTGTTGAGAAGTTCGCGGTCTGGTGTAACGACGGACCTGCCGGTGCGCGAGTCGAGTCCGTCGACATCGTCTGGCAAGCGCAGGTTGGCGATCAAGAAGAGCCGATCGAAGAGGGCTCGGCGTTTCGTATTTACAGGTGGTAATTGGTGAATTGCCTTATAACGGACAAGCGAACGAATTGATAGTTCGTGTGTGGTGAGTTTCCGAACTTGAATTACGGTTTTGAAACTAGCTAATTAATCGAGAGCCCGGGCCTTCGAAGATTTTATAGGCTTCTTTCAGTTTACCTGGGTCGATTTCGTCGCCGGAACTAGCTGTGGTCTCGCCGGGCTCTGGTGGCGGGGTGTGAGGTAGCGGGCGGTTGCGCTCTGCGGGCTGGCTATTCTCATCTCTAACGACAGGATCTGGGCGGTATGGGGCGCTCTGTGTAGCTGCTGGTTGAGGCATCGTGGCTGTCGCTTGCGAGGCGCGGCTTGCTTCATAGCTTTCGGACGAATCCAAACGTCCGGTTGCGGCGTCATTCTGCACCCTGTGCGAGACTTCAGGGGCGCGTTGCTGCGCTTGAGGTTGGGGAGGTGGCTCACCCCCCGCGTTGCCGCCGCTACTAGACTTTTTTGCGGGGGCTCCTCCTGATGGAGATGGCGCTTCTGACATGACTTTGACTACGACTCGGATTTCTTCGTTTGTCAAATCTTTGTAGGCGACTACAATGTTGTTGGTTTTGTTCTCAATCGATTTTTGGAAAAATTCTCGATTCACGCCCAGTGTTAGGGTTTTGGCTTCGTACCGAACAGGGAAGGCGTGCATGGAAACCAGACTATAGGCAGGAATGCTGCGTTTGTGCAGGGCATCGAGAAGGTCTGACCATAATCGTTCCAGTTGAGCGAACGTCATCTCGCCTGTGTCTGAGCCGGTATCGACAACTGCTTTGTGTTGAGGCGGAGCTTCGCTCTGCTGGGGCGCGGCTTGGGGCGGCGGAGCAGCATTCGCTTGTTCTGCTGGTGCGGTGTAACCGGCTTGGGCTGGGGTTTCGTAACCTTGTACCGTTGGAGCACCGTAAGCTGGTTCGCTCGCGGCTGGCACTGATCCAGGTTGACCATAGACGTGTGGCTCGCCGTCACCAGCAGAATCGCCGCTGGCAGGCTCATCATCATCATCGTCGTCGTCGCCGAAGATTAATGCGGGGGCTGGAGGCAAGGCTGGCAGGGTTTGTACAGACGAGACGACGACATCCGGAGCGCCGTCTTCTTCCTCCGAATCGCTATTGGCAGAGTTAGGAACCGGCGCCGTTTGGTCTGGCGGAGATTGCGTTGGTGCGCCAGGTGGTGATTGTTCGAAGGTTGTTGGTTGAGTCGGGGCCGCATGAGCTTGAGGCGCAGCACTGCTTTGAACCGGCGCGCCGGCTGGCTGACTATAAGGCACGGGCTGATCGGCTGCTGGTGGACGATGATGCGGCAACGCCTCGTTCGCTGGCGCTGCTGCTGGTCGATGGTGTGGCAGAACTTCGTTGCCCGGCTGTCTATGCGGTAGAACTTCAGGACCTGATGATGGTGGTCTGTGATGAGGAAGAACTTCGTTGCTTTGCGGAGGGGCTCCTGAAGCCGGTCTTCCTTGTGACGGTGCGCGCATTCTAGATATGTCGCCACCTTCGGCGATCATGTTTTCGAGCTGATTAATGCGCTCTTCGAGCTGTTTGACGCTGGCGATGTCGTGACGGTGACAAAGCGAAAGCAGTGCTATTTCTAGCGTCATCGAGGGCTGCGTTGAACGTTTCAGCGATTGCTCCAGTTCGTCGAGAATCTCGACCATCTGGGTCAGTTCAACCCGCTCGAATGATTTTGCCTGCTCGATCAAACCTTCGAGATACTGAGCTGAGCCCAGCACGAACCGACTGGCGTCACCACCTCCGCCGCTTTGATTCGTTATATAGGATGCTTTGGTGAGATTCAAAAAGTGCTTGGCTAATTCTTGTGCAACCAATGCGGGCTCACGACCTTGCATGACCAGACCGGTTATGGCATCGAGGACTTCTTTGCCGTTTCTGTCCATAATCCCTTTTGAGATTGCCAGCAGAACGTCTTCATCGAGCGCTCCGAGCAGCACGAGCAAATCTTTTTGCGTGACAGGTTCGCCGGGGCGGGCAAGCAGACTTGCTTGATCGAGCAGCCCAAGCGCATCTCGCATACCGCCGCCCGATCTTCTGGTAATTAAATCAAGCGCATCCTGATCGATTTCAATGTTTTCTTTCTTCGCCACTTCAGCGAGGTGAGCGCACTGTTCATCGAGGTTTACCAGGCGGAACATCAGGCGCTGGCAACGACTCAAAATCGTCGGAGGTACTTTGTGTTCCTCCGTGGTGGCGAGAATGAATATTACGCCTGGAGGCGGTTCTTCAATGGTTTTTAGCAAAGCGTTAAACGCTTCCTTGGTCAGCATGTGACATTCATCGACGATGTACATCTTGAACCTGCCACCTGCAGCCACAAGCGGTGCGCGTTCGATGATCATACGGGCATCATCGACACTATTGTTGGATGCTGCGTCAATCTCGAAGACCGATGGTGAGCTGCTGTCCTTGATGGCAACGCAGGACGAACAGGTCAGGCATGGCGTGACGGTTGGACCAATTTCGCAGTTTAGCGATTTCGCCAGAATTCTAGCTGAGGAAGTTTTGCCTGTTCCGCGCGGTCCGGTGAACAGATATGCATGAGCTATGCGTTTGTTCTCGATAGCGTTGGTCAGCGTTTTGACAACTGAGCCTTGTCCGACCAACTCACCGAGAGCCTGGGGACGGTGCTTGAGATATAGAGGTTGGTATTTAGATTGTTCCATCGTTCAAGCAGCCTGTTGAAATTCGCCTGCTTGCCGCACTGGTGGTGGGAAAAGCATGGCTGAACACGAAATATATTCAAACGCGTCGTACAACGATAAATCGTAACCGATTGTCATCGTTTATCTCTTTGAAAACTTCGCTTCTACGATTAAAAATCTGCTGAACTGCTGTAACAAGTCGCAGGCACACGTCTCTGGCTGGGTAAGTTCTCAATAGTGAATTATTTGCGTGAAATTTTATGAGAAACCCTGAACAGAAACGTCGATGGCCGTTTCCGTTGCTTGTAACGACGGGTCTCATATTTGCGTTCTTATTTGCAATAACGTCAGTTTGCGGAAAAGGTGCATTTGACTATTTTAAAAACAAAAACGCATCGATTGCACAAGTTACTCCTGCGCCTGGCAGCACCGTGATCGGTTTTGGCGAGGAGAAAACTGTCGACGAAACTGGTATGGAAAAAGCGTTACTTGCTGCCGGCTGTTTCTGGCATGTCGAGGCTGCCTTGCAAGACATTCCTGGCGTGAAGTCGACGACCGTTGGTTACACCGGCGGTACCACTGAAAATCCGAACTATGTGACTGTGTGCGCTGGTAAGACTGGACATGCAGAGGCGGTAGAAGTTTTATTCGATCCAAAAGTCGTTGATTACAAAACTATTTTGAACAAATTTTTTGACGAACACGATCCGGCAGCAGATGATGCTAAACGCAGTTATCACGGTGGGCAATATAGATCTGAAATCTTCTATTACAACGATGAGCAGAAAAAAATTGCCGAGGCTATGAAAGCGGAACGCGAGAAGCTTAGCGGTAAGAAGTTCCATACTGAAATTGAGCCAGCATCGACATTCACTGTAGCGGAGTTTTTCCACCAGGATTATTTAAAAATTCGAGGATTAAAACAGTGTCGGTAATTCGATGGTCTGTTTGAGAAAAAATCTCGGACCGAGCAATCTTAGTGCGTCGCCATTTCGCCGACTAGCGCTGTGACTAGTTCTGAGGATTCGCCTGGTTGAAGTTTCACTCGGCCGCCATGTCCAGGGAGTATCCATTCGAATTTGTAGTTCGCTAGATTTTTCATTGATTCTGTTTGTACTTCCCATGAATACCAGCAGTGACTGCGAAACGCGATAAGTTGCTCGCTGTGCCGATCGTATGCCAGGTGATCGCCCGTGAAGAGATACTTGTTCTTAAAGAGCAAGACGATATGACCGCGTGTGTGTCCCGGTGTATTGATGATTTGAAAATCAGAGTGAGGTTGGAAACTTTGTTCGTCGTCAAGGATGATCTCGGCACCAGGGCAGGCTCTCAGTGCGGCTCTGTGAATGATGCGTTGCGCACCAAAGTGTTCTGCAAATCGATCTGCTTCGGCAACATCATCTTCGTGCGTAAGAAAAATGTATCTAAGACCGCCACGATTTTCGAATTCTTTGACGAGGTGGCTATTGTATTTTGGTGAGTCGACTAGCCAGTTGCCCTCGGGGTGCTGGATGAAGTAAGCGTTGCCGCCATAGCTCTTCGGTGAGTTGAATCCGCAATAGAAGACGTTTTCTTCCAGCTGTAATGGAAAATCGCTAATCACTTCTTTCGCGATATTGTTTTCATCGCAACCGATTGAACCGGTAGGGCAGGCAAGAAGTGCGCGAGTAGCGTCTCTTCGCTCGACATCCGTTGTCGGCTGATGATAAACGTAAGAATATTCGCCAGCGTCTTTGAATGATTCTGGTGCTAATTGACGACATGTATCGCAGTCGATACATGTCGTATCAACGAAGAAGCCACCATCAATATTTTCTCTGACAATTTTTTTCCGATCAGCCATGGTATCTCCTCATATTTGAGTATATACCGACCATCGAAAAGTTGGGATGGAATGTGCGAATTAGAGGAATTGGAACAAGAGTAAGCTTTGTACTGTAGGCTGGTCTTTCGGATTCGAGCGAGCTAGCTGGAAGCTTATTTGATTGACCGGGTAGACATAGTTGCGTGCGCCGTTTCCTTCTCCGTCGTTAGACGGCTCATCTAGGATGAATTGTTGTTGCCCGAACTTTTTCTTCATCGAGCTAAGTTTGCCGTGAAGACTCACACCGAGTCCATCTGGGACGAATGCCGGATCGAATACTCTAAATGCTTGCACGGTGCCGTGACGCATGTAAATTTGCAGCGCGGTTTTTCCGGTTGTGTTGGAAGTTACTGACGTGACTTTCCAGCCGCTCACCTGTTGACGGTGCACTATGCCTTTGCCTTTGACGTATTGGTCTACGGCAGTTTCTGGAACTCCCAACCTCAGTCCCGGAATGCCTGCCACCAGCTGTGGTGGTATGTAAGCGACTGATACTCCGCCGGCACCACCATATGCAATGCTGACTGGTTTTGACTTCTTCAATTCAGCAAGCGGTTCTGGTGTAGGGGGCGCGCCGTACTCTTTTAAGCTTTTGTACGAAGCCGGGCTATCTGGCTTCATATAAGTGACACCACCTTCAGATTTTTCTGTAGATGTTGTTGATGACTCGCGTTCTCTTGCTTTGAAGTCATCGGTCTCCATGATGCCGGAACGTTTCGCGTCAGAAATATAGCCACTGCCGTACGATGTGGTTTTTCCACCTGAGAATTCATCGATTCGAGGAGCGCTTGAAATGCGATTTCCAAGAGATCTTGAACCGGTTCTAATTACACGTGATTCTGAATCTGAAAATGAGTCTTCAGAGGCTAAGCCTTGATCTGCTGCTGGAATACTTTTACCGGCGGTAATCTCTTCGACGAATTTTGTTATCGAGTAGAGCTTGTTTATCGATGGCCCGAGACCCGGTGGTCTTTCGTTAATGACTTTGTTCTGTCTGAAATTTCCAGAGCCTGAGGGTGCGCCCACCGAATTGGCTGCCATGTTGGCGGACGACATCGCCCCATCGTCACCCAGACCGCCTCTGCTGTCCTTGTCTAGCACAGCAGCTGCTCGCTGCAATTCCGCTTGCTTCTTTGGCAACATCGCGAGAAGTTGCTCAGATTGCGGTGCTTGTTTACCTTTCTCTCGGCGCATAACCATCTGCTGCTGTTGTTGTTGCTGCGGTCGAATCACGAACGCTGGATCGACGCCATTGGCCGCGTTGGCGAGGAATGAAGATTTATTCGCTCCTTCGTCACCGCGAGATTGATTCTTCTGATACGCAACCAATGGTTCGTTTCCAATCTTGTGCAGAATGCCCATGAGCAGCTGAACACCAGCTTCTGGTGCTGCTGCTTGCGGGCGAAATTTCGGCTTGTTTGTCGATTTTGCGATTATGGGTTTGTTGTCAGACCCGACCGGAGCGCCGTTGACCGGCTGGTTTACCCCGATGGCTAGCGAGGTTGCTGTGATAAGCAAACTGGCAACGTATAGATGTTTCGTCGTTATTCGGATCTTCATTCACGTATCCTCCGGTTATGCGCCGGCTTTGGCTCCCAGTTTAGCTTCCCATTCATCAAGTTCTTGTTGATTGATCAGCCCGCGTTTGTTCGCTAAATAAACGGCGCGGCAGCGCTGATTGAATTCGTTCTCACTTCCTTCACCACGCCCCGGTATGCCGAGTTTTGCGTAGAGCGATTTCAGTCGCGACTGCACTGCTTTTTCCGTGAGGAAAAGTCGTTTGGCAAT
>CAZRMH010000350.1:0-8789 GCA_964600935.1 uncultured Candidatus Obscuribacterales bacterium
GGTTGAGGAAGAGCGCTCGATCGGCGGTTTCACCGAATTTTTTATGGCGGTCGATCAACCACTGGATCAGAGCGCGGCGTGCCACTGTATTTAGTGGAATGATGCGTCCGTCCTTGACAGTGATACGACCAGTGTGTGCGCTGATGTAGATATCGTCGATGTCTAGCGATGCGCATTCTCCAATCTTGATTCCAGTGAATAGAAGGAGAAGAACAATTGCCTTATCTTTTGAAGATTTCGTGCGATAGACTGCGTTGACGAACATTTCTTGTTCGTGCACGGTCAGGCAGCGCGGCGTCGATTTCGGCCAGGCTTCGCGCTCGACGCGACCCATGTCGACGCCGACGAAATTGAAGATATCTTCGATAGCAGTCAGGCTGTTGTTGATTGAGTTCAATGAAGCTTGATGCTCGTTTTTGAGAAACTCTCTGTAGTTATTGATGACTTCCGACCAACCCTTGTCGTAGTCATGCAAGGAGGAAAGACCTTCTTCTTCACAGAGGTAGGAGAGAAACTTCTTGTTTCTCGAGATGTAGGCGCGCTTGGTGTGCGCCGAGAAATCTTTGGTATTGAGTTGTTGTTCGTATTCAACAATCAGATTGGAGAGATCTTGCGGAAGTGCTGTTTTAACCATGACCATTCCCTAGCGATTTTCTTTGGGGGGGACTTGATATTGCGGAAGTCCCGACAAGACTCACCCTAGGGATATTGTGTGACCAATTTGTACCCCTAATGGGAAAATTACGAAGGCAGTCACAATGTTGTCACGCCAATTTGGGTCGGAAAAATATTGGCCAATATCGGAGCGCATAGCTGCATGATTTAAAAGTGGAGAAGAAACTGTTGAGATCTGGGTTCTGGTGCTTGGTATCTGTGTGGCTCGATTGTGGTTGCTGAACTGAAACTGCCTACCTGTGGTCGTTTCGAGCATCTATAAACATGTTTCAATTTTGTATGGCGACTGTTGTGTCCGGCTGTGTGTGTGGATAGGGTCGTGGGTACCTTCTTGTCCCAGTTATCTTCTTCGGAACCGCCCATCGCGCACTAAATCTGCAGGTTTCACATATATAGTTCAGCATCACTGCGGTGGGCTGGATGTGATCTGCCATTAGCGCGGGGGTGAGCCGATTGTAAGATGACGGACGAGGACGGCGTCAACCAACAAACACCTCTAGAAAGAGAGAACTCACATGTTTAAGAACATCATCCTCGCCTCGATTGTCGGCATCGCCTTGACCGCTACCGCCAGCACCGCTTCCGCTCAAGGTGGCGTCTTCGTCGGCCCGGGCGGCATCAGCATCGGCAGCCGCGGCTTCCAGCTTCAGATCGGTGGTTACGGCTATGGCTACGGCTACAACCCCTACGGTGTCTACAATCCGTACAACGCCTACCCGCGCTACAATCCGTACAACAACTACCCGCGCTACAACCCGTACAACAACTACCCGCGATACAACCCGTACAACAACTATCCGCGGTACAACCCGTACAACAACTACCCGCGGTACAACCCGTACTACCCTTACCATCGCTAAGGCCTGCGCTGCGGCACAGCGATCCTGATGGATTGAGTGGTTGAACCTTCTGCTGCCTGATTCGAGATGTGCGCCGGACTGACAAGTTCGGCGCTTTCTCGTTTCGGGTAGTGGTGGGTTGTCATGGATATAGATATTGCGGTTACCGACAGACCATCATTACCGTCCGGGGATGGTCGCAAGTTTGATTGGAGTGCGATTCAAAATTCCTAACTTCGGAGAAATTCGATGAAACCAGAACCAGTTCCAAGCATTCGCTTCGCCTCGCTCTGCCTGATTGCTTTCGCGAGCAGCTTAGCGTCCCTGTGCGCCGCCGATGAACCGGCGCCTGAGAAGGGACCAACGCCGGCGGTGCTCGATGCGACGTTACTTCAGATTCGATCTCTTGTCGACCAAACCTATGTCGACCAGACGACGACCGGCTTCTCTGACTGGACTCTGCGCTACGCGGGCAAGCTGGACAATTCCGGAAATCTGCGCGTGGCGGTCGACGCTATGCTGGCGAGTAATGATGATGCCCGGCTTCGACTTCTTGATGATAAGCAGGCTAAGGCATACAAATGCCGCTTGCAGAGCTCGATTGTCGGGATTGGTGCGGTGTTCAACATCAAGGTCACCGTCGTAGAGGGGTTCAAGGTCTCGAGTGTGCGCGACAACAGTCCGGCCCAGCGAGCCAATCTACCTTCGGGCACTACTATCGTTGCCATTGATGGGACCAGGCTTGCCGGGAGCGACCTGGTCGATTCCTTGGCGCTTCTCCTGAGCGATAAGCCCGAAATCGTTTTGACTGTGTTGGGTAGTGATGACAAAGAAGCCGCTTACAAGATTATCCGGAAGCAGTCCGGGGAGCGGTTAGGCATCGGCTTCAATCAGGGCAAGACGACCATGAAGGTCACCGTTGAAGAAGTGCTCTCTGGTTCCCCGGCCGAAAGAGCGGGCTTGAAGGCGGGTGATGAAGTGACACAGGTCTACTCAAATACTGTTTCCAACGGCGATTCCGACTGGTTTATCAACGGCCAGGTCGCGGGTGAAATTGGCGAAGCGCTACCGCTGAAGGTGCAGAGAGGCGATGCGCAACTGGACTTTTCGGTAACGCGAGAATTCGTGGAGCGCGAGGAGCTCGCCTGTAGTCTCACCATGGAAGGTCAACCGCGAACGACCCAGATGCGATTGAGCAACCTTGATTGGGTCAAAATTCCGGAAATTGTCGGCCGGCACGTCAAGACGATTAACCTGCTGAAAGAGTGCACGGTGGATCTGCGGGGCGCCAGTGGCGACAATCCGGAATTGGCGGCTCGTGTCGCAGCCCGGCTGATTTACCGCCTACCAGGCGAGATCCTCTGTTTTAACGAGACGCGGCTCGGAAAGACGCAGACGACTAGCTACAACATCGACGAACGCGATGGCAAGCGAGTTTTGGTCTGTTCGGCAGGAAGCCTCAAGACGGTCGTTGAGGAAATCGAGGATGTGGTTTCCGGCAAGATCATCGTTCTGGTTGACAGCCAAACCAGCGGTACTGCTGAGGCGCTGGCGTTGGCATTGCAGCGCGGCGGTGCCACCATTAGCGGTACCGAGACAGCGAATCGTTCTGTGCTGGTGTCGACGGAAACCTTCAAGGTCGGCGATACGGAGCTTCTCGTTCAAGTGCCAACCAAGCGTCTGGTTCCTGGTCGGAATTACAAAAGCCTGGTGATTGCTCCCGACAATTTCACCGGCACTAAAAACGGTCGAGGTTGGTCGCGAGCAGCCTTGCTGTCTGGTGTGGTCGCTTTGTTGTTCGCTGCGTTAGCGGCGAGCAGGTTTTTGCGGAAGAAGATGTCCCTGGCTTCTCAGAAACTTGAGCACGAAGCAGCCGTCCCTGCAAAACTTCAGCGAGTCGGGCCGGCGCTGATAGTGCTATCACTGGGGCTTGTCGGATCGCTCCTGATTTACTCGGGGTGCACCGGGTTGTTTGTTGCGGCGAAAACTGACTCCCAGAAGGCGTCGGCTCACGTAGCCAACATACTGCGGACGGATGAAGAGGCGCGTATCAATCGTTTGAGGTTCGCTAACGTTCCTCGCGGTAAGTTGGATGTCGAGGCGAAGTTCGAGGAGGGCGAGCCGAAGGTTACGGACGGTGAAATTGCCTCTGCTTGTCAGATTGTCGAGGCGATCGCAGAGGGGGACATTGCTGCTGTTCGACGGATCGTCGCCAGCTATGTCCACAAGCCTTATGCCCGTGCCCAGATCGCTTCGGCGCTCAATTACTCGTTCTACAAGGCTGGTGTGCCGCTTCGGGTGGAGTTTTACGGCGGCTCCTTAGTAATTGAGCGCGAAGGATTAGCCGATGGTCAAGCGGCCGTAAGCTTCAGTTCGCTCAATGATGAGCCGACAGTTCGGGTCATGGTGCGCAATCCGAAGTATCCGCGACAGTTTAATTCCACGGAAAACTCGTCGATGTTCAATGCCAGTGAGGTGTTCGCCACCTTCAAGGGCCCTCTGATTCGTTCGGTGCTCGAGCAGAGTTCGACGAAGAAGGACTGATTCGCAGTCTGTTTTGTCGGGGTGAGGGCGGCAAGCTATTACGCTTGTCGCTTTCGCTCTTTCGATTTTTAGTACTAGGAGTAATAGTAGGTCGGGTCTTCAGTAAGATGCTGCCCAAGAGCGAGTCTTGAACAGCATCTGTACAGGAATTCGAGCAGGTGTTCGTTTCTTCTGAACGCTCAGGTTGCGCAGAAGATGAAAGCGATCACGCAGACGACGGCGGCGAAGGCGAGCAGTCCGATGACGGAGACCAGTGCGGCGCCGACGGAGGCTGCCGTGAACAGGCAGTAGGCTGCCCAGGCGAGGAAGAGCAGAAGTCCGCTGGTGACCGCCCAGTCAAGGACGCGCTCCTTCTCGGTGAAGGTCGCTGTGACCATCACGCTGAGGAAGCCACCGACCCATGCTCCTGCCGCCGCGGCGACAACGAGGGTGACGCCGCCGACGAAGAGCGCGCCGATGAAGTGGAAGAAATCGAAGATGATACCCATGACAAACTCCATTTTGTCTGGATGAAAATGCGACAGGGGACGAATTCCTTCTGCCGTAATGGTATCGCCGAAGGTGCACGCTAAGTGATTGCTCAGCGCGCGTTACTTCGGTTTCTCATGGTTGTGAAACGCGGGACAGTCCTTGCAGCCACCGGCGCGACCACACGGTGTGGCAGCGCACGATGGGGATTCAACAGCCGCAGCGGCCGCGCTCGCCGAAAATTCGACGGACGAATTTGGTTTGCCGATGCCGGTTTCCTCTTCCAAAATCTTGTAGAAGAGTTCTTTGGCCCCGCGACCGCAGATACCACATTGAGTGGCGACGCGGGTCAGCTTGGCGAGCTGGGCGAAAGTTCTCGTGCCGGACTGGATGTGCTTTCGGATAGCTCCATCGGTCACGGCGTGACAGCTGCAAATGTACATCGTGACCTCCTTTCGGTCTTCGTATTTGTTTCGGAAATCCGGAACGAACTTTTGGTTTCTATTGCAGTTGGGGGAATGTAATCAGACGGCAAGGACGCCGTCGAAAGACGCTCCACATGGGTGCGAGCGATGCTCCTGAAAGGTGATGCCGACGGCGGATGAACCGCAACCGGCACCACCGGTAGTGCTGAGATGTGGGGCGCTGATGCCGTCGACCTCAGTCCTACCTCGAGCCTAGAGAGACTCGGGACCGAACGAATCGGGCAGGAGCTGGTCGACGGTGGCGCGTACCAGCGACTTGTCAGCGGCGACGAACAGCACGTCCGCCGTCACGCCACCGAACTCGCGGAGTACCTGGAGGCACTCGCCGTCGATGGGATTCTCGCCGAAGACGGCGAGCTTGATGATGTTGGTGTAGCCGGCGCTCACTGCAGCTGCGATGGCACCGCGCTCCGCCGACATGCTGCCGCCGTAACTGGCGTTGTCGATTTGCGTGCCGGCGAAGCGCTTGCGGTCACCGGCAGCATTGGCTGCAACGACGACGGCGCCGCGAGGCTTCTTCGAGTACGGCACGTGGGACAGCTTCACCTGACGAAGCACCCGATCGACGATCTGGCGTTCCGTGTAGTGCAGTCCGCAGTAGGGCTCAGGCTTGCCGGTGGGCGCGGGCAGAAGTTCGCCGACGGTGGCGCGGTAGACGTTGCTGTCGTGGTCGCAGATGTTCAGCAGGACGGCGTCCTTGTCGCCGAACTGCCGAATCACCTGGCGGCACAGACCGCAGGGCGAACCGCCGGGGTGCTTGCGGCAGACGACGGCCACTGCGGTGAAGCGGGTGTAGCCTTCGGCGAGTGCAGTGGTGGCAGCGTTGCGTTCCGCGCAGATGGTGGCCGCGAACGAGTCGTTCTCGACGTTGCAACCGGTGAACATTTTGGTCTGACCAGCCGGGTTGACCGTCATCAGTGCGGCGCCGACCGGGAAATTGGATTGGAAGCAGTGGGCGCGTTGCGAGACATCCCAGGCGGCGGCGACGAGGTCGCGTTCGGCGCAGGCGAGGTCGGAGTGCTTGGTGAAGAGTCCGAGAATGCTCATGAAGTTCTCTTTGTATTCGGAGTTAGGGCCCGGGGGGACCATCACACGTTCTGGGGCCGGAGCTAAACGCGTGAACACGTGGTCACAGGGCGATTGGCTTATCCGGAGTGCACAAAATCACGACGAGAGGCGCCGTGGGTGCAGTCCGAGAAGACAATCATTAGAGCTCATCGCAGTTTAATCGAACGCCGTGTCGAGACAACACACAGGGTGCGGTTCGTTCGAAAGCTTTGTTGGCGAGTGATTGGGTGGTGCGATGAACTCTAAAGCAAAGTTGGAATAGACGATTTCACTGATATCAAAAGGAGAACGGGAAAGGCAACACGCGCGTGCTTAGAATCAAATCAGAGTTAAAGCTTATTCCACGGACTTTCTCTGTAATAAGCCGTGTATTAGTTAAAGCCCATTGGGGAAATCCCCCCTGGAGGCGATTTGAAAACCTCGCTGAACTTGCGGTATTCGAGCTTTTCTTTACGTGGTTAAGAATCGGTAACAGATTGATTCTGTTGTCCGATTACTGGAAATTATACTGACCTAATCTTGGTGATATTTTTCCATAGCGGAAACGCCCATTGCTACCTGCGATATAGAGTTTTATCCATTTGAGATTGCGATGCGCAATTAGAAAGCGCGGAATTGAAGTTGGAAGCTAAAAAAAACGGTGAGCCCACTCGTCAGAGGGAGTTCACCGTTATAGCGCAGATCGATAGAAAGATGATTATCGTTTTGAATAACCAGAACTCACTTTTAGGACTGTTTGTGAAGCCGTGGTTTTCGGTTGCCGTATCTCAAGATGGTCTTGGATGTGGTTTATCGGAGAAATGGTCGACCACCGTAATGCTGGTTTTGCAAGCTTCGTAGCCGACAAAAACATAAGGCACCGAATCTCGGCGAGAGGCGCAGTTCGTGCAGCTTGCGCGCCGATAAATCGGTCTTTCATTATGGTTGGTCGCCACCATATACAGTGGTAAATGCGAAAGTCCTATGCTGATGGTTCCGTCGAGCGGACCTCCAAGTAGAGAGATTGGCATGATTTTTCCTCCAGGGTTAGTGTGACGGCAGTTAGGCGGGAACACCTTGAAGTGCCAAACGAACTTGTTCTGCCCATGTTTCGATACGCTGTTCTGTCAGGTTGGGCTCATTGACTTCGTCAACAACCAGACCACAGAAGTTGCCGTCAACCACTGCTTCGGAGTGGTCGAATTCGAAGCCTGCGGTCGGAATGTTGGCGCAGATGATTTCTCCGCCCTGGGCAAGAACTTTGTCGTAAAGGATTTTCATGGCGCTGACAAAGTTATATGAGTAGCCGTATTGATCGCCAAGGGCGAAGAGAGCCACTTTCTTGCCTGTCAGATCGATTGTTTCGAACCTGGGAAGGTAATCTGCCCAGTCGTCTGTGAGTTCGCCGTCACCCCAGGTAGAGCCGCCGAGAATTAGAAAATCGCATTCGGCAATTTCTTCGGTCTTCACGCCATAAATGTTGCGTATGTCGGTAATCAGGTCTGGTAATGCGTTCTTGATGCTGACAGCAATCGCTTCGGACGTGCCGGTTTGCGATCCATAGAAAAGTTTGCCCATTGAGGATTCCTCGTTCGGATTGACTCTGTCATTATGCGAATGATTCGCAATAAGATCAAGGGTTTAGTGAATAACGTTTGCTACAATCCTTTACTTTGTTGATTGGGCTGCTTCATTTTTGTCTTTTATCCTTTTGATAGAATGAACTTTAGTTGCAGTAAATATACTGCCGATAAACGAGAACTATTTTCAAAAATCTCGGAAAGACGCTGGTTCCTTGAAAATATATACTATGCGTATTAGTAGCTTTCGGGCTGGAACGATAAAAAAAACGCTCTCAGAGAGACTGAGAGCGCTTCTTCAACGTTGTAACGGTGTTTCCGTCCTTGGAAACGAGCTCGCGTCGGAGAGGAGCCGTCGCCTGGATTGCTCCGGGCGACGACTCGGTTGGCGACCGCCATACTCAACTGCAGGAAGGGGATGGTCGGCGGTGTCAGGCGCGCGCGATGGCGAAAACCGTTATGGCGACGATTGCGACCATGTAGATGGCGAGCAACGTCCAGCTCATGAAGAACATGGCGAACGTGAAACCGGCGATGAGCGCAATGGCGAGCAGGAAGATGCGCATAGCGCCGGGCATGTAGTGGTCGAGCGATTGCGGCGCGGTGACGCAGAACAGCAGGTTGAGCGCGCTGAGCGTGACGAAGACGCTGACGCCCCACTGGATGACGTACTGGAAGAGCGCGGCCACCACGAAGGAGAGCAGCGCGCCGGCGAAGTAGTTGAGGGCCTTCTGGTTGGAGTTCATGCTACACGGACCTTTCGAGTTTGGTGTTGTTAAACACTCTGGTTTCACCCGGCGCAGTGCCGGGTTCTAAAAGACGGTGAACAGCGGTAGTGAGCGTCCGCCACGAATGGGGGCGCTCCCGGCACCATGGGCGGTGTCGACTTTGATTGCGGATTTCCGTCCGACTGTGACACTCCTGGTGGTGTCTTGTCGGACGGCCACTTTCATCGGCTAAGGCTTCCAGCCCTTCAGTGATGGGCTTTGCACGAGAGTGAAGAACTGTCCCCTGGTCCAGCCGTACTTTGAGGTCACCGACTGGAACTTCTTCAATCGACCCGGCTCGCCCGGGGTGTCGACCATGAAGTTGCCGATTGCCGGTGTGGGCAGGAAGATCATCATGCCGCCGTCGGACGAGGCAGAGTCACC
>CAZRMH010000351.1:0-8787 GCA_964600935.1 uncultured Candidatus Obscuribacterales bacterium
CATCATGAGCTCACCAACCGCATGCCCATTCACCACAATGCCGTTGTTCGATCCCGAAACGCTAGCCAGAGGATGTTTAACTGGCACCATGCATGGTTCCACACGTGCAGTTACATCGTTCTTGTTTCGATCAGCTCGACCGATCAATTTAATTCTGTAACCAAATTCTCTGGCATGTTCGAAATCGACAGGTTCTATGTGAGTTATGCCCTTTCTGTAGATATCATCAGGTTTCACGAACCGGCCGAATGCCAGGGCCGCTAGAATCGACACTTTGTATGCCACATCAAATGCTTCAACATCGTTAGTTGGATCCGCTTCGGCAAACCCGAGTTCCTGAGCTTTGGCCAGTGCCGCGTCGAAACTCTCCCCCTTCTCTTCCATTTGCGAAAGAATGAAGTTGGTCGTGCCGTTCAAAATTCCAAGAATCGATTCCAGTTCGTTGGCGCCAAGACCTCTTTGAATAGTTGAAATCAGGGGAATCCCACCGGCGACCGAAGCTTCGAAAAAGATAGCCACTTCCTTCTCACGAGCCAGCTTGAATAACTCAGGACCGTGCTTGGCAAGCACCTCTTTATTGGCCGTAACCACGTGCTTTCGCGATTCCAGAGCTTTGACGATTAAGTCGAGTGCCGGTTGCTCGCCGCCCATGACCTCGATTAAGACTTCAATTTCCGGGTCGTTGACCACTTCCTCAGCATTGATCGTTATCTGGCAGCCCGGATCCGTATCCCGCTTCTTGTCGAGATCTTTGACTGCCACGCGCTTCAGCGTCAGCGATTTGTGATTCTTCAACAGCTTCACAACGCCTGTCCCGACTGTTCCCAGCCCCAACATGCCGACTACAACTCGACCCATAATTAAAACTTCCCTTCTGCAAAGTGCCCCAGACTATGTATCCATAAGCCTTTGCTCTTTTCTGAAATTCCACTCACAATCAATCGTCTATTGCGTCAGACGTGAATGCCTTATTGTCCCCGAGTTCGGCTGAAAATGGCTGTTTTAGACCCTGAGAAGATTTCAAATACGAAATAATTGCATTGACGTTGCTCAAGTTCTTGCCCATATCGAAAGTCACACCCTTGGGCGATTCGCTCCAGACAACGCAGCAAGTACGCATCAGACCAACTCTCGAGAAGACAATCAAAATTTCCTGCCCTTCGTCGACGAGCGTCTTAGCGACTCGAGCTTCGATTGTACCGCCATGCCCGTCGACAGCGATCGGTCGACAATTGGCAATCGCTCCCAGAGCTTTGACGCCCAGCTCGAACGATGATTTAAATGAAAGTGGTAATTCGAGGTCGAAAAATTGCAGAGCTGACGCGGAAATCCGGCGCAAATCCGTGCGCTGCCTCCTGATGCTAGCCCACTGCAGGACCACCATGATGATACCAAATGAGATACCAAAGCAAACTGCTGGAAAAATCATTGATATCGCGTTTAAAAATATCGAATAGAGAGTAAACGATATTACGGTTGGAACAGCGTAAGAGAAGAATATCCGCAGATAGACTTGCAAGTTTTTCTCGATTTCGTCATCCAGACAAATGTCTTTTCCCAGAACAAGCCGGTCTTCAGTGAGGCACCACTGGCGGTATCCATTTAACTCCACATCAAGGGCCGGGCGATTGCCCAGAAAAATAGGCCGCATCAAACTGAATAATTTGCGTGACACGGGGAAATACATATCTCGGGAGCGTTGAGCATCGAGCCAAACCGGCAAGACAATCAAACTATCGAGAGAGTGCCCGGAGGGACGATGTGAGAAGGGCACGTCATATACAAAAATGTGCAAGTCGTCGTTTCGCTTTTTGACGAGTTTGCAAATCTTGTAGACCCCCTCTCCATTTAAACCATAGATGCTAAACAGATCACCTTCATGCAGGTGATCGCGCAAGTCTTCTTCAGCAAGACTCTTGTCGTCGCTATTTGCTTCGTGCAAGGATGAGCTCACTGCCGCCGGTCAAGTCTCCCTTATGCTTGAAAATATAGCCCGGATTCAAACTCTTCGGAATGAAGCCTTTACGTTCCACGACTTTCAATTGCGCGCGAGAACTTTCCGGCAGCGCATCGAAGTCGCTGTTTTTAATCATCAACCAATGACTGCCCGGTGTTGACAAGAAAGCGTTTAAATCATCGGCATTAGCCACTTTCACCGGCTCGCGAGCGGTTCTGAAAGTGACCTCGTCAATCCAGTGTTCCAGACCAGTGTACATTCCGATACCGACGCTGTTGCTATCGCCGGCGACGTTTTTGCCTATATCGTTGTGCTCGAATGAGAAGACACCAGATGGTTTAGTCGGGCTGACAATCGGCGCAACGATTCGATCTTTCTCGGCAATTTTGATGTATTCGGCATATTGAAGAGCAGGTTGCATTTGAGTAAGAACCGGCATTGCAATTCCGGCAAACAGGGAACCTGTAACTAGCACGCCACTGAATATGGTGGCATAAGCCGCGAACATCCGCCCCTTGACTAAATTGAATAATCCGAATATTCCCACCGCAATCGGTATGAAGGCGACGACAACAGGCGGAATAGCGGCTGGATAAGGCAAGACACTGAGCAGCAGTCCGATGCCGACGCCGACAACAATCAATGCGATGTTTAAAAGCACCGCAGCGGTCTTTGCCAGTTTATTGCCATCGTCAATCCATTTAGATAAATAATAGCCAGTAAGCACGGCGCAAGCTGGGAAGGCAGGTAGGGCATAGTAGTCGATCTTTCCGCGAGAAACCGAGAAAAATCCGATGGCGACGGCCACCCACATCCACAGATAAAGTTGCGACTGTGTAGCAGCGACCGTGGTTTTCGTTTTGCGTTGCGCCAGAATTTCCTTTATAGATAAGTACAAAATCGGCGGCAAGAAAATCGACCAGGGCAGAAATCCGCCAAGCAATGAAACGACCATAAACCAAATCGGTCTGTGGGTGTCATATGTGGCGCCTGTGAAGCGTTGAAGATTTTCTCTGATAAAAAAGTAGGTGATAGCTTCCATACCATTGGCGTTATAAGCCAGGAAAAACCAAGGCGACGCAATCAGGCAAAGGGCAAGGGCGCCCAGGGCAACATGCTTTGGTTTCACCAGCGTCAGTTTTTTCTCGACTATCAAGAAGGCAATGAAAAATACGGCTGGGAGAACGACGGCAACCGGTCCTTTGGTCAAAAATCCGAGTCCCATGGACGCGGCAGCCAGAAACCATAGTTTGGACCGAGTCCAGGTCGCTGCCGTTTTCAAAGCGCCATCCTGAGCGCAAAATCCTGCGTACAGCAATATCAAAGTTATAGTATCGACCAAAACCAGCATGGTATCGGACATACAGAGCGCGCTGAACGACATGTACATAAATGATGTGCCTAGCGCCATTGCCGCGAGCAAGGCGGCACGCCAGCCAAACAGAGCACGACAAGCATAGGCGGTCGCGGCAATAGTCGCAGCTGAGGCGAGTATGGAAGGAATTCGAGCGGCAAAGTGCGAGATGCCGATGGTTTTGAAACAAGCGATGATGAACCAATAAACCAGGATTGGTTTATCAAAAAACGCCTGACCATGATAGAGCGGTGTGACATAGTTAGAGGTGGCAATCATCTCGCGAGCGCACTCGGCAAAGAAAACTTCAGCGCGACTGAACTTTGGCCAGAATAGAGAAAGCAGCACATAGAGCGCGACACAGCCGGCAGTGATGATAGCCACCCGCAGCCCAAAATTTGGCGACTGCTGAGCAGACGTTGAAAGCGGCTCGCTATGGGAGTTTGAGTCGGTCGGTAGCTTCTCTTCTCCGGCCACCTGGTCTGCCATTATCGTTTTCATTAAACCCGTCATCTCAACAATCGCCTGGGAGCTGTAATAGCGACATTTTCGAGATTATGACATCTCAACGTGTCCAAAACCTGAATGTTATTTATAGGAGAAGATTCGCAGTTTTACATGGGGTACTTTTTGGGGTATTAGCCATGGTGAAATTACTAATGGTGTCGGTAATTCCCCCAATCGACTATGCCGTACGCTCAAGCTACGATTTGCAAAGTCAAGTGCAATTGCGTTTCTATATGTTGTGGGGTCCGAAACATGGTCCAGTCCCAATTCGAATCAGCTGGAATAAACAGCGGACCACCGTCCAGTCCGGAACTTCGTAACAACGACGGTCTGGTCAAGAAAATGATCATCGAAGCGCAAATCAAAAGAAACGCGCAATTGCAAGATGCTTCAGGCGAAACATCGACATTCGACGGCATGGGCAGAGTCTCGCTCGTCGCAGGCAACGGCGTGATAGATGCAAACGTCCTCGCTCTCGATAAATTCGACAAGCTAAAAGTTAAAACCAAACCCCCGAGTGGTAAGAACGAGATGAAGATAGCTGATACTGCTGGTGATGGCATCATAGCGACCGCTTCCAGATCAAGTGCGAGTGCAGTCGCAGAGTTTGCGCCACCGCCCACTGCCGGTAGCAGCTCCAGAATGTCAGAATCGCAAAGTCACGGTCATCGCATTGTCGATGATGGTTCGACAGAACTCTTCAAAGCTGAACCGACGAGTAAACCTGACGTCTCCGACTCACCATCGGCAAAATCGAAAATCTCTGCATCTGTCGCAGAAACAGTAGTCGTTTTAAAAACCCAAACAGTTGAAGCAGAACAGACCGAGCAACTCTCTCCGGAGCTGGCTAATCATCTAAATCTCCAGCGCAGAGTGGACAGTACTTTTGCCGAAGCGCAAAGATACGCCAGGGCATTCGAGCATCAACGCGCTCAGAGACAGGCAGATCGCGACATCAACGATATTAACATCGGCAGACGCAGATTTACATCCGATGCTGAAAAGCAACTGGCAATGGAACATGCGATGTCTAAGAAAACGGCTGCTGAAGCAGCGCTTCGCGAGGGAGTTCCTCCTCGCTATGCTCAAACATTGAAAAAACTACATGACTTTACTCTGGCAGTTGAGAACCTTTACAAGTCCGAAACTGACGCCAGCCAACGCACTGAGATGCTCGGCGAAGCGGTCAAAAAAGTGGAAGAATTGATGTCGCCGATCGATAACATATGGAACGGCATCCCGGGCAAAACGCCGGATCTGGCGCGTCCCGATTTGCGCACCAGAATCGACAAGCCCGTATGGCCGGAAGAAAGACTACTTCAAATTCAGGAACACCTCTACGCCAAAATAAACACGGTAGACAACGCTCAGGCTCAGCGCATCAGCGCAGTCAAAGATAACGTCACAGTCAAGGAAATCTTAAATCAGCACGCCGCTGGCCAGCTACCAAATGATGGCTCGGTAGTATTCTTCACTTCAGAAGGAACACTTTTGTATCAGTCGGAACTGAAAGTCTCTCAACGTTCCACACAACAACGAGCAAAAGATGCAGCTTCTGCAGAGAAGCATGCCAACGGCACACCAGCATTCATCGATATCGCCAACATCTCCAGAGGTCTTGGACCAGAAGGCGCCGGATTGTGGAGATTCATCGGGCTTGAAGATCGGATCGTTGGTGCGGCAATTCTCAAACCGGTGCTCAAAGACGGAAAGCCGGTCGAGCTGCCGGGCAGCCGCAACGGCAGAGGCAAGCCGACGATCAAAAAAGAAGTATCAGCAACCATTGGCTCAGTGCCCTTAGAAGTGACGCCGAACATGGCTTACGGTCACTTATTGAATACTCTGCGCGCCAAGAAAGCCGGAATAGAACGAGGTACCGCACCAGATACAGTGCAACATTGAATTTGAGCCGGTTTTCGGAACCGGACAGCTCACCTCAGCGACGACGTTTTCCAACCCGGAGGGGAAATCAAAAACAGACTGGAAGTAAAAGATAAAAGATATTAGGTCTCTGGCATCGAGCAGCCTGTAATGGGCGTCCGACCCCTCGACCCAGACCCGAAAACAGCCCAAACAGACCTACCTAATCTACGGGATAGTTAGTGCATCGGCAGAGTTGGGCGGATATCGAAATAAGGAGGAGTAGAACTCCTCCTTTTATTTTGGGCGATATTGGAAATCGTTGAAGAGACCTGCCAAAATGTAGCGCTCGGAGTTATGAGCAACTCCTGGCAATCTACTGCGGGGACAAACAATTGAATCGAAAAAACAACCGACTGAGCCACGTGACTAGAACTAGTGCACAAATGCTCCCGCTCGCAAAACGAATGCTCGGTTGCGTCCTGGCAAACAGACTTGCGTTGTCAATCGCACTGTCCGTCGTCGCGATGCCTGCGCAGTGCGAAACTACCGTGGCAAAAACTGAAATTTCTCAAACCACTGATACGAAGTCAGTAAAGAAAAACTCACACGAGCATGAATCCAGCTCGCATCAACCGAGTTCACACGAAAAGAACTTGCACGCGAGCAGCGCTCAGATTAGAGCCGCTGTTGCCGAGATAGATAAACTGGCGCAAAAACAGATTGACGACAACGTTCTACCCGGACTGGCAATCGGAATCGTCCACAAAGACCAATTGATTTTCGCCAAAGGGTTTGGACTGCGAGCCGTCGGCAAAGAAGAGAGAATCAACGCCGACACGGTGTTTCAGCTTGCCTCAATTTCGAAGCCGGTGGCATCGACAGTGGTGGCAAGGCTCGTGGGCGAAGGCAAAATCAGCTGGGATTCCAAAATCAGCCAGCTCGATCCATCCTTTGAAATGTACGATCCCTGGGTGACACGCGAACTGACTATTCGCGACTTGTTCTCACATCGCAGCGGCTTACCTGACCACGCCGGTGATTTGCTCGAAGACTTGGGAGCCAACCGGAAACAAGTTTTACACAGTCTCCGATTTCAAAAACCTGACAGCAGTTTCAGATCTCATTATGCCTACACAAACTTCGGTATCACCGAGGGTGGTGTCGCAGCGGCCAGAGCCTATGGCTTGAGTTGGGAAGATGCGTCGGAACAAAAACTTTACCGACCGCTCGGAATGAGTTCCACCAGTTCTCGGTATCGAGATTTCGCGACACACCATAACAAGGCTCTCGGTCATGTCCTGATCGACGGGAAATGGGTGCAGAAGTACAATCGCGAACCCGATGCCCAATCGCCGGCCGGCGGAGTGAGCTCCTCGGTAGATGATATGTCTAAATGGATGCGCTTGCAAATTGCCAACGGAAAATTTGAAGGTAAGCAAATCGTCGACGAAAAAGCGATCAAGGAAACACATCATCCTTGTATGCTCACCCAGTTCAATCCGTTTAATAATACGCCCGGTTTTTACGGCTTGGGATTTAACGTCAATTACGATGAGAAGGGACGCTTGCGCCTATCGCACTCCGGCGCCTTCGCGATGGGAGCGGCCACCAATACGGTAATCATGCCGGGTGAAGAGCTAGGAATAATCGTTCTGACAAACGCCTTTCCTATCGGAGTCGCAGAAGCACTGGCACAAACGTTTACCGACATGGCGATTGATGGAAAGTCCAGCCAAGACTGGTTTTCCGTGTTCAAAAAAGTCTTTGCCGATCCAGCGACGCTCGGGGAAGCGCCGGGTTTCGACTACGCCAAGGCACCAGATATAGTGCGGGCAGCCGGTCCGAATAAAACTTATGTCGGCAAATACAGCAACAAGTTCTTCGGTCCCATGGAGATAATCGAGAAGGATGGCGGCCTCTCTATCGTGCTCGGTCCAAAGCGAATGACCAGTCCGATGAAACACTACAACAATGACGTTTTCACATACGCCACCAGCGGAGAAAACGCCAACGGTTTGTCCGGCATCACATTCACAATCGGCTCAGATGGCAATGCAACCAACGTGCTTGTCGAGCATCTGAATGAATGCGGCGAAGGTTTGTTTGAACGAATAAAACAATAGTTCATTCTAAAGACTTGGCAGCTAACCGAAACCAACACCTCAATCCGGAAGTCAAGACAGTGAGAACGAGGGCTAACGCGCAATGTTAAGACCGCCTAATTGGTTGATTTCGGTTAAAACAACATAGTTGCCTCAGGACGTCCTAAAATATAGAACCTCGGCAGCAGATATGAACGATCTACTCGACGATCACGAACAAAATGTGAATCCTTATTGCAAACCGCCCTTGATGATGGGCTTTGGATTCTTGCCGCGTTTGCGCAAACCGGGCTGGATTGAATTAGCGATACTCTACGTCAAACGTTGCCCGAAGTATTTTCTGAAACCAGGCATTCTTCTTGCCCTCGCCCTCTCGCTGCCGGTTATTTCACTACTGGCACTGAAATATACGCTCACAGGAATTACTGGGCACGGTGTTTTTAAAACCGGTCCGGACATTTTCTTGACCTTCGTTCCCGGACTGGTGATGCAGTTGGTCTGCCTGGTAGGCGCCCTGGTCTGCTTGCTATGGGGTCTGGCAAAAATGCTCGTCGCGCTGACGGCAACTTGTCGAAGCTTTCTAATTATAGACTCACAACATTTCGCCCAGGAAATTGGAGCACTGGAGCGTGCAATCGCAACGGCTCAGGACGAGGGCGTAGAAAAGTTTCGCAAGCAAAAAGCATTTTTAGCGACTACGTGGCTGATGTATTCATTGCTGATGACCATTCCAACAGGAGTGATGTTTGTGTCTTGTGGAACAGTGATGCTGGGAATGCCGGCCATGGGCGAGTACACAATGCTGCCAACCCACCTGGATGTTCCGCAAGAAATGATGATGGGCTCGGTGATCGCGCTCAGTGTCAGCATTATTGTCCTCAGTAATTACGCACTTATTTTGATGCCATACTCATCTCTATCCGAAAGATCGGCACCAGCAGGCGCTATTCGAGCTGCCTAGCAGGCTCGCTATCAGCGCTTCAACCTCGTCCATCAGAGCACGC
>CAZRMH010000352.1:0-2075 GCA_964600935.1 uncultured Candidatus Obscuribacterales bacterium
CAGCAAGCTCGACGCCCTGACCACCCCGCCGGCTTCCGACAAGCCCCAGAGCTAAGTCGGCGCCGTGAGTCGACTCAGCATCCTGCGGAAGACAATCCCGGATAACGCCTGAGAGCGACCGTGTTGTGTAGAGGAAACTCGCACAGCACGGTCGTCTCATCGGCGAATCCGTTACTCTGCTCGACTGCCGACGCGAGAGCGGAACGAATTTCGTTCCGCTCTTTCGTTGGCGCGCAACCAATTATCCCGTATAGTTTGCCGCTTGGTTCACGCTGCCGGAACTACACAAACCGGCGGTTTAGTTTATGCCAGTCAAAATATCGAGATTGTCAGTTAGCAAAAGGCTCTGGCACTGGTTAAATCGACAGAAGGGGGAGTGTTACCACACTGTGGACAAACGTGAAAAACACGAAGACCCCGAAGGATAGGGCAGTTTCAGAACTCACCTCTAAATTGCATTTAACAGATTGAAATGTCTAGTCTTAGGCATCGTCTCCAAACCTAATCCAGAAGAGTTTCTCCAACTAAGGTCTCTACAGACTAGCCACTGTCATAAGCGCTCTGTGTTTTTCTGACACCCTCAGGAGACCGCCCAGCGACACAGTTCCCAATTATTGAACACTTGGATCGCACCACTCACGGTGCCGCTCGAAACAATCACTCGCCAGCTTCAACAACATTCACCACGCAGTAAGTACTGCAAATTAGTGCTTCAGCACTAGGAAGGCTCTACCATGGACCTGTCTCACCTGGTGATCAAGCTCTGTCGGCATGGCGAGTCCATGCAGAACACGGGCGAGGCCGACGTGCGCAACATCGGCGATTACCGTATCTCATTGACAGAAAAAGGGCACCAACAGGCGTTTGCCACAGGCGTCAGCAACGGAGAATTCCTGCGACGTCCGGACACGCTGTTCTATCGATCCTCGTTCCTTCGCGTCCGCCAGACCATCGACGGCGTTCTCAAAGGCGCAAGACTGCTCGGACCGGACGGCGCACCTCTGGTCAAAATCTATGAAGACCCTCGCCTGCGAGAGGTCGACCACGGCTACAGCAGCGTGGAGGAACAAGAGGCACTGCGCAAAATCCACGGCTGGTTCTACTACCGTTTCAACGGCGGTGAGTCGCCCGCCGACTGCTACGATCGCGGCGACCAGTTCATCGACAGCATGATGCGCCAGGCGCAACGCAAGGAAGCCCGTCAAATCTTCATCGGCACACACGGGCTCACGGCTCGACTGTTGGTGATGCGCTTCCTGCACTTGACCGTCGAACAATTCGAATCGATGGCCAACCCACACAACTGCGACGTGATAACGATTGCCAAGGTCGCAAAGCTGACCGACCCGCAGTTCGTCAACGGTCGCTGGGGTGTCGAAGGCATCCGCATCCGCGCTTAACGTGCACTCGCCGATATGAACTAAAGCAGATTCGAAGCTCGAGTCGATGACCCTCGAGACCGTTCAGGATTTCGAGCCGACTAAGCCCAACCTCGTTTCCAACAGATCGTTTCGGTCACGCTAAGACACTGGGAGACGTGGCTCAAAGAGCCACGTCTCACCAGTTTGCTTAGTAAAACTTTCTACTATCTGTTTTAATAACTACACCATATGCAGTATCAGACCAAACAAAGAAAACTAGTTATGCTTCCGAACCCGCGGAAGCAATAAATCTTCGAACTCCGTTTTCAAATAACCTTGCACCGAACGAAGATGCCTGGTTGCCCAAAAACTATCATTAAATGCCGGACTGAATGCCAACAAAAGTTTCTTCATCCGTTCCACTTTTCCAGCGACAGACTTATCTCTTCGCGCGATTTGTTCAACTCTAGCCATATTCACAATCATGTGGCTAAAGAGCTCCGCCTTATCTTCACGAATCGACTCCATCGAATAATCGCTCATAAAGCCGTCCACATCCAACGGATAGTTTTTCTTCAGATAACTCGAAACGTCTTCCTTGTACTTAAAATCAGCTGGATTCAGCTTCGGCCATTCGCTATCAAAATCCGTCAACCATGTGCCACCATGCGCTTCTATCGCATGGAATAATTCATGGTGAATATTAACAAGACC
>CAZRMH010000352.1:2085-8683 GCA_964600935.1 uncultured Candidatus Obscuribacterales bacterium
AAATCGTGTTTTTCTTAAAGAGAAGCATCCGCAGCGCCAGATTGTCGGGAAACAGCGACATGCTCGCGCAGCCCGACACATCCTTCTCAAGCTGTTTCAAGCTACTGCAAATCACTATCCGGTCAAGATGAAGTTTATCAATCATCCCGGCAGGATAGACAGACAACTCTTCACGCAAGAACTCCAAGTACGGCGTCGTTTCTTGGATATCCGCCAACTCATAGTTCATAATCAAATTGTTTTCAAGCTGATCCGTGACAATTTCAATCTTGTATAGTCTCCGCAGATCGCATAGCAAACTGAAGTGTTTCTTTATGGTGTCGACTTTAGAAGCTGCGGGTGTGGACATAAATTGAGCCTCTCATAGAATTGAAGCTATTGTTTCAAAACCCATCTTAACCAACGCATCGCTTCAGCGACACTCAGTGCAGATGCCGGACATCCGCGAGGAAGTTGAGGGCGATTGCCATCGAACATTTCCGAAATTGAAAATAAACAATCTTCGCTGAAACCGTGATCGAAAATCGGTTGCCACACCAAACGAACTCTGTTAACGGTCTCTGGCAGCGGTCCATGCACATTCAACAACGCATCGCAATATTGACCGATCAACCAGGGGTAAGCCATCCCCTGATGACGAGAAACATCGCGATGATATTGATCAGGATGATCGAGTCCACAACCAAAAACGCCTTGATAACTAGGATCAGAGGACGAAAGAGTTCTAATCCCCATCGGCGTCAGCAACTCTTCTTCCACCACCCGCAGTATCGCCTTGTCTTGTTCAACGGTCAACGATCTGTAGGGCAAAGAAACTGCCAGAAGCTGATTACAACGCGTCGCCTCGTCATTGCGTTTCGAAGGAGTCAAACCATCTTCAATCACGTCGAAGAGACACTTTTTCTCTTCGTTCCAGAACTTCTGCATCGAGTCTTTAACTTGAGAAGCTAGAGTCTTAATGCGCTCTGTATCTTCGTGCGTGACAGACTCGGCAAAAAACACAATAGTTTCGAGGAAGTTGTACCAGAGAGCACAAATCTCGACGGTTTTTCCAAGACGTGGAGTAATCGGCATTCCTTCGACTTTCGCATCCATCCACGTGAACGCTCGATTGGTAGCCGCGCACCGCAACAAGCCATCTGTAGAATCTACGACGATACCGTCATTGGTACCATTAATAAAGTGGTCGACGGCATTAATCATCATCGGTAATTGCTGCTTAATCAGCTCAACATCCCGTGTAACTCGAAAATACTTATAAAGCGCCCATCCCCACCAGAGAGTGACATCAACTGCTTCGAAATCAAATTTCGAACCATTCACGTAATCTTTTCTATCCAGCGACCAGTTCGGCATGATACCGTTAACGATACCAGCCGCCTGACTCTCGAGGATTTCTTTTCCGGCATCAAACCGCCTCGTTGAGACAGTCAGACCAGGGAGCGACATCATCGCCGCGCGGCCACCGATGTTGTACCAGGGAAACCCTTCGATTACCGACTGCATACCCAAATCTTTCTGCGTCGTAGTGAGAAATTGATCGCAAGCCAAAAGCATCAAATCGGAACGCTGCGAATTATCAAGGTTAGCGCGATCGATCAATGATCGTTGACGCGCGATAATATCCTTGAGAACCGGTTCGCAGTTAGGAGAATGAATCGGTTTATCATAGCTGGCGCCAAGACACAAACCTTTCTCCACAGTCAGTCGGGACTTTACGGATCCGACAAAATACAAATCTTCCGAGTTCGGCAAACCTCGAATCGACTCAACTGGCCATTCATAATCCCACCACCACTGCTTCTGCGATTCATACTGACCGTCGCTCCAGGTCAGGCACAGGCGGCTCTGTTCATCCAAAATAATGACAGATTGGTTAGGCGAAACAAACTGCGCATAGGTTTTATCAGATGAGCCTTGCAGCTCACCATGCATGTCTCGAAAACCGACCAAAAATTTGCAAGTCAGTTGCACCACATCCGTTGAATTCTCCTCTTCAGGCAACCAGGAATAACTGAGATGAACTTCTTCAGTCCCCCAACCATGCACCAGCTGTTTGACGAGATAGTTTCCATCAAATTCAAAAACCCAGGTCGGAGACGGCAACGGTGTGAAACATTCGATAAACTTATAACCGGTCGGTGATACCACTCCCGACTCCCAATGGTTCGTCGAAAGCTCATAATCGCGTCCGTTGACGTTTAAAACCTCCTCTACTCGCGACAAAATCACATGCCGATCGTTTGGAGGCGGCACCGGCGATACCAAAACGGCATGATACCGCCGGCGGTTCGCACCCGAGATGGTACCCATGGAAAAGCCACCAAGACCGTTGGTCACTAACCACTCTCGCCCGTCCGGCTTGTCGCGCGAAGGGTAGACGACGGGAATCTCATACTTGAGATCCGGATAACGCGATTTAAGCCAGCCAATCAAGCCGAAAGTCATGCACTTCCTCGCATAATCCGTTTACTTCCTCACGACTCCAGCGAACCGACGACCCGATCATTCAATCTATTGCCCGTAGCGCCGGACCTCCGCCAGTCGTCCGTTTTCAGACGTTGCGCATAAGCGTCGAGTTTACGCGCTTCATCGTCACGCTTCAATACGCATAGCAAATCTTTGTAGTTACCGAGGATAAGTACAATCTCCGGATGACCCGGACCAAGAACCGGCTCTTTGATCTCGAGCGCCCGCTTATAAAACGGTTCCGCCTCAAGATGCTTTCCCCAGGCATGATAGAGCATCGCCATATTGTTCGAAACTATGCCGACATCAAAATGGTTTCGCCCCAAACGCTTTTCATACAACCTCAGCAGCCGCCGCAAGATTGGTGCAGCCAATTCGAACTTGGTTTGATACCAGAAAATTTCAGCCAGATTTTCCAACGCTAGAGTTAAACGATTGCAGTCGTCCTCGTCGCCCTCGGCGATCTCCAGAGCAGCGAGCCACTGCTTCTCTGCCTCGACAACATTTCCAGAAGCGGAAGCCTCTTCGGCAGCCACTCGGTACACATCGAATTGGTCTGGAGCTCGACCAAACATTCCACTCTCCCGCTTGCTGTTCTACGATTGTAGCAACAGCTTCGAACGAACACACGGTATCAATTTCCCCAGACGTTCAGACAATAAAACCCGTGCAAAATTCAAAGAGCGGATCGGTATTAAGGGAACGAAAACCCACGATGCCGAATTATCGTTCATACCGCTACGACTTCATTTAGTAAAACATCCACCGACAAGAGGAAGAACACAACCCTCACCAGGCATGCGCAAACCGTTACCGGTTCACGCTGCCAGGTGAGAGTCATGGGTCCTTTTGTAGTCATGTTATTGACTCACTCCTCGGTCGGAGTACGTTTAGGGTTTAGTTTCCGCGCGGAACGCTGATGCTCTTCATCGGCATCCAACCACCCTTACCATTCTTGGCGGTCTTGTCCCAGTGGAAACGAGTTCCGTTGAACTCGATGCGGAAGTAATACCCGAATGAACGGGCAGCCTTACCGCAAGCGAAGAACGAATCCGCGAACCAATCAAGGGTCACGATTTCTTCGATCCTGGCGATGCGCTCGTCGACCTTCAGCTTCAGGACGATGTCGCCCGTCCGCTTGGTGTCGTCGTGGAAGTCCAGGTCCAGTTCAGCCTTCTTGATCGCGAAGTTGACTCGGTCGTGCGGCGCGTTGCTCCACCAGTTGATGCGAGCAGCACTCCACTTTCCGAGACGAACCAGACTGGCAAGACGAAGAACAAAAGCCTTGTCCGGACGGACGCGACCTTCATCCCCGATGCACTTGTCTGCAATCACCACGATGGCATGCTCGGGAGACTTAATCCCGTGCTTGATGACCTTGCCGGCGCGGTGAAGAGCAATGATGCGGCAAATCCGCTGACGGAGGTCAGCGGGCACACCACGACTCACAAGATACTTCTTGGCCAGCTTGGCGCCTTCGATGTCGTGCTTGTCCAGGTCAATGGACCGTCCGATGTCGTGCAGCCAGGCCGCGCAGGGGATAACGAACTCGCGAGTGACTTCGTCGATCATGCCAGGGAAGACCTGATTGAACTTGGAAGTGAGTTGCATCGCAAGGTCACGAACCTCGTCACCATGGACAAAGTCGTGTCGCGTCTGTCCCTTGGAATTTTTGTCGCCCTTCTCGTACACAGCGAGGAGCTCAGGGTCGCGGTACATGCGATCCCGAATTGTGGCGAGCTCCTGAATATTCATAGCTTGTTTGACTCCTAATGTTATTCAGCACCCGAACTCGGGCGCTTACGTCGTTGATAAATCTGAAACGATGTTCTCGTTTCTCGGAAATCCATCAGGCAGTGAGACACCGAACAACAAAATGCTTTGATCTTTGCTATTCGTATTGCTTTAGAGCAGTGGTGTCTTGGGTATCCTGGTGATTCGGCGAGTAGTGAACACCTAGACACTAGCAAGAACGAAGAAACAATCTCAATAAGGGAGAACCAATCAGGAGCTCTTATAGATTAAAAGCTCAAATATCCCTTTGTGATAACTAGCGGAGCGAGCGCGTGATATATCGCGTCAAACCTGAGGATGAAAATTGCCGACAGCTACGGCGCGCCTCGAACTACGTCGCCGTACAAATGACCGACACTGTCCGTCGTGCACCCAAGAGAGAACGGCAACAATAACACTAGAACAAGGCAAAAAAACAGGTGATACCGTAAATGGTATCACCCTAATTGCTCGCAGAACCGGTGCTGCCCTCGGTAGGTATCATCCCTGATTCCTCTCTTCTGGAGTATCTGCGTTATCTGTTTTTCGGACCCGAAACGGTGAACAGCCTCTAAAGTTTGTTTAGCGCACATTCACCATTCCATTACTCTACTCGGACCGACCTCTTCAAGATATGTGTAAATACGCATGTTTTTGCCGTTTTAGGCGGGTGGTTCGTAAGGTGGTGGATACTGTTGCTGTTGTTGCTGTTGCCCGCCATCCTCGGAAGTTCCGGTCTGCGCTGCACCACCGCCGGCGCCACCAACATTATTGAAATCATCATCATAGAATTCATCATCATAGTCGTCGCCCTGAGCCGCACCCTGATCGGGCGCTAACTGCATGTCGGTTGCTCCACCGACGCCGAAGTGAAGTTCTTCCGGAGGTCCTGGATATGGTGCGGTCACGCTGCCTATATCGGCGGTCATCGACTGGTCTTGTGCTGAGTCAAGCGAGACGTCCTCGACGACATCGGGATCACGGTCTTGATTGAGCAAAACTGTGAGATGTGCGACCAGACGTTCTGCCTGACTGCGGCCCAACTCGTCCCAATGCGGCACTCCAAACGTTTTTTCAGAATATTCATCAGCCTCCTCATCAGTCCAGCCGATTAAATCCAGAGCCCGGCCAAGCACAGTGAGGTAATTCTGATCGGTCACTTCACCCAGACTGACAGCCTCAGGCGCAGGTGCCGCTACTGGGGCGGCAGGATTGGCTGGATTGCCAGGAATATAATTCGGCGGTGGGATCACGGAAGCCTTCATTTCAGGTCCAAGCGTTATCTCTTGCGGAGGTAAAACTGGTCGAGGCTCTTCCTTGACCATCTCTGGCGCCTCCATCGGCTGCCATGGCGAATCACTCTCGCCGGACAATTCCTGTTTCAGCGACAACGAAATGACCAATTGCCGGAGTTCGTCAATCTGTCGGGAAATTTCAATAAATCTGCGTTCGCAGAAGGTTCTCATTCCGATCAGAGACTCGAGCACCACTTCAGGATTTCCTGGAGGCGTCGGCATGCCGATCAGCTTAGGTGTGATTAGACCCTCGGCTTCAATCTGGGGGCGAATCTGTGATGTCGGCCATCCTTGCTCTACCAACTCTTTGATGCGCTCAAGGATCGTCATATCTTCCGGGCGATACTGACGTTGCTGACCGCGACCGCGTTTGATCTCCAGTCCGAACATCAACTCCCAGCGCCGCAATTGGTGGACAGACAAACCCAGTCGGGCTGCTACCGTGTTGATTGACATCATGTTGTCTTGAGATGCCATATTCACTCCTGCTCAGGGGAACCGAAAATCACTATCCACCAGCTTACACGAACTAGCGTAGCTAAGCTAGCTACGACCTTCGTACCCGCTATACGCGAATTTCACACCCATTTTTTTATCGGCCGCAAATTCGTTTAAATCATTGATTGGTTTCGAAACCCGCCTCCTCTCTTACCACCGACATGGAGTAGTAGATAAATCGAAAACGGGAAGAAGGCAGAAACCATTACTGGTAACCACCTTCCCCCCAACTGAGCACAACTTGTTCTGGCAGGCTCAACCGGCAAGGGCCGACCGAACCACCAGACTGAGACAATTTGCTTCAGATGAAGCCGCAATCAGCGGAGGCGAGAGGCACCTTCTTCGATGACTCCACGTCCGCGGACGCGGATGATGCGACCTAGCGGACGCGGACGATGCGACCGAAGTCGTCGCGGTAGACGTAGCAGCCGTAGTACGAGTCGTACCAGGCAGTGCGAAGGATGACGCGACCGGTGTAGCCGACGTTGCCGTAGCGGTCGACGTAGGTCTCCTGGATGCGGACCGTGATGGTCGACGGACCGCAGTCGCGGTAGTCGCAGGGG
>CAZRMH010000353.1:0-8681 GCA_964600935.1 uncultured Candidatus Obscuribacterales bacterium
AGGTTGAAACCGGATGCCGCCAACAAGTGCGACAAGCCGACAGTTCGAAACAATGACTTTAAGTCATCGGACAATTGCACGACGCGGTCACCGAGAACCATGGAGGCGAGCAATGCTCCGTGCTCCTCGCCGAGTTTTTTTACGTGAGTCTGAATTATTGCTTTTCTGCCGTTCTGCCAAAAACTAATCCATCCTAGGCGGAAGGCGTGATCGAAGCATTCACTCCCTTTCTCGTCCGTCAAAACTTTCACATTCCCGGGTTCCGTCGAAAGATGCGAAAACGCTCCATTGAGAACCAGTTTGTGAGCTGGATCTCGTTGCCACGAGGACTTTGTATGATGGACGGGAGTCAGTTTTCCAAAAATTTGAAGGCGCTGAAATGGACGGTAATCTAACGGCTCTTTGGACGAGCCACTGAATATGGTGACGTGCAATTTCCCTTCGACCCGTCGGTTGGAAGGAAACACTAACTTTGAAGAGCGGCATATCATGCTGTTTTTGCTGACGATCGATTCGACCGTACAAACGCATTCTATGTTTCCAGCATATGAGTAGTTTGAGATGTCGAATTCGGATGGACGCGGCAGTCTCCATGTCGTGTAGACCACCGCGATCACAGGCAGTGTGAATAGAACAACGGCGGCAACCGGCTTCTGTGCAACCCGAAGAGTCGCGTAGCCGAGAGCGCAGGTCAAAAAAATCAACGGCCAGCATATTTCGAAGCAGGCAAGGATCTGCCAAAGAAATATGCCGGCCGTTGTTGCGTCGTCTTTCGTTCGTGAAACCAGATCCAGTCCAGTTGTCAGTCTATCGCTGTTCGCTGCGACAGTTAAACAACCTGAGGCGAACGAAAGAGAACCAATCACAGTTACGATTGGGGCTTTCATTTTGAGCTCCGAGTTTACCCTCTATTCTCTTTAACGATCTTGCCAGCAAGAAAGTTCAAATTCGAAGGTTAACTCTGGCTCTTGGAAAGATCAGGTTTATGTTTGGTCCAGGGTTGAATCAGACTTATGGTTTGATCATCCATGGATTGGATTTGTAGTTGCTGTATTGATCTGGAATCTTCGCTTTGATTTGATCGGCAAGGCGTGTTGCGATTGCTTTCAATTCAGGCAGATCCTGATTGTTCGGGTTGAGGCGCTCGGCAAGCATGATTGCTTCCAGTGCACCATCGAATCCTTTTGGATTCTGGGTGCCAGGCAACCATTCGTTTTTGCCTTGCGGCGTTCCGAAGATCATCTGTCCGGCTGCGATTGGATCGTTGCCGTGGTCGAGCTTGTATGCAGCTTGAGCCATTTTTGCCAGGGCCTGATCTCTCAAGAGCTTAGAGACCATCATGGTTGCGTCTGGATTGGGCTCGCCCTTTTCATTGCGAAGCTGTGGCATGTTGCGTCCGAGTTTTCGGTTGATGTCATCAACGAAAGTTTTGTGGAAAGCAAGTTCTTTATTGAATGTCGCACCATTGGATGTGGTGCCGCGGTCGATAAAGGCTTTGAGCTTCTCCATCGCTTTGCCGATGTCATGTTTGCCATTGATTGCTTCGATGTCGGTGTTGACTTTGTCTGCGACTCTGTCTAAGTCTTTGACTTCTTGTTCAGTGACGACAGTGCCGTAGGCTTGTTTGCCCATCATGATTTCAGTCATGGCTTTCGAGCCTCTGACGCTGTTGCGCGCCATCTGCAGGAATGCCAGCGAATCTCCACCCATATCCATATTCAAACCGTCAAGAATGTATGTTGGTTTGTCGGTGGCCTGTGCGCTTAGTCTGGTGCCCTTTTCGAGACGGTTTTCGCCGAGTGCTTGTGCTAGCACAGCAGTAGTGCGGTGTGCGCCAAGCTTTTCTTCCTGACTCATCTTCGAGTAGTTTTTATTTGATTCGACAAGTACTTGAGCGAGGTCTTGTTCAAGCACGATTTCGTTCTTCTTGCCGAGATCTTTGAAGCTGTTAAGCGTCTTGTCGTAGGACGAGAAGGTACGTTCCGTCTTGTCTTTGATGTTTTGTGCTTTGGCTGTAGTTTCTACATCGCCTGTCGATGCTGGTGTAAATGAGCTCTCAAGCGCGTTTCCACCGATGACGGCACTGCCGACAAGGAGAGTTCTTGCCAGTTTGCTCTTGCTTGGCGTCGCGATTGCGAATGCCAAACCGAGAGGCACTGCGTCATATGCGGAGAAGTGTTTGTACGATTCTGGAATCCACTTTGGTGCTTCGATGGCGCCGTCGAGAACGTGTCCACTGATAAGTGCACCACTGGCGAGGAGAGCCTTGCCTTTGAATCCGGTTCCCATAGTGACGGCTAGTGGAACGGTGAAAGCGCTTGATTCCCACGATTTGGCATCTTGACCGTACATACGATCGCGCACGGAGTGGTCGGCTGCGAGTAAGCTGCCGGTACCGAGAGTGTAGAGGAAAGAGCGTTTCGCATTGTCTATGGCGCCCGCTTGAGTGAACCACTTCGATTCCGTGCTTGCGGTTTTGGAAGCGATCAAATATTCGTCTGCTTTTGTGAGAGCCAACTGACGAGTTTCTAGCAGATGACGTTCTGCGGTGGTGAGAATTTTGCCGCCATCGCGCGACAATTCCAATGCCCGGATTGTGGTCAAATGTTCAGCAGTTTTTCCAGCGTTTAATGTTTTAATTGCATCTGGATTGAGATAGGTCTGGCGTTCGACCAGCGCTTCAGCAAGTGCTTCGTTTGTTTTGATCTTCAGTCCCGATTTCAAATTTACTAGATGCTTCGATTCTTCTGCGGTTAACGCAGGGTTCGATGTATCCAGGATTTTACTGAGCAGTTGTTTGTCGAGCGCGTGGGTCTCTTTGATCCCCGTGAATGTCTTGGTGACGAGTTCTTCTTCTCTGGCTATTTTGCTCGAGAAAATGCCGACTGGGTCGTAGGACGACTTCCAACCGTTGGATACCCAGCGCGCTGACCTGCTCAAAGGACCTGTGCCTTCCAGAGCTGAGCCCTTATCAGCGAGTAGCCCCATTCCTTTGACCATCGGCTCGGCGAGTAAACCGGACGCGGTGCCTGCGATGATTGCTTTACTGGTCGTGCTGCCGCGTTGAACATCGCGTGCTTTGACCATTAATTCAGATTTGCTACCGACAGCATCTTTGAGTTTGTCACCACTTGGATCGCCACCACTATATGGTTGCTTTGAACTCCAATCCGGAGTGTTGGTTGGCGCTTTCCATTTTGGTTGCTCGGTCGGACGTTGTTCTGGTGGGCGCGCCGCTGGAGGCTGTGCTGCAGGTGGTTGCTCGCCACCGGGCTTGAACGCAGGTGGATCGAGGAAAGGCGTACCTCTTCCTCTTCCGCCATCGGGCGGTGGTGTAAAGTAAGGATCTGACGATTTGGGCTTTCCTTTACCCATCTCATCTACTAATGGTGCGAGACCGCCATATGGCGCGCGACCAGGTGTTGATTCTGGTGGCTTCGGGTCTCTGAAAGGTCCATCACCCATGATTCGATCCTCCGACAATAAAAACTGGCACTTAATATTTCAGGAACTGTGCCTCGCTTGTGCAGCGGTAGATGAATCTTAGATCCTGTGGAGCCTCGGGTAAATTCGTGAGAGTACGTGGTGCATGGGATTATTCCCACTGTTCTTTATTAACTTCTTCACATAAAGAGCCGGGCGTCAATACCCAGCTCTTCGAAATTTGAAAATTGTCAGTCTCGAGATCGAGTCTGGCGCCTTATCCAGCACTATTCAAATAGTAGCGGCTGTGAGCGGCGGCTGGTTGACCGTTGTATTTTGCGTTCGGCTTTAAATTGTATGGAACTTCGCAGCGCGCCGTTCGGGTGAATACCATTTGAGCTATGGACATACCAGCGTGCAGACGAACCGGTCTTGTGCCGACGTTGACGATTTCGAGAGTAATTTGCGCTGGTGGGTTGCTGAAGCCAGCGTCAATGAAGCCGGCAGTCACGTGGACCATTACTCCGAGTCTTGCCAGGCTTGATTTGCCGGTAAGTTGTCCGACAATATCGTCTGGCAGGGTCAAGCTTTCAGCTGTGGCGCCGAGAACAAATTGCTTTGGTTGCAGAACAATGCTGTCTGCAACGATGTGAACCAGACCTTCGAGTACGCTTTCGGATTTGTACGGATCGATGATGCTGTCGCCGGGTTCGTGCCATGAGAACTGGTCAGCCAGTTTCACATCAATAGAATTAGGTTGAATCAGAGAGTCATCGAACGGTTCGATGATAAGACGTCCTGAGCTGACTTCTTCTCTAATTTCGTGGTCGACTAATATTGACATGACCTCTCCCTGTGACTGCTGCGGGCGCCTGATGTTTGTGTGTTCTTGCCAGAAACGCGTTCAGGATCCGCATGTTGACTGGTTAACACTTAGTATAACCGCAGGATACACACATGAGGCAGGCTTCGTACTTGATCAATGCTCTCGACTGGAAGCCGCATTCAGGACATTCCTGAGACTGGAATTGTTTTGGCGTTCCTCTAAATGCTGACTGAGAGGGCGCTTGGGCCGCCGGTCCGCAACCAACTAATTTTGTATCATGACGAGGATGTCTCGTTGATATGGTTGCTATATCTTTCGTCTCGGCTGATTGTTCTGCGTCGTTGTTTTGTGCCGGAGTTGAGGAGGAGCTTGCTGTGCTGATCTCCTTCAGCTTTTTCAACGGGTCTGTCTTTGCGATATTGAGAACCTGCGACTGCCTCGATGCATCACGATAAACGGTAATGCCTTTGAGACCCAGTTCCCAAGCCAGTAGATAGGCTTTCTCAATGTCTTCGAAGGTGGCTTCGACCGGGAAGTTGATCGTTTTTGAGACGGCGTTGTCGGTATGCTTCTGAAACGCCGCCTGCATCCGCACATGCCAGCTGAAGCCGATGTCGTGCGAAGAGACGAATACCTTCTTTATGTCATCCGGAACGCCTTCCACATTTTTGAGAGTACCTTCTCTGGCGATCCGCTCCATGAGCTCTTCGGAGTAGAATCCGCGCTCTTTTGCTATTCGTTCGAAGACAGGATTGACCTCGATTAGTTCCGATCCACCCATCACTCGTCTCACATATGAGATCGCGAAGAGTGGCTCGATGCCTGACGATGTGCCGGCAATAATCGAAATCGTACCGGTTGGGGCAATCGTTGTGACGGTTGCATTGCGCAATTTTTCATTCTTTTCATGCCAGATCGAAAACGGCCAATTCGGGAATACGCCTCGTTTTGATGCCAATGCTCTCGATGCTTCGTGTGCCGACTCCTGGAAAAATTGCATGAACGATTCTGCTCTGTTCAATGCTTCTTCCGAGTTGTAAGGAATGCCAAGCTCAATCAAAGCCTCGGCCCATCCCATAATTCCCAGACCGATTCGACGGTTGTTTAGAGTCGCGGCGGCAATAAAAGGCAAAGGATAATTGTTCGAATCAATGACGTTATCCAGAAACCTGACAGACAATTTGATTGTCTTATCTAACGCTGCCCAATCAAAATCGTTTTTCGTATCGTTGATGAAATGTGCCACGTTAATTGATCCAAGATTGCACGCGTCACCTGGGCCAAGCGGTTGTTCTCCGCATGGATTGGTCGCTTCGATGTCTTCAGTTCCAGCGATTGGGTCACCATTCTCATCAATATGCAAACGCACCGGATCTTCTTCGTTGATTCGATCGATGAAAACTAGCCCCGGCTCTCCGGTAGCGTGTGCGTTCTCGACAATCAGTTCGAATATCTTTCGGGCTCGTACTCGGCGAACTGCATTGCCACTGCGAGGATGAATCAAGTCG
The DNA here is from genome assembly GCA_964600935.1 of uncultured Candidatus Obscuribacterales bacterium. Taxonomy (GTDB): domain Bacteria; phylum Cyanobacteriota; class Vampirovibrionia; order Obscuribacterales; family Obscuribacteraceae; genus JADYXR01. The sequence goes on from CAZRMH010000353.1 coordinate 5,758, forward strand.
TACTCACTATCTTCAGCCAATGCTTTCATGAATGCGTTAGTCACTGACACTGAGATGTTGAAGTTATTGAGCCTATCGGTTTGTCTTTTACAGGCGATAAACAGCTCTATATCAGGATGGTCGACGCGTAACATGCCCATATTGGCACCACGCCTGGTGCCGCCCTGTCGGATCGCTTCGGTCGCCGCATCGTATACCGACATGAAGCTGACCGGACCAGATGCAACACCCATTGATGAATTTACCGGGTCGTTCGCCGGTCTTAAGCGGCTGAACGAAAAACCTGTGCCGCCCCCGGTTTTGTGAATCAGTGCTGCATTTTTACAGGTATCGAAAATACCTTCCAGTGAGTCCGGAACAGGCAACACAAAACAGGCTGACAATTGCCCACCGGCTTTACCAGCATTCATCAGTGTTGGAGAATTCGGCATAAAATCGCGGTTATACATGAGGTTGTAGAATTCTGCCGCCAGAGCGTTAACTTCAGCCGGCGAAATTTTGCCTTTCTCTGCCTCGGCGATATGGTTGGCAACGCGCTTAAAGAGCGCGCTCGGATCTTCTGTCGGTTTTCCTTGAGAATCCTTCAGAAGATATCTTTTCTCGAGTACCTTGATAGCGTTAGCAGAAAACACGATCCGATCCTCATATCCATTAGGTGACTGTTCGATAGTATAAGTATACTACATTTGTATGGCGCTATATGTAGCGGTGGTGGTGCGCTGCGGCACAATATGCAGCGTTTTGAGCCCGGGCGCGAGTCTAATTAATGTTATCAAGAGTTCGGGGTTGCCAGATTCTCCCTTAATTGCCAAGTAACATCAACTAATCAGTCGAACTGACAAGGTTCTCCATTCACAATATTTAATGGGCTGTCAAAAAGCACAGTGTGACGACAAAAAAGGAAGCGAATTCTCGCTTCCTTTTAAATGTTTTCAACCGAGGTTTCGACGTACTTAAATACTGAGATTCAAGTTCGATGAGTGACCAGGGAAAAGTTTTGCTTGTGGATTGATGTAGGTCACTGCGAAGTTGACGGCTGTAGCCGCTTCCGCCGCACCTGTAGCAATCAGCTTCATCTTTGCCAGGTGAGAAGCGATGTCTCCAGCCGAATAAACGCCAGGGAGATTGGTTTCCATCTTCTCGTTGACGATGATGGCGTTTTTGTCCATCAACAATCCCCAGCTGCGCAGGAAATCGAGGTTAATCACGAAGCCGATGTTGATAAGCAGCGCGTCAACCTTGATGGTTTCTTCCTTACCGGTGCGATTGTCAAAAATCACAGCTTCACTAATCTGGTTAGCATCACCGTTTACCGATTTGATTTCATAGAAAGTCTTGATGTTGACTTTGTTGCGCTTCATCTCTTCGACTGAGCTTTGCACAGCGCGGAACTGGTCGCGTCTGTGAATCAAGGTGACCTTGTTGGTCAAAACCGAGAATTCGTTTGCCCAGTCAACGGCAGAGTCGCCGCCACCGATGATCAATACATCTTTATCTCGAAAACGCTCTTTGCTCTTTACCGAGTAGAAAACGCAATTATCTTCCCAGCCTGGAGGCAACTCCAGGTCGAGTTTCTTGGGCACGCATGCGCCGGCTCCTAAAGCCAACAACACGGTTTTAGTCAAGTGGTTGTCGTTCTTATCAGTGACGATTTTCCAGAGCTTTTCGCCATCTTGCTCGATGTTTTCAATCGTGCTGACCTTTTCCATCAGACACAATGCAGGTTTGAAAATTGCCGCTTGTTGAGCAAGATTCTTCGCCAGATCCTTCGCCAGAATTTTCGGGTGTCCAGCAACGTCATAGACGTATTTTTCTGGATACAGCGCGGTAAGCTGTCCACCAAGCTCAGGTAGTACATCAATGACCTTCGTCTTGAGGCCTCTAAGCCCTGCGTAAAAGGTTCCGAATAGACCTGTCGGACCGCCGCCGATGATCGTTATGTCGTAAACGTCCATGCCTTTTAGTTGTTCCCCGGGATATCCAGTAGCCGATTGCCAATTGTAATACACTAAATGATCAAATTTGGTCAGCCTTCACGAATGATGAAGGAGTCGCAACAGCATAATTGAAATAGGAGCAAAGATAGCGGTCGCAGATGAAGTATAGGGAGCTCGGACGAACAGGAATCAAAGTATCGGAAGTCGGCTTCGGCGGCTGGCCGATCGGCGGAAACCGGCACGGCAATAGCTACGGAGCTACTGACGACAAAATTTCCCTGGATGCCATCGATCGAGCTCTTGATTTGGGCTGTAATTTTTTTGATACTGCCGACGTCTACGGCTGGGGGCACAGCGAAGAGCTGTTGGGCAAAGCGTTTCGGGGCAAACGTGACCGTATTGTTCTGGCTACAAAAGTTGGTTCTGACTTCTATCAAGGTTACGGATTTCAAACTTTCGATGAAGTCTATGTAAGGTTTGCTCTTGATAAAAGCCTCGAAAGGCTGAGAACAGATTACATCGACCTTTACCAACTTCACAACCCACCTTCGGATGTCTTAGAGGATGAGAAAACCTATTCGGTTTTGATGAAATTGAAAAACGAAGGTAAGATTCGCGCCTGGGGAATATCCGCTCGCAACTCTCGTGATGGTCAAATCGCGCTGATGATGTCTAAACCGGATAGCATCCAAATTCCATACAATATATTCGCTACCGGACCGGAACTGGATCTGTTTCCGCTCGCCAATCAAGTCGGCTGTGCAATCATCGCCCGAGAGCCTCTTTCCAACGGCTTCTTGACCGGCAAGTATGATATTGACGCTAGTTTTGATTCTGGCGATATGCGCCGAAATTGGCCGCGTGACTTCATCAACGCTCGCGTGAAAGCCTGTCAACAACTAGGTTTTCTCGCGCAAAACGGCGGTCGGACATTAACTCAAGCTGCGATTCAATGGGTATTGCAATCGAAAGTTGTGTCCGCAGTAA
>CAZRMH010000354.1:0-3143 GCA_964600935.1 uncultured Candidatus Obscuribacterales bacterium
CAGTGACGCGCAAGACCAGGTCGTCGCCGGAATCGAAGAAGGCGAGAAAAACGACAAGAATCGCAAGGCCATTACAAAAACGGCAGATGCTGAACAAGGACTGAAAAAACCACATTCAGTAGAAGTCGAAGAAGTCGAAACCGAGAAAACTCCGACCGGATAACACTAGTTTCGTTCGGAGTACGAGAAAAACCCTGATTCAAGAACTCTATTCGTTCTTAAACCTTTCGACGGTCAATAAGTTCGCCGAACAAAAAATACCAGGCTCAATGGTTGTGTGTTTGAATTATGTTTGAACCAGACTTGCTTTAGAACGACATCAAAAACTTCAGCTTCGGATTGGCAAACCGTTCCCTTAAGGGCTAGCAAACCGCTTTTGGCACCACAGGTAATACCAACCTTCAGCCCAAGCGAACCGAATGAACAAACGAGTTAAGCGTTTCACATTCACGTTGAAAAAAATTGAATATACAAGACATGGAATTTCGAATTTAGAGCAGAGATGAAAGATCAAGAATTCAAAGTAAACTCACCACATAAACCAGCTGGGGACCAGCCCCAAGCAATCGACAAGCTATCACAAGGCGTCATGGCAAACCTGCAGCATCAGACGCTTTTGGGCGTAACAGGTTCTGGGAAAACCATGACGATGGCTCATGTGATCCAGGAGACTAAAAAGCCTGCATTGATTATGGCGCACAATAAAACTCTGGCTGCTCAGCTTTGCAATGAGATGCGAGAGTTTTTCCCAGATAATGCAGTCGAATATTTCATCAGTTACTACGACTACTATCAACCGGAATCGTATATTCCATCAACCGATACGTTCATCGAAAAAGAAGCTAGCATCAACGACGAAATCGACCGCCTGCGTCACTCGACCACACGCTCTTTGTGGGAACGCAATGACGTAATTGTAGTCGCATCAGTATCATGCATATACGGTCTCGGGGTTCCGGAGCGATATCTTTCGGCAGCACTAGGAGTGAAAGTCGGCGATCTTCTTGACCGCAATCAATTCCTTCGAGACCTCGTCGGTATCTATTATGAGAGAAACGACCTCGTGGTCGAACGGGCACGTTTTCGCGCACGCGGTGACGTCATTGAGGTATACCCGTCCTATGAAGAGCGGGTTATTAGAATTGAACTGTTCGGCGATGAAGTAGAACGGATAACAATCGTAAACCCAGTTACAGGTGAGATTGAAGAACTTCCGGAAGAGATCAAAATCTATCCGGCAAAACACTACGTCACCGATGAACTCGCACTGGAAGCGGCAATAGCTCAAATCGAGATTGAACTCGAAGAGCAAATTCGTGCGCTGCTCGATCAAGGCAAAATAGTTGAGGCTCAGCGCTTGAAGCAACGTACTCGTTTCGACATCGAGATGTTGAAAGAGGTCGGCTACTGCAACGGGATTGAAAACTACTCGCGTATCTTGGAAGGCCGTGAACCAGGGGCGCCACCACAAACTCTGATCGACTATTTCATAAGACGCTTTGGTCAAGGCGGTTTCCTTACGTTTATCGACGAATCACACGTAACCATTCCGCAGCTTCATGGAATGTACAAAGGCGATTTGGCACGAAAAAATACACTGATCGATTATGGCTTCAGACTCCCGGCAGCGCGCGACAATCGACCGCTCAAAGCCGAAGAGTTTCTCAACAAAGTCGGGCAGATGATTTTCGTTTCAGCCACACCAGGCGATTGGGAACTGGGGGTCAGCGAACAAATTGTTGAGCAGATCATCCGACCAACCGGCCTTGTCGATCCTAATATTGATGTCAGACCAATCGAAGGACAAATCGATGACCTTATAAGAGAGATCAAAGAACGTCGCGAGAGAAGCGAACGCGTTCTAATCACCACACTGACGAAACGAATGGCGGAGGATTTGACTGATTACCTCCAGGAAATAGATATAAAGGTGCGCTGGTTGCACAGTGATATCAAGGCACTCGAACGAATCGAATTGCTGCGTGACTTGCGCTTAGGCGCCTTTGACGTGCTCGTGGGAGTCAACCTATTAAGAGAAGGTCTCGATCTACCTGAGGTTAGTCTTGTAGCCATCATGGAGGCTGACAAAGAGGGCTTCTTGAGGGCAGAACGATCGCTTGTTCAAACTATCGGCAGAGCCGCCAGAAACTCAGCCGGTAAAGTCGTTATGTACGCAGATCGAATGACGGACTCGATGAGTAAAGCGATTTCAGAGACGAAGCGCAGAAGGAATATCCAAGAGACATACAATGAAAAACATGGGATCACGCCGACAACCATCATAAAAGACGCGACCAACAGCATTCTCGAAGCATTGCGCGGTCGGAAAAACGAAAACGAGCAATCAGAGTCCAATAAGAAATGGGTTTCGACAGTCCGAGAAGTGCTTGATGCGCACGGTCTTGACATCCACCAAGTGATCCGCAAACTCGAAAAAGAAATGAAAAACGCGGCGCGAAATTTGGATTTCGAACAAGCGGCGCAACTCCGAGATCAGCTCCGTGTGCTGCAAGAAGACCTTCAATCGGCTCGCGTTGCCGACGCGCAAACGGGAAAAACAACGAAGCGTAAAGTGAAGGCAAAAGCAGATTCGTAGATACGTAGAAACCGCAAAACCGTTTAACTGAAGGCTTTTCCATGTGCTGAGCATGTGATCGAAACACTGCAAATGCAGTGGTGAAATCACGAAATTGCAGTCCAATTAACAGTTTTACAGAAACTCCTTTTAAGACCACCAAAGCCTCAGCACATGAGCTTCTAGAGCGCAAGCAAGTGGTCAAGCACGGTTAAACTGTCTTAACAAGGTATGTACAAGCAGAATTTCGCACTTATACTAACGATAAGCCGTTGCCAACAGCAGCGTGCCCTGTTTGCTTCGGCGGCATCGCCAGGTAGCTACACGTTCATCTCTATTGAGAAAAATGCATTCGAAGTTAATGCAAATATAAAGGAACTGTGTAGAAACCTCTTGAAGACGCCTTCCACACATACGATAGTTTCATAGCTGGCAATTCGCCGACATTCTCCCCCCGTTCTTAAAAGGTCCCCGTCGGGACAAAAGTCATAAAAACAACGGGTTAGAGTTATCTCATCGAATCGAACAGCGATAGTTTTTTCTTGAGAAAAATTCTGGCGCCCTAAGC
>CAZRMH010000354.1:3153-7108 GCA_964600935.1 uncultured Candidatus Obscuribacterales bacterium
AAGCTCTCTTAATTGAGAAGAGGATCTCCGTAATGGCAAAAGCAAAGTCCACTGAAGACAGAACCGTCCGCGGCATGCTCGTAGAAGACGAAAACATCGCGAAACGTACCGAGATGGAAGAACTTGATCTGATGGATGACGATCAATTTACGATCTTGGATGACGAAGAGGACAAATTTGATGATGATGAAGAAGTAGTCGAACTGCCTTCTTCCCGGGAAATCGCAACCGAAGATTCCGTTCGTTTATATCTTCGAGAAATTGGACGAATTCAACTGTTGAAACCAGATGAAGAAATCGAACTCGCCCGCAAAATTTTGCAAGGCGACATGATGGCTAAAAGAAAGCTCGTACAAGCCAACCTTCGTTTAGTTGTTTCAATCGCGAAAAAATATATAGGTAGAGGACTTTCGTTCCTCGATCTGATTCAAGAGGGCAACCTCGGTCTGATTCGCGCATCTGAAAAGTTTGACCACGAGCGTGGATACAAATTCTCCACGTATGCGACGTGGTGGATCAGACAAGCGATCACACGCGCCCTGGCAGACAAATCACGCACAATCCGCGTACCTGTCCACATGGTCGAAACGATCAACAAACTGAAAAAAGTAACTAGACAACTAGCTCAAGAACTCAATCGCAAACCGACTGAACAAGAGCTCGCAGTCTCAATGGATGTATCGATTGTAAAACTGCATGAGATCATCAAAGCAGCAAAAGAACCTATTTCACTCGAAACTCCAATCGGTAAAGAAGAAGACTCCAGACTCGGAGACTTCATCGAAGATGCCGAAACAGACCGCCCGGAAACAACAGTAACTCATGAACTTCTCCGTCAGGATCTGGCGAAGATGTTGAATGAACTGACACCACGCGAGCGTGATGTGCTGAGACTGCGTTTCGGTCTGGATGATGGACGTCAACGCACACTGGAAGAAGTTGGACAATTGTTCAACGTCACTCGCGAACGCGTTCGTCAAATCGAGTTCAAAGCACTCCGCAAATTGAGACAGCCTGGAAGATCCAGCCGTCTCCGGGAGTATCTTTAGCTAGGTTCGCCTAACCCCCCTTACTGCTGAAAACGCACAGTAATATTGAGATCGGATTTTCAAAATCCGATCTCAATTGTTTTCACGTAGTCTTTAGCACACAAACGGTTGCCGATTATTGGCTTGCCTTTGTATTCTTCAAGCGTCGATAATCGTCCCGATTGTATGTAAAAAACGCATCCCCTTCTTCAACTTCTTCCTCTGCACTTTCTTCTTCTGCCGGTTGGCAACTTGACGCAGTTGCAGCGGAGATCTGCGGAACGAGAGCCGGACTCGCTGGGACCAGAGACATTGTTGATTTATGTTTGCTCCGCGATACTTTCACATCGCCAGCGCTGTCACCACCAATAGTGGCACTCGAATTTCTCGCGGACATATGCCATAAGTGGCCATACTCGTTAATGGCGTCCAGCAAGCAAACCAAATCATTTCCTCGATTTGTCAGCGAGTAAATCACTCGAGGAGGAATTTGATCGTAAGCTTCGCGGTGCAAGAATCCATGGGTTTCAAGTTCTCTTAGTCTCTGCGTAAGAGTTTTCGCACTTACTCTGGGCAGCGCTTTCATCAGTTGTGAGGGACGCTTCGGCGCTTCGCGCAGCTCGTTTAAAACGGACGTAGTCCATCTGGTGCTGAGAATGTTTAGAACGTAGTCGACACTGCACCAGGAGTTTAAGGGTTCCGTTGATTTTTTCATAATATCCTTGAACACAACCTTTAAGTCATTTGCATATCTGCATCATATAGCAAATATTCCACAGGATGACCCCCCGAGATCGGCACCGGTAGTTAGCTAAGCGGTTTATATACCACAAAGAAAAACGCATCCGTTTTTGAAAGATAACTTCGTAGACTAGTTAGGCGCAGCGACGGACGGTTCTCAGCGATTAACCTTCTTAGTGAATCTGAAAGAAGATTTGACGCTTATATACCGAAAGAAAATTCTTCCAACCCCAACAAAAATTTAAACAGAGGCAATAATGGCAGGAGAGTCGATTTAGAAGAAGGTCGATTTAACGCAGTTTTCACAGTTCACGCCTATTTCGCATGATTCTTACTTCGAATATAATTTGGAAAACAATCACCACATGCGGTGACGATTCAAAAAGTGCCACTATTTATGGTGCGGAGCAACACAATGATAGGCTCCGACCGCGGTTTAAGACCAGCGGAGGTGGACCACTCGCTTGAGTAAGTTAAGATCATTTTGCCCGGATCGTCGATCGGGACTCTTTGATTAGGCTACCTTTCGTGGTTTGTCCGACACTAGTTTCCGGAGAGCTTTGTCCAGAGCCCAAGTCGCTTGATCAGTGGCCTCTATAAGCTCAGCATTACGCGCATTGGCCCAGAAATAAATATCAAGAGACATAGCTCCGTTGCTAGCTGAGACATAAACCTTGGGTTCTGGATCTTTCAATACAGTGTCAACATCAGCAAGGACTCTTTTAGCCGTCTCTACGGCCTTCTCATCGGCAATATCTTTGAATGGAATTTGCAAGTGCACCAGGCGATGTCCATATGCAGTATTGACGGTTACTGGTTCAGTGAACAATATTCCATTTGGAATGTAAACGCGTTGACCGCTGTGCGTCTTTAAAAGTGTGGTTCTAATTGTAATATCCTCAACGGTGCCTTCATAATCCTTGGCTTTGATCTCGTCGCCGATCCCAAAAGGTTTTTGCCACAACAAAAGCATCCCTGCAAAAAAGTTTTGCAAAATATTTTGAAACGCAAAACCAATTGCAACGGACCCAATACCCAAGCCAGCGATTAGTTTGTCAGCACTAAAATTCGGAACTACAATCACAGCGCAAACAAGAAGCCCGAGCACATATACCACCACTCCAACAAGTTTCGATATGGCTGAGGCAAGCGTCAGATCTACACGGGCATGAGTGGATATGGAAAGGGATGCCTTACCAGCAAGCTTGCTCAGTAGATGGAAAATAAAAAAGACACCGCCGGCAATGACAAGATTAGGCAAGATTTCAAAAAAACCATCGCACATCTTTAGGACGGTAATCCAAGCCAGTTGTAAACCATGTTGCATTAGAAAGACTCCTGAAATTTTGCAGCAGGCTGCTCCTCTCACTTCTGGAATTAGCACGCCAAACGCAGATAGCTGCCGACCAATGTTGATGCCTGTTTACACAAAACCCGTTATGCAATCGACGGTCACCAGTCACACATGTGCTACAGGAGTCATAGAAAACCAAACGAACGAGAAGGAATTATTTATGAAAACCGGAAAAGAGAAGCGACTCCATGAACTTCTTGAGTCTGCACATGTAGTCATGTTTTCCACACTCGACAACAATGTGATTCGAAGCCGTCCAATGGCCATTCAAAAGGTAGATGAAGACAATACTATTTGGCTGCTCTGTGAAGAAAGAAGCGCGAAGGTTGGTGAAATCCGTCACTATGACCAAGTGAACATTACTTATATGGATGCGAAATCTCAGACATACGTCTCACTCTCCGGCAAGGCGAATGAATCAGGTGACGTTTCAAAAGTGAGAGAACTCTGGAATGTAACCCTTAAAGCTTGGTTTCCACAAGGTCCGGAGCAAGGTGTACGCGTCATTAAGATCACTCCGGAATCGGCGGAGTACTGGTCATCGCCATCAAGCGTTGTAGTTCACGCAATTGGACTGACAAAAGCGCTTCTCACGGGCGAGCGCTATGATGACGAAGCGGCCGAGCATGAGAAGGTCACCTGCGAGACCACCTAGAGGCAGCGTCTAGCACCGGCTGAGGCGGTTCTCAAATCGGCTCAGCCCTGGCGTTTGCGATCACTCTCCAAGTGACAAAAAAAAACGAGACGTCAATCAAGGTAGCGATGCTCAGCCACACCTTTTGCTTGCAGCAATTTCCAAAGGCGCTCCAGAGAGCTATACCAGAAAAGCACC
>CAZRMH010000354.1:7118-8667 GCA_964600935.1 uncultured Candidatus Obscuribacterales bacterium
CATGATGAAGGTAGAACAGAGAACGGTCTACCTCCGTTCGCCCCTACGCGCGTGACACAACGCGCCTTAATTAGCGGTTTACCGCTATGCGATTAGGACGAAACAAATAAATCGATTGATCAAAACCATCAAGCAAGCGTTAACGGCGCGTCGCCCTCTCAATCGATTGCAATTCGAAAACCGCAATCATTTTGTCGGAGGCACCTCTGGAGCGAAGTGCTTCACGCCATTGCCTCGGAGCCATTCGGAGAGCGCGGACAAACCCTCACCTCCAAGCTCCGAAATTTTTTCAAGCGCTGCTCTAGCTCTTTTTCATGATCATCGTTTTTTCCCTTAATGTCTTACTCTGAAGCATAGCTTACTTCTACAATTGATAATCGACGTACACATGAGGACCACAAGATGTTCGAATTACAAATACCCTGGCACGAGTTAGTTTTTCGATGCATTCTACTTTATGGTTTTATCCTGATGATTTTGCGCCTCACCAACCGGGAAGGCGGACAAATTTCAGCAATAGACCAGGTCGTGTTGTTCACAATTGGAGACCTGATCGCCGCTGCTGCAGTTAAAAGCGACGACTCAATTTCTGCCGCTTTTCTTGCCATGTCGACATTTGTAGGAATGAGCTACCTCGTGAAATTTTTAACGTTTAGATCAAAAAAGCTGGAGCGCGTTGTTGAGGGCGGACCTTGTGTTCTCGTGCATAACGGAGAAATCTTGTGGAAAAATATGAGACAGGAATTGATCACCAAAGAAGAGTTGATGAGCGCGATTCGTCTGTCTGGCAGTTTATCCATCGCGAATATACATGTGGCGATGGTAGAGCCCAATGGAACTATCTCAGTTATCAAACGAGAAGACTCTGGCACGCAGAATAATCCATAACTCAAACACCACTGAATCCCGAACCATCAATCATCTGACAATAGGTAGGTATCGACCGAACTATAACCCTTACGAGTCAGTATCAGGAGCTGTTTCGGCATCACAATTATCAGAGTCAGATTGCGCTTTCTGATGCTTCTTGTCCACTTCATCATTCAAATGTTTGAATGAGCGGCCGCCACCAGCGCTCGCCAGATATTCTTTGTCATCAACAAACTCAGCTTGATAATTACCAGCATTTTTGTCCAGTTTCTCTTTCGGGCGATGTCCTTCCGAATCAATTTCTTCTTTGGTCATTCGCTTCGCCTTTTCTTGAATTCTTTTTTGCTCTGCGATTTCAATTTCATCGGTTACCGCGCCTGAATCATTATCCATTTAATTACCCTCCAGGTATAACGGATTAATAGCGCGAACAGGAAAACTCAAATCAACAGAAAGCTGCCCGCAAGAAAAAAAACGAAAAACCACAAAATCTTTTCAGATAAGTCCGCATCGAATTTTTTTGTAATGCTATTAAAAAGTCAGAGAAAATCGAAGAGAAAAAAACACAACGAAACAAACACTGCGCCCTCGACGAATATCGAGGGCGCAGTGTTTATGCCGCCCTGAGCAAGGAGAAGTGATGCAAGTAGTGTGTACGGATTCATCAAAGTGATATCGT
>CAZRMH010000355.1:0-8649 GCA_964600935.1 uncultured Candidatus Obscuribacterales bacterium
CAAGCCAATGCAAGATAAGGATTTGCGGTGTTATCGACGCATTTAATTTCAATGTTTCTGGAAGCCATCTCATGACCCCAATAAACGGACGGAATTCGAACAGCAGCTTCGCGATTTTCATAACCCCAACATTTATAAGCAGAGGCCCAACTCTTAGGTCTCAAGCGGCGATACGAGTTGACCGATGGCGTCGTTACAGCAAGTAGGGCAGGCAGATGCTCGACAATGCCAGCGACAAAATGCATTCCAAATTCACTCAACCCGTCTTCAGACCAGAGCATATTACGTTCGCCAAAACGATCCCAAACAGACAAGTGAAGATGGCATCCACTTCCTGGCTGCTCCTCAAATGGTTTAGGTGCGGCCGTGACAAGAACGTCTTGCTCCAATGCCAAACCTTTTAGCGTTTCACGAAGCATAATGTACTGGTCGCAGGCCATCAGAGCCGGTTGATGCGTAATACTGACTTCATGCTGCCCGTGTCCAAGTTCAGCATAGTATTGTTCGACCTGCAACCGCTGGCGGTGCAAGTAATCCACTAACTTTGAAATGAACTTACTCGCTCTATTCATCCCATCTGTGCCAAAACAAATGCTGGTATCTATTGGAATAAATCGACCATCATAGTCTTTCGTGCCGAGATAAAACTCGGTCTCAAAAGCAGCTTGAATGGAAACGCCCATTTCATCGGCTTCCGCGATAACCTTCTTAAGAAGTGATCGAGGACACAATGCCCAGGGAGTCTTGTCAAGTTCAACCAGATCACAGATAACTGCTGCAGTGGTGCCTACATAAGGAAGCACGGTAAAAGTGTCAAGATCAGGCACCATTCGAACCTCCCCGACAGCACCCAGTCCGGTATCGGACTGCGGCTTGTCAAGCGAGTTCATAGCGAGCTGACCCTTAACCAAACCGATCCCTGTGTCGATTCGATCCTTCAAGCGCGGCAGCGACGTGCTTTTCGAGCGCACCATACTGCAAAAATCGACGTACAAAAATCGAATTAGATTGACGCCGAATTTGTTTGATGTTTCGAGAACATCTTCTTTGGTTCGTTTTGATATTGCCAAGATGATTTCGCTATTTTTTCTGTGGATGGTCGCAATTTTATTGGTCTGTGCTATTAAGCAATCATGCCTGTGAGAACGATTCGAATTCTGTTAGATGGTCATTTTAGCTTGACACCACTGGCGAAACCAGCGTGTTTATTAAAACATGGTTGTCATGTAGTTTTGGAGTGTTAGTGCAATGAATTGGGTGGGAACAATATCGTCACAGGGGAAGTTTAGTCTCGGCGCACTATGGCCGCGGCGGCTGGAGTATCGCATGTCACCTTCGCGCATACTGAAAATGTACTTTATCGCCACACTAGTGGTGGGTTTAGCGGCGATGATTCCAGTCTCACAATGGGTCAAACTCAACGAGCTCGGTACCCGTGGCGCTTTTGGTCTGATTCTCTGCTGGAACGTTCTCTGCCTGATGATTTTGCCACTAGTGATTGATTGGGCTGAGCGATTCTATCTGAAAGCTCGATTTGTGGCGATTCAAGACATTGCCAAAGACAATCCACAGCTCGCCGAAGTGATTTCGATGCAGTGCGAACGCCTTTCCATCACCAGCCTTAAGTTTGCAGTCGTCGACAATTCGTCAGAAGATTTGATTTCCTATGGACTCTGGCGCTCAAACCCTCGCTTGATCATCTCCGGTGACATGTTGAAGCCCGAAAACCAGGCGAAAGCAATTCCAAGTGTCGAGGCTGAGCTGGCTCGGTTTATCAAGCGCGACGACAACACAGTTATATTTTTGATGTTCGCAGCTGTTCAAGCGATTTCGTTAGTTATGCTGGTCTGGCTGACTTAATGCCTTCGGCAGATTATCGAGGGCTCTGACTTCGCTTTTACTCGTATCGCTTTTATTTTTATTGGCTCGTGTGTTCTTCTTCAAACATAATCGACTCGAACACATCAAACTGAGCGCCGTCTCGCCAATCTTGCGGTCCAAAACCAGCTTTAACCGATAGTTGACTTAGCATCTCATCACGAGTCCAGCCGTATTCTGTCGCAACATGCGGAAGAAAAACCGACTGGCGTCCTTTTAGGTACAGCACGACACCATGCTTTCCAACTTCGATATCGTTCGCTGAACTCACCCGGATCAGGGGCGTCAGAACACTAATTTCTATCTCGATGTCTGCAAGTTCGTTCTCTTTGACCTCAATAAACCTTGGGTCTTTGGAACAAGCACCGATCGCGTTATCGACAACCGCATCCGCGAGCGGTTTTATCGGCCAGATGTAGCCAATGCAGCCTCGTAGATCGCGATCTGATTCAGCAGGTTTAGCGAACTTCGGATTCACGGATACCCCGTCCGGTTTCTTCTTGAATAATGTGACGAAAACGCCCAGAGGCATTTTTAAAACCGGAGTGAGTCCAATTTCGCAATCAGCAGGCCTAAGAACTTTCTTCTCCCGCACGAACAATTCCAATGCCTGGCGAGCCAGTTTCAGCAGGTCATGCTTTTCTTTATCATTAAGAGAAACATTGTCGATCTGGGAGGATACAGCCTGCCAACTAGTAGTGCACTTTTCACCAGTAAATCCAATGGCAAGATATGACACTGAGTTGAGCAAATCCTCATGGCTTGTACCGCGAGACGTATCGTATCTGAGAAGATGCGCTGTCGAATTTTCAGGAAGCATCGATAATAGAACAGCGCAAGGATAGAAACCACATATGGTGCACTTAGTTCGATCATGGAAATCTACAAACTGATCGACATCGTGGTTTTTCAGACACTCGAAAGCTTCTAAATCCAGCTCTTTGACTCTGTTTTCAGCGACATCGCTTTCAAATGGAATGTAATCATATCGCGGACCATAGTGCGTAAAGTCAGAACTGACAACGACAAGGTCACCTTCATGCAGATAGCGCCTGATAATCTGACCGACCATTCTCACGTCTCCGGGCTCAGGAAGCAGCCCGACGATAAGAGGAACAATCGTCACCGGTCCAAATGCTTCTCGAATGAACGAAAGCTGCAGTTCAAGCGAGTGTTCCCGTTGATGAACTTCGCGAGATTCTTGAAACATCGGATACTGAAGCAGCTGATCGACGACTTTTCGATCGACATTGAGGTTACCTAATGGCGTTTCAAAAACTGAATCAGGAGTTAGCGCAACTCCATGAAATCCAACATAGTGACTGGGTCCCATAAGAACCACACGTTTTGGATTACACCGTCGAGCAAAATCGTAAGCGAATCCGGCAGTCGCGCCTGAAAACATATAACCGGCATGAGGAGCCACTATCGCATAGACCGCTCCCTCCTGATTTTCATTTTGCTCAGCCGCCGCACCAAGATAACCAACAATCTCGCTCGCTAGTTTTTTGGGATTGGATTCGTACCAGGTACCAGCAAAGCGCATAGCTCTCTTGCCGGGTTTACTTTTATCTTTACGGCCGAAAATGTTCATCACTTCACTTCCACTTCGTCCGCTGGCGTTGCTCTGGTCAGGCAACGGATCGCGTCCCGCGTCGACCTTTCAATTCGAAGGTGCTGTCTCCGCCGCAGGCTTCGGAGTCATTATGGGATCCATTCTTGTGCTGATATTACGGTTGGTATCACCATGAGGATCCGCAAAAGAATCAAAGGTCAGCGTAAGCTTCACTCGCTCACCTGCAGAACCGGGCATCGCTTCTAACGGTTGAACTTTTGCGAATGCTTCATTGGCTGCTTGTTCGGCGCTTTGATTGGTTGGCGAACTTGTTGCGCTTACATCCGCGGTCGATCCATCAGCATTCACGATAGCAGTAATTGTCACTTTATTTTTACCATCAGGCAATTCCCAATTTTGGTCGAGCTTTTCCCGCATCCGATTGAGATAGCTGTTAACTTCACCAGTGTTTAAGTTGGGACCGGAAACTCTTTTAGGCGCAGCTTTTGCAACCGGTTTCTTCTTCGCCTGAGCATAGGCAGCACCCGCTGAAGACGCAGAATTGATGCCCGTTTCAGAATCTATGCCCGCAACCGGAGCAACTACAAAGCCCGCTGACATCGCTAAAACTGATGTTGAGTACAGGACACCCTTTTTGAGTCTGTCGTTCATTCTGCGTTCTCCACAATAACAAGACATTGTCACCGCTCTCTTCAGTTTAACACTCTACTTTTGTCGAAAGATCCCAAAAGACGATGTATAACCATGCAAATACGTCTGACTGCCGACAGGGCCAATTTCTCCGTTACAAAAAAATCCGCCTATCGGCACGGCACCGAGATATGTGCGAAACGAATCGGTATCGTGGTTAGCTTGTCCATAAAGATATTCACCTCGCCCTAAACATGAGAACAGCAGCGCGCCTTTCACACCACTGGCATCACCATCCAGTTTTTCATCTCGAAATCTTTTTAAAAGAAAACGCAGATCATCGGCTGATGTAGCCGCATCGCGAACATGGAATTGCACGGTAGTCGCACTGTCCAAAATCTCACCAACAACCAGGGCACCGGTGTTCTGATCGATTCCGAGAATGTTTCGCACGAGAAAATCGCCAGCCTTATATTTTCCTGCTTGATTCTTACCTGTGAGAAACTCCTGTCTTCGTTCCTCGATGCTTCTATTTTGATTATCGATCACCAAACCAATGAACATCGCATCCTTAGCGAGTGTACGATCGACATCACTCAAGCTCGCCATTATCTTACGGAGGGTCATGACCGCGGGCTCTCCATCGAGTTCGAACAGCACATGCTTCTGAGCTTTAGTAACTTGGCATGGCGGGCCGATTGGCTTACAGCCTTGTGCCACGACGGTATCGACAATCAAATTTCCAGTAAGCGCGATGCCTACCAGACCATCTTTCAAAGTTTCGGCATTGAGGAAAAGCGCATTACCGCCGGGTTCATTTGCACCGCTCGCCAGACCACCGATTTTTACAGCACGAGGATAAGCGTAGTCCAGACCTTGAATAATATCGTCAGACCGCATGGAGAAAGGATCCGGCATTAATACAAATGCCGGATTTTCACTTGGTGAAACTCCAACCATTTTTTCCCAGGCATCTGCAGAACCATCAAGGCTCGGCATGTTGTCGTTAGTAACATGAAAGGGCTTGATGTTCACATCGGGCAACGACGCAGCAGTAATGGCAACGCAATTCTTGTGTTCGATCTCTTGCCCGCCGCCAATCAATCCACCGGCGGAACAACCGATGAAGACTTTGGGACCAAGCGCTTCTTGTATAAGTTTCGGGAAGTCCTCGAAATATTTGCCAAAGTTCGGCGAGACGAAACCAATTGCTAAATCAATTGAATCAAGCTCTTGCTTGAGAACAGATGCGCACTGATCGACTGCACGCTTTAGCTCGTCGCGGCTGCTTCCGAGCGACTCCGGTCCCCAGATGCTCGATGCCCACTTCATTTTTCTAACCTCACTGGTGTTTTAAGTTCTGCGATTCAACCATTTAATCAGTGCTTTGCTCCGAGTCCATTTCCCAAGTGCGTTCCGCTCGACTCAAAACTAATTTGTATCCGGCGCCGTCATCTTAAATGGATCTAGATGAGCTTCCAATTCCTCTTCTGTCAGTTTCGTGGTGGCAAGCGCAATTTCGCGAACGGTTTTGCCAGACTCAAATGCCTGCTTGGAGATTTGCGCGGATGCATCATAGCCAATCGCCGGAACTAGCGCAGTAGATAGCGCAAGTCCTCGCTCAACGAGCTCAGGTCCGCGTTCTGTTGCGGTGATTCCATCGACGCATTGTTTGCTGAAGTTCTCCGCAGCGGCTGCGAGTAAATTGATTGACTCCAATAAATTATGCGCGGCAACCGGCATCATTACATTGAGTTCAAAATTTCCCGACTGCCCGGCAATAGTTACGGTGGCATCATTTCCAATCACTTGAGCTGCCACCATGCATAGTGACTCAGCAATTACCGGATTTACTTTACCCGGCATGATCGAACTTCCCGGCTGCACTTCGGGAAGAGCAATTTCACTGATGCCTGCTCGAGGACCGCATCCCAACCAGCGAATATCATTTGCAATTTTCATCAAACTGCAAGCGATCGTTTTCAATACACCGGAACAATCAACAACTTCGTCGAGCGTGCTTTGCGCTTGAAAATGATTGGTAGTTTCGGTTAACTCGATTCCAACAAGCTTGGAAACTTTCTCCAACACCTTTCCTGCGAATTCTGGAGTGGTATTAATACCGGTGCCAACCGCGGTTCCACCGAGTGCCACTTGAGACAGTCGTTTCGACGCATACTGCAATCGTTCGAGTGCTCGTTCTATTTGTCCAGCGTAGCCAAGAAACTCCTGCCCAAGCCTTATTGGTGTCGCGTCTTGTAAGTGCGTACGCCCGGTCTTTATTACCGGCATGAACTCGTCGGATTTCTTCTTCAAACTCTTTTCAAGAAGAGTGAGGGCCGGTACCAATCGTTCCTTTATATCTATCAAGGCTGCGACGTGAATCGCAGTGGGAATAGAATCATTGGAACTCACGCCTTTATTGACATGATCGTTCGGATGCACCAGATTGCGCTCTCCACGTTTACCGCCGAGAATCTCAATCGCGCGGTTCGCAATCACTTCATTCGCATTCATGTTGGTTGAAGTGCCTGAGCCCGTTTGGAATATGTCGACAGGAAATTCCGAATCGAACTTTCCATCGGCAACCTCCTGCGCAGCCTTTTCTATTGCGCCAGACACCTTGGCATCAAGTTCGCCCTTCTCCTTGTTCACCTGCGCACAAGCTAGTTTGATCAAACCAAGCGCTCTGATAAATGACCTTGAAAAGCGCAGCTCCGAAATTGGGAAATTGAGAACCGCTCTCTGAGTGCTTGCTCCGTAATAGGCGGACGACGGAACTTGCATTTCGCCCATTGAATCTCGCTCAGCACGAGTAGTTTGAGTCACAGCAATCGTCCTCCTCTTGATTACGCGCGTCAATCTGCGGGCTCCGCAGCACAGTCATACGCTTTTTGAATTGTGTCAGAAAAGACTTAGCGTTTCCTGAAAAGGCTGGCTGCTGGCTTTCTACGGTGGCAAGTTCTGAAGAGAGGTTCTAGATGACAAACGTTCTTATATATAGGTAGAAGGCTTATGTTCAGAAAATATTTTTGAGCACTGCAGACATGCATTTGGAGGCAAGTAGATACATGTCCTATTGAATTTTCATACCGATCGAGAACGATCATTTACATCCATCACATATAAATTCAATATCCAATCAGCACCACAGGCAACACCACTATAGTTCCATCAATTGCTGATCGGGTATATTACTGAAAAGCCCACAGGGACAAACTTCTTGGAAATAAACAAGGGGAGCCGGAACGATCTCTATTGGGGTACTTCTCAGATATCGTTCGTTTGGTATACTAATTACATAAGCGGTGAGCACACACCAGAAGGTTGAGTGCGTTGAGCCGAGGGGCCTTGCGGAAACGACAGACAGCGCTGTCAGAAACTGTAGCAAGCGAGCCCGCACCACGCTGACATCTGATGCGCACGTGATGAAATACTGTGCCTTTCGCAAGGGGCACTTCAGACAGTAGCTTAAACACCGCTCGAGAGTAAAATCTGAGTGGTGTTTTTGTTTGCGCATTTTTTCTGATAAACGAACAAGATGCCAAGCCTGATGTGCAAGAGTTTGGAGTCGCTTGAACGAGAGTCGTCCCGATAGCCATTCGATATACGATCCACATCAACCGCATAGACAGTTGTCACCACGGGCAACACCACCGTAGTCCCACGTTCGTTTAATAAACCAAATGCCCAAACACGCACTGCAAGCGGCTTCTTGGCAATAACGATCGCCGATCTATTAAACATCCATTGGGGTACTTCTCGAACATACTTTGCTTGCTATAATAGGTACATAAGCGGTGAGCACACACCAAAAGGTTGAGTGCGTTGAAGCCGAGGGGCCTTGTGGAAACGACAGACAGCGCTGTCAGAAACTGTAGCAAGTGAGCCCGCACCACGCAGACATCTGATGCTCTCGTGATGAAATACTGTGCCTTTCGCAAGGGGCACTTCAGACAGTAGCTTAAACACCGCTCGAGAGTAAAATCTGAGTGGTGTTTTTGTTTGTGCGTACCGCCGAGGAGAAAGTAGACGCGTTCCAGCTTCCAGCGTGCTAGTTACTCCAGCCCGATGCGTTAGGGGCAATCGTGGTGGGATCTATTCGCAAATTGCCAGAGCACCGGAAAATCATTGATACCGATACAATGCCGCGCAAGAAAGATATCGAACAGCCCATCCACTGGATATACAAGTGACACCTTTGCGATATAATACTAACACCACCCGCAATACCACTGTAGTTCCATTCCGAGTTAATAATCGAACTAAGTCTAATCGAAACAAAGTCGGAATACTTGGCAAGACCCACTACCCTTCCCTTAAATGTCTAATGGGGGAGTTGTGATATGACGGTAGAGTGATAAAATAATGATATAAACGGTGAGCACACACCAGATGGATGAGTGCGTTGAGCCGAGAGGCCTTGCAGAAACGACAGACAGCGCTGTTCGAAACGATAGCAAGCGAGCCTGCATTACGTGGACATCTGAACGAAGCGTAGTGAAATACTGAACCTCCGCAAGAGGTCAATCAGACAGTAGTAACTAACCACCTGAGAGCAATCT
>CAZRMH010000356.1:0-8645 GCA_964600935.1 uncultured Candidatus Obscuribacterales bacterium
AATCTTCTTGATAACCGACCGAATGTTTCTCCACATATCATCCTCCTCATCGACTAGTGGATAACGCGTGTCTGGAGGTTTTCTCACTTCCTAAATATGTCGGTTATTGCTTCCGATCACATCGCTATACTTAATTGACGATTCCGCGCTTCAATTAGTTCAATTGATCGCGCAAATTTCACAAAGAAAAATTCAGATGACAACCACAACCAAAGTTCACGACCTGATTGAGTCAAGCGAAGAGCGACTCAAAGACGTTTTTAAATCAATTGATGAGTCCGCTCTCACCAATCTGCACAAGGTTCTCAAAGCATTCAGGGAAGCTCGCGTCACCGAAGAATTCTTCGCGGAGAAAACCGGATATGGCATCGACAATGCTGGTCGCGAGGCTCTCGATCATATCGTCGCAAGCATCTTCGGCAGCGAGTCTGCTTGTTTGCGCATGCAGTTCGTCAGCGGCACTCACGCACTCGCTTGCGCAATCCTCGGTAATATCGCCAGTTCTCAGAAACTCTTGTGTCTGACTGGAACGCCTTATGACTCCCTCGAAGAAGTGCTCGGAATCGTGGGCGACGAACCTGGCAGTCTGACTCGTTTGGGCGCTAGATACGAGCAGATTGATATTGGACCGCTTCTCGATCAGGACGAACAATCATCGCTTCAAGCCATGTCTGAGGCCATCAAGCCGCACGTTCCAGCGGCAATTTATTACTTACAGAAGTCTCGCGGTTACAGCATGAGCAGGCGCAGTTATTCCAATTTCGAATTGAAACGGATGATTGATGCCGTGCGCGCAGTGGATAAGCACGGTTTGATCATGGTCGATAATTGTTATGGTGAGTTCGTTGAAGTCAACGAACCAACCAACGTTGGCGCTGATCTAGTCGCGGGCAGTTTGATTAAAAACCCCGGCGGTGGTCTCTGCGTCGCTGGCGGTTACATAGCCGGCAAGAAATCCGCCGTAGATTCGGCGCTCAATCGCCTCACCGCTCCCGGTGTAGGCGGTCACATGGGACACAGCTTCAACCAGGGCCGTATGATTTTTCAGGGACTCTTCCTTGCACCATCTGTTGTGGCGTCAGCCTTGAAGGGTGCCGCTCTTACAGCCAGTCTTTTCGAGCAGCTCGGATTTAGAGTCAGCCCGCTTCCTCTGGATAAACGCTTTGACATCATCCAGTCAATCGAGTTCGGCGCGCGTGAAAGACTGATCAATTTCTGCAAAGCCATTCAACGGTTTTCACCTGTTAACGCCCATGTTGATCCGGAACCAGCCAACATGCCCGGCTATCAGGATGAGATAATTATGGCCGGCGGTACGTTCGTCGAAGGGTCGACCATCGAGTTTTCCGCCGATGGACCTTTGCGCCCACCGTTCGCTGCATATGTGCAGGGTGGGCTCTCATATATGCATGTTAAGTGCTCTCTTGAAGGAGCGCTATCGCTCTGCCTGTCCGGTGAGTTGCCATTTTCTGCTAAGTGATTTGTGCTTAAGCAGCAGATCAATAGTTTATATAATGCCGTTCTTCAACTACAATGCTCGTGGAATGGCACGGAGGACAGTCTCTTGGTTGCAGAAATGCCCGCTCGTCAACGCTTGTTAGCAGGTGGTAAAACCGAACTTCGCATTCTGGCGGGGACCGCAAACCCTGAATTAGCCAGAGAAGTGGCGGAGTACATGGGACTAACAGTCTCGCCAATCAAAATCTCTCCGTTTTCCGATGGCGAAATTTATGTGCAAGTTCAGGAGAGCGTGCGCGGTTTGGATTGTTTCGTGATTCAACCGACGTGCACACCCGTCAACGAAAATTTGATGGAACTCTTGATTCTGCTTGATGCTCTTAAGCGCGCTTCGGCCGGCCGGATTACAGTCGTGATGCCATATTACGGTTATGGCAGGCAGGATCGAAAAGCTGCCGGTCGCGAGGCCATCACAGCAAAACTAATCGCCGATTTGTTAACCACATCTGGTGCTCAACGTGTCGTCGCGCTCGACTTGCACGCTCCGCAAATCATGGGATTCTTCAATATTCTCGTCGATCACTTATATGCCAGTCCCGTTCTTCTCGACTACATTCGTAGTCTTGATCTGGAAGACATTGTCTTGGTCAGTCCTGATGTCGGTGGTGTGTCTAGAACGCGAGCCTTCGCAAAGAAACTCGACGACGCGCCAATTGCAATCATCGACAAACGCAGAAATCCAGAGAAACACAACGTTGCAGAAGTTATGTCTGTCGTTGGTGAAGTGGAAGGCAAAATCGCAATCATGGTCGACGACATGGTCGACACAGCCGGCACTCTCGTTAAAGGCGCAGATCTGTTGATGAAAGAAGGCGCTCGTGAAGTTTATGCTTGCGCGACACATGCTGTTCTTTCCGGACCAGCAAACGATCGCATCAACAAATCATGCATCAAGAAATTGATTGTCACCAATTCAATTCCGCATGAACGCGAGCATATCTCGGACAAGATAGTCCAACTCAGTGTCGCCAGACTGCTTGGCGAAGCTATCGCTCGTATCCATGATGACTCTTCTGTTAGCGAGATGTTCGAGTAAAAATGTTAGTCGTAGAAAGTTTTCCAGTCGGTCCATTGAATTGCAATTGTTCGATTATTGGCTGTAAGGAAACTGGAGAAGCCGCTGTTATAGATGCTGGTGGCGATGTCGATTTGATCATCGCCGCTGCAGAAAAACACGGGCTGAAGATCAAATATCTTCTCCACACGCATGCTCATTTCGACCACGTTCTTGGTAGTCGCGAAGTCAAAGAGAAGACCGGCGCTGAGATCTGTTTGCACGAAGGCGACCAGTGGCTCTACGATAACCTTTTGAAGCAATGTAGTTTGTTCGGTTTTAGCGCCACTGATCCACTTCCGGTCGATCGCTATTTAGCCGACGAAGAGGAAGTGAAGTTCGGAAATTTGAAGGCTTCCGTCATTCATACACCTGGACATACTCCAGGCAGCCTTTGTTTTTCAGTCGAAGACAAAGAAAGCGTGTTGTTCGCAGGCGACACTTTGTTCCGTGGTGGCATCGGTAGAACTGACCTCTGGGGCGGTTCTTTTGAAGAGATTATTGATTCGATTTCCAATCGTTTGTACAAACTGGATGATAGTACTCGCGTTGTGACCGGTCATGGACCTGATACCAGTATATGGAATGAAAAACGCGACAACCCATTTGTCAGCGCCAAATCATAATTGCAAAACATCATTTTTTTAGATCGATCAACAGATAAGTCGAGTCGAGCTGCCAAATTTTTGTCGCCGTAATTTAGTTGCAGCGCCGCTCTCTGATGAAAGTTACTAAAGAAGAGTTGGCGTGAGCTTTTCGAATATGTATTCTAGCGATGATGTTAAACCTGCCAACAAAAACGAGTTGTCCCCAGATCGGTGAAATTTTATTGAAAGGATAACGATCACAACGTGTCCACATGTGATTGTTATGCTAGCGGCGCGGAGTCAGAACTGCCTCCATGAAATGAGAAAAGGTGAATCAATGTTGGCAACCCGAATTTTGAAATCAAGTTCGATATCAATTTTAGTATTTCAACTGTTATTCCAACCGCTAAGCGCCTCCGCTGAAACGACCTCACCATCAGCAAATCCGATTGAATCAGCAGCGTCTTCTGAGCAATCTTTTGCGAACGCTCCGAATTTTTCAATCGAGCCGACAAAAAATTCCTCTGAGACTTCTGATCAAACTATCTCAACAGCTTTAAATGAGAGTTCTGATAGTGAGCAAACGTCAGCATCTTCGTCGATAGCGAATTCGACCACGGAAAACAAGGACGGATTTTTTGATGATCCTGATTCTGATGATCCGGCGATGCAATCCTTATTGAGAGGTGAGACTCCAATTCTGGATTCCGCCGTCAACGGAAATCTGCTTGCCCAGGCAGATCCAGGTGGTGATACGCCAATTCTTCGTGACGGAATCAGTATTAATGCTGATCAACTCGAAGGAAAAATTGATGACATCACCAAGCAGATTCTCTTGAAAGAGATCGAACTCGAACGATTTGGCATAAATTACAACCAGGAAGTCGCCAAGCAAGGCCGTTGGAAAGGCTGGCGGTATGGTGCGTTTCAAGAACTCAACTCGGCTCTTGGTTTAACCGGCGGTATCATCTCTGTTCATAACCGCGGAAAAAGATTGAAACATCCGTTGCAGGTCAAACGTGATGTTCAAGAATCCGCAAACATCATTCCGATGATTGGAGCGATCATCGGTGCAGGCGCTGCTGGCATGGAATTCGGGATTAACGAGTTCCACATGTTCGAGGCTCGTAAAAAAGGTTTTTCCGCGAAGAAGAGTCGCGAACGTGTCCTCGCGTTAAAGAATGAAATTGACGCGTTGTTGGATAAACGTTCGCAGATGCTGGCGACGGAAAGGTCGATGTCCGAATTGGCTGGACGAGTTGAGCTGGACCAGGCCGAAGATCAGGTTTTGAGGGATATGCGCGATCAAAACTTGCAGCAATTCGAGAGATTCCATATTGCAAAACGAAAGCTGTTTGCTTTTCAACAAATGCAGTTCGGATTCGATGTATTTAAGAATACTACAAACGCGCTGGGCTACTACTACGCCTTTCGGTCTCTTCACCGTCGTGAGCGCATCTACAATGGTTATGCAGGTATTCTGTTCGCTGTGTCGGGCGGTCTAACAATGGTCGCGCCTGTCGTGAGTAGAGTTTACGCAAAAGCCGTTTCTGAACACCACCGCCATTTGTTGCGACCAGCTACGGAAACCGCACAAACAGCAACTGTCGAGCGACTGAAAGCTGATCACGCGTTGCTGGATAAAGCCGTGCAAAACACGAAACTCTCCCCCGAGAAAGTTGAGATTGCCGTTCAGCGCTCAGCGATGTATGCCAGTGGTGAGAAAACCTTCGAAGATGCGATCACTCGAAGTGATAATGCTCGAAACAAAGCCAAGCTTACAGCCACTCAGAACATCGGTGCTGGTGCCTATGTCGGTGCCTCCAAAGTTGCAAGCGGAATACTGTTTATTTATCCAGGATTCAACCATCGCTACAACAAGAACTCTGGTTTGACTGCCGCTCGAGGAACCAACAACAACTTGTTTGCTGCAGGCGTGCTCGGACTGCCTGCCAGTGCTTTCTCAATCTTTGATACGCTTCGAATCAACATTCGTGGAGAAATCACTCGTCATCAACAGATCAAAGCAGGGAAAGCACCAAATCAGCTAGCTGCCGCCAGACTCAAGCAGTTAGATGACTTGGAAAACAAACTCAAGGCTGCCAAATAGGGTTGAATAAAAGATACGCTTAAACCGCCGGTGGTGGCTGCTGAATGTTGAGTTCTTGCAGTGCTTCATCGATGGTGGCACGGTGACGTGTGCTGTAATCAAATGCTTGTTGGGCTTGTTCGATAGTCAAAAGTCCGCCTTTGACCAGAAAGACTAGACGCATAGCGGCTTGCAGCGTCGGTTCGTCGATTATGCCGGAGAGCAAGAGCATTCGACCAAGAATTTGATTGTTGTTCACGGAAACTTCGAATGCTGTTTGAATATCGTCATTCGTGACCGTTTTTACCGTCATGAGGAAATCTTTGAGGGTGATGTCGATTGTCTCGTTTGTTAATCCGCGTTCGATCATTGCCACCGCTTCCGGTATCGAACGTCCGGTCTCGCGCACATGAACCAAAACTTGCGAAGCCTGTAGTGGTCTCAAGGTGCCTTTCATTACCAGGTCTTGCAATTGCAGTGCAACTTTTAGAATTTCTTCGCTCACCAGGTTTAATTCGATAAGAACCTGACCAAGTGGCTTTTGAGAAATCAAACCAAGTTCAACAGCGTTTAATAACTGCGATTCGGAAATTAGGCCGGCCAATGAAAGCAGCTCACCAAGACGGATTGCATCACGAGTTTGAACGCGATAGAAACCTTTTTCCATGAGCGGAACTTCTACTGCAATTTGTCGACGTCGGGCTTGTTTTAATCCATCGATTGCTTGTTCTTTTGTAATTTTGTCGTCGCGAATTAAAATCTGCGCGTTAAGAGTTGCAGCAAGTTGAGATTCGTTGATAACGCCGTTGAGAACCAGCATTCGACCGAAAGGAAGTCCGGTTGATGCACTACCGGCGAGGGCTTCTTCGAGTTGATCTTCAGTAACGAAACTCGATGCTAACAGTAGTTGTCCCAGTTTATTGATTTTTACTTCTTCGATGACGATGTTGAGTTGTTTCAACGCGCTGTCGAATGATTTTTTCTCTTCTTTGACGATTCGCAGAGCCGCATACGCGGTGTCCAGATCGATCAGACCATCCTTCAGAAGAGATTGCGCCTGGACAGCGGCTTGCAGAACGGTCTCCGTAGTTTTTGCCGAAACCAACAACATCCGTCCAACCGGCAGGCCCGTTTCGCGAGACATGCGCAAGCAGTCCTCAAGCTCATCTCTGGTTATCAGTCCAGCATCGATCATCAAAATGCCGAGGCGGATTCTTTTTGTATCTGCGACACCCATTTGGCAGCCAATCTTCTACGGTAGGGAGACACAGGAAACATACCATATTAAGGAATAATTGCGGCTTTCAAGAGTCCCGGTCGTAAAATTCCTTCTTGTTGCCAAGAATTTTATCGTCTAAACGCGCATCAGTCCGTCGCAATCAATACTTGTCCTGGCAAAAATTTGAGTCGAGTTCACATATTCAATCTGCTACGATCTTAGTGTTAGCCATTTCTGCCTTGCCCTGAATGGTGTCGTGAAAACAAATCGTGGAGATATATCATGAAACAAACTAGGAGTACAAAAAGACTAGTTTTGGGTGCCACTCTGGCAGTGATTGCTGGTCTGACACTATCAACCGCGGCTAAGGCAGATTCGGAAGCCGGCTTCATTATGATAGGCTCTGGCTCAGAGTCCGGAGGCCCTTCATCCTCTGCTTCAGAGTCGGACTCGGGGGGACCACTATGGACCGGCTCTAGTTCAGAATCCGGTGGTCCTCTGGCGACCGGTGCGGAATCAGATTCCGGTGGCGCGCTGCAATCTGAATCGAGTTCCATGTCTGGTGGCGCAGGAAATACCGGCGCTGAGTCCTCTGCTACCTGGGGCGGTAACGAACAATCGATGGGCCGTTACGTTCAGTATTACGGACGCTAGTCGTTTCAATCAAATCTGACGTTACGAAGTCGCTGAGCCGCATTATTAGGCTTGGCAGGCATTAAACTGGGCGTGGCTTGTTGGCAAACTGTTCGGATCAAATAACAAAAGCAAACGAGCCGACTGAAAAATCGGCTCGTTTTTATTCTTTCCACAGCGGCTTGATGTCGGGTTCTGACTGACTTAATCTTCGCTGGCTTTCTTAACATTAAGACCAAGTTTTTTCGCTTGCGCCAGGTCTTTTGCAGCCATCAATTCATACAATCGCGAACGGTTAAGATAGGCGTTCGCCATTCCACTGTGCTGCGAGATTGCCTTGTTTACATCGTCCAGAGCTTTATCGAGTTCGCCAAGTTCTCTGTAGGCATGACCGCGATTCAAAAATGCTTTGGTGTAATCAGGTTTGATTCTGAGAGCAGTATCGCAGTCTGCAATTGCTTTGTTGAACTCTTTCAGACCAATGTAGGTGTGGGCGCGATTGACATATGCCGGTGCAAAATCTCTGTTTAACTCGATGATTTTGTTGCAGTCAGCCAGGGCTTCATTGTGCTTGCCGAGCTGATTATAGGCATGTGATCGGTTTTGATAGGCAATCACCATTTTCGGATTCAAACTGATTGCCTTATCGCAATCGGCGACTGATTTTGCATACTCGCCTGTGTTGTTGTAAGCCCACGAACGGTTTATGTAAGCGATGATTTGATTCGGATTCAAGCTGATTGCTTTGTTGCAATCGGCAATCGCTTCTTTGTTTTTGCCTTGCTGAATGTATGCACTGGCTCTGTTGGCGTAAGAGAGCGCATGATTTGGATTTTCTGCTATCGCTTTGTCGAAATTGACGAGCGCGTCTTTGATTTTATGAAAGGACAGATCGCGGACGCCGGCTTCGACCAAGTCTTCGGTGTGTGCACTGACCGCGACGGTTGCAGCGGACTTCGCTTTGTCGGTTTTGCTGGCAGCGTCGGCACCACCTATGGTGAACACTGACAGAGCAATGCTCAAAGTTGAAATTCCAACTAGAGCTCCAAAGTGTTTTGACCCAATCGTGGTTTTTAACATCGTCTCGACTCCTCAGATATTGCGCTGCCATTATCTCAGATTGTCGCCTGAATAGCTCTAAGAGAACTACTCTGCAACACTAGCCAAGTTGAAGTTGGATTATGATTGACCGTTCGGTTTTGGCGCCTGAGCTTTGCCGTCGATATATTTTTTAAACTCCGGTGAGATGCGGATAGGCACGGTTTTGCGCTTTTCCATCAACCAGGCACCGATCGCGAGATTTCCTTGTTGCTCGGTGAGCTGCCGTTTTAACTCGTCCTTGACTTCTGAAAACGGGATCACGCCTTCGCCTTGCTTATCTACAAGTTTGACGATGTGCCATCCAAATGGTGTTTGAATCGGCTCCTGACAAACTTCACCAACTTTCATTTTTTGTAATGCATCACCAACTTTTGCCAGCAAATCATTCCGCTTGATGTCGTCAAGGGCGATATATCCCATGTCGCCACCCTTCTTGGCTGCCCG
>CAZRMH010000357.1:0-8644 GCA_964600935.1 uncultured Candidatus Obscuribacterales bacterium
ACCATACTGACGATTTCGATTTTATGCTTCGCGACGATTGTCATTCTGGCGCTGCGAACTGGACAATCGGGAAACAACGAAACTATAAATCTTTCGCAGGGTTCAGCCGAAGTTGCGAGGAGCATTAATACGCTGAAAGTAAGACCTGAAGCCTTTCACTTCGACTTCTCGTCTAACACCTGGATTTCTACCGCGCCGCTTACAGACAACGATCTAATCGCACTATCGTCGATCAAAAATGGTGTAGAGCGACTGGATTTATCCAATGGCGGGATGGACGGTCAGACTGGCATCACGGATAAAGGCTGGGCCGCAATTGCAGAATTGCCGTTGAGAAACCTCAATCTTTCCAGAGCGGTTATTCGCGATAGTGGTGTCCGATTGGTGGCATCTATTCCAACGCTAAAAGACCTGGATTTAGGCCATACGGACATAACCGACGAAGGAATCACGGCGCTGAAGAGAACTCATATCGTCCGCTTAGCGCTTGAGCAGTGCATCTTCATTTCAACGAAAAGTTCTTCAGCGTTAGCAAGTATGAAAGATTTGAAGTTTCTCAATCTCAATTCAACTGACGTTGACAATCGAGGACTTGAGGAAATTTGTGGAGCACTCGATCTGGAGTGCTTAAAGCTGAGCAATTGCAATAAGCTCACGGCAGACGGATTAATAGGTGTAGCGAAGTGCAAGACGCTCCAAGTTTTGCAAATTGCCGGTGACGAGGTGAATGCTGGTACGCTAAGAAACTTGCGAGCTTTGCCTCTGAAAGAGCTCGTGGTGTCCAACTGCAGAGACTTCGATAATCAATGTTTAGAAGCTGTCGTGGAATCTTGGCCCAAAATGGAAAAGCTTCAAATCGATCAAACGTCTGTAACCGGAAGCAATTTAAAAACTTTGCTTCGACTGGAGAACCTCGAGCAATTGAATGTCAGTAGTCTGAGATTGACTGACCAGGATGTCGCACCGCTCACCGGCATCTCAACGCTGACAAACCTGGATCTATCCGAGAACGACATTACCGATAAAACTGTTTCGGCCTTGTTACCGCGACGACGATTACGGGTTGTGCTTTTGAACAAATGTATTCTCGTCAGTAAAGGAGCGGTGAAGTCGCTCGTAAGAACCGGAAAAAAAGTGCAGCATTATTCGATGGTAAGAGCTGAGGACTTGAGCCGGGATATGATTGAAAACCTTGCTATGCCAAGCGAGCGCTGAAACACTCATAGACATTTCTACACTGTCATTACTACTTTCAGTATCGAGTTGTTTCGACTAACGAGACATCAACTCGTCGATGACGAATTGCGCTGCGCCGATAATTCCGGCCTGACCCTGAAGCGATGATTGGCGAATCTCGACTGCATCGCCGACTCTAGGCAGGCAACGATCGACGACCATCTCATGGAGCAGTTCGAAATTGACGTTCTCACTTAAACCGCCGGTGATGACGAAGCAATCGGGGTTTAGGATGTGTGCAATATTTACTAAACCGTGAGTGATATGTTCGTGCCAACGCTCAACGATCTTTTGAGCAATGATGTCGCCGGAATCTGCCGCGTCGAAAATTGCGTACGTAGTAATTTCATCGGTATCTTTCGCTAGTGGCGTTTTATCTTCAGTAATGCCGACAAGCATCTCTTGTGCGGTTTGAATCACGCCACGACCCGAGCCGTACGCTTCCCAGCAGTCGAAGAGACCACATGTACACAGCCGTTTATTACCCTGGGCGATTTTGATGTGTCCGACTTCGCCGCCGGCCCAATTTGCGCCCCGAAACAGTCTGCCGTGCATGACGATACCGCCGCCGATACCGGTGCCTAATGTTACTGTGACCACGCAGCGTTTGCGTTTCAATTCTGGGATTCGTGCTTCGGCGTAACCCGCAGCATTTGCATCGTTTTCGACGTGTACCGGAATGCCGAGTTTCGACTCAAGAACTTGCTTGAGTGGTGTCCCAGACCATCCAGGAATGTTTCCAGTCGAGCCGATAATTTCACCAGTGTCACCGTTGACGATACCAGCAGTAGCAATGCCTACGCCGACAAACACATCTTCCTGGAACTTTCCTATCAAATCTAGGATGCCTTTGACAATATTGTCGCGGCCTTCGGGAGTGGGGATGCGTTGCGCTTCTGTGATTATCTCGTTGTCTCTGACGGCAGCGGCGCGAATGTTGGTGCCGCCGAGATCTATCCCCAGCGCTGGCAAGTGTGATTTAGCTATTTTGTCTATCTTGGTCTCGTCTGGACTCTTGGCCTTGCTCATTAAATCCCGCTTAATTGACCGTGGTCTGGAGAACCTTTGAGTACGAGTTTTTCGAACGGAATAGGGGCACCGTATAGAACGTCGAAACCGAGGCGGTTCATACCGCGAATCATGTCGCGACTCACGAGGACTTTGAAATCTTCAGGTCCAATCGCGGCTGTAATCGACTTTTGATAAAACAGACTGCTATTGAAGTTATAGCCCAGACCGCCACCCAGCGTCAGGTATTTGTTGACTCTGAAGTCACCAAATAAACTGGCTGAACGTTGACCTTGAATGAATTGGTCGAATACGAATGGTGTGGAACCGCGAGCCACCGACTTGGTGTAGGTGCCTTGCAATCTCAATCGTTTCAGACGCAAGTCGACCATTGGTCCAATCTGAGCCAAACCGCTCTTGTCACCAGTTGAATATCCTCTAGCTGCAACTCCGCCGAAGATGAAGGCTTTGACGCCCAATCTATCGTCGCCAACGTTGACTAGCGGGTGTGACATCGCTGTAATTTGTTCTTGAATCTTGAATGCAGAATTGAATACTCTCGATTGCTGCGTGCCGCCGAAGAGCTCCGCATACTGCGGGTTCAAGTTGATCAACTGCGGGTTGTCCTGGTATCCGCCGGCCGAAGTTCTAAACTTGATACCGTTTATAAAAGGGACTTTGGTGATTGTGTGGTTATCAACAAATTCGGCAGCCAATCGAGGTCTGCGGAATCCGTAAATACCGTCTTCCATAAATCTGTTGATGCCGGCGTTGAATCTCAGCGCTTTGCGGATGTTGTAGCTATAGTCTGCCACCATCAAGTGGTTGACCGAACCAGCCGCTAAGTTGAACTTCATACGTCTGTTGTTGAACGAAACGCGACCGGATAAGCCCAGTCCGGACTGTCCGTCCGCCGTCGCTCTGGAACCATCAAGATTTCGTCCGCCCAACTGGACCATCGGAGACCAACTGAGGATTCCAGTTTTACCGATTGAGTAGTTGAACTTCGGACCGATGTGCATACCACCAATCTGAAGGTTGTTGGTGATCGATGGTGAGATTGGAAAGGTGACCGCGTTTTCTGTTTTCGTCAAGTTGGCTGTGAATTTCGGAACTGGAATCGAGAATGCACCAGATTCGATTCTGCCACCAAATACGGTTAAGTTGCCGCCCTCGGTTTTGTACTTCTCATAAACCATTTTGCGGGCTTTAAACGTGAACGATGATTTTTCAGGCACATAAGCATCCGGGTGCATTCTCTTTTGCTGAATTTCACCGGCATAGCTGATCGGACCCATCATCGCGTTACGCTGAATGTAAATCGGGTCAGGCATGGTCATTTGACCTTTCCGGAAGGCTATACCTTCTTCGGTTCCGTATGCCTTTCTAGCAATAACCGTGGCACCGTTGATTTCGGTATCAGGGTTGGTGATCAAATATTCGTCTTTATTGACTTTGAATTTGAAGGAACTACCGGTGGTGACTTGTCCATCACGGGTGATGCGAACGTTGCCTCTGGCATCAATCTCTTCGCTGTTTTGATCATAGAGGATCATATCTGCTTCGAGCTTCGAGTTCTGTCCGCCGATCAGCGCGACTGCATTACCGGTTCCCAGGAAGGTGTTCTTCTCCTGGTCGTATTCGGTATCGTCGGCGACAATCTGAATGGTGCCTTTTAAGGTGGTGTCATCATTGACCTGTTCGGCGATCGAAGGGTCGTCTTCGATATCGACTTCGACTGCAAATTTGTCCGGTGCTTGCTTTAGAATCGAGTTCGGTCTCAGTGGGGGACCACTAAGCGGAGCGATCGTTTTTATCTGAGCATCCGGATCGACCACTTCATCACTGTCTGCTGTGCCAGCTTTTGATGCTTTCGACTCCGCACCAGTCGTGGTGCTTTCTGATGGAGTGGTGTCGAGTTTGGGAGTTAAAGGAAGTAAAAGAGTTCCGCTGGGCTCATCGCTCGCGGTCGATGCGGCGCAGAGCCCGGCCATCGGCATCAAGAGCTGGAGCGACATTGCCATGGTGACAGCCAGTACGCGCTTTCGAGCGGGCTGGCTTTTGGATTCGGTTAAATTAATAGGTCCGTTTCTACCTGTCATTCGGTCTCCGTAGTGCACCAGCAGTGGTTTCACTCAAAATTTTGCGCTTGTCACTCTGTATTGCGTCGCTCATGCCATTGTAGGCTCTGACGATCATGATTGTCTCCGGTTCCACGCGATCATGTCGACTTGGTTTTATTATTGGCTTCTTAGAATTACCGGAGAATAAGTAATTCTGGATGTCAACAATGGCTGACAATAGTACAAGGAGCGAATGTAATAGATCAAGCCGAGTCCTTTCAGTTACAAGTTACCTTGTTGGAACGTATCGAGACTTAACTGATGATAATCCGCTGGAGGCAAGCCTGGTAAATGATTTGACGGACTTCGCCTCGTGCGGTATCTAAATGAGAGATTTGTTATCATCAAGATTATAATTAAGTTCCACGCGTTAGCATACGCTGGAGCTGATATTTCGTTTTAGTGGTCATCACACCATGAATCCTTTCGTCTTCCAGTCCCCAACAAAAGTTGTCTTTGGCGAGCACACTGCAGCCACTGCATATGAGGTTGTCAAGGATCTGGGCGGAACGCGCCCGCTGTTGATTACGGATAAATTTTTAGTCGAAAGCAATCTTATTGCAACAATCATCGAGGGCATCAGAGATGGAGTCGGCGGCGAGGTGTCGATTTTTTCCGACGTGCCGCCCGATTCTGACGTTGAATGCGTGAATAGTGCGTCGCGATACGGGCTGGAGCAGGCATGTGATTGCATCATTGCCGTCGGCGGCGGATCTGTCATGGACACAGCCAAAGCTACAAATATATGTTTATCTCTTGGTGGCGATCTGCTCGATTATCAAGGGCTTAACAATATCGAAAACCCTCTGAAGCCTCTGGTTGCGATTCCGACTACGGCAGGAACCGGTTCTGAAGTTTCCTATGTGGCGATGATCAAAGATAACGTCGATCATCGCAAACTGGTTTTTGGCAGCCGTTATTTGGCTCCCGATATGGCTATCCTCGATCCGATGATGATTGTTAGCTTGCCTGCGAAAATGACCGCTGCTACAGGACTGGATGCGCTTACGCACAGCCTTGAATCCCTGGTGTCCACGATTACCAACTCGCCTGTCTCTGACGCTCTGGCTATCGAATCAGCTCGTTTAATTTTCAATTACCTCCCGCGCGCCACCAAGAATGGTGATGACATTGAAGCGCGCAGCCAAACGCTGGTTGCAAGCACTATGGCGGGAATCGCTTTCAGCAATTCCGGTGTGGGAATTGTGCACGCGCTTGCCCATGCCACTGGGGCAAGATTCAAAACACATCACGGAATTACCAACGCCGTATATCTTCCGCATGGCATGCGGTTTAACCTCGAATATTCAAAAACAATATATGGTAGAGCCGCAAGGGCACTTGGTTTTTCTATAAGTTTGGACGATAATGAGGCCAGCGAGGCGCTTATCAAAGCGGTCGAGCATTTACTCGTTGAGGTAGGGCTCCCAACAGATTTGAAAACTTTGGGCGTGCCAGAGATGAGCGATCAGGACTTGGACGAATGGTGCGCATTGGTCCTCGAAGACCCGGCAATCATGTTCAACCCTCGCGAAGCCTCCAACGAAGACGTTATCGGAATCTATAAGAGGGCGTATTAATGCCGTTTTTCAGCAGCACTGAAGAAGTTCAAAAAATTATGGAAGCGCTCTGGAACAATATTAAGGCGAACCCGGAAGTAGCAGCACCACTTCTTGAATCAAGACTAATCGTCCAATTTCACTATAGAGAGCCAGCCGGTCGCCTCACAGTGGATTGTTCCGACGGGCAGAACATGATTATCAAATGGGGCGAGTATGATAAAAAACCGACAGTCGAGATGTTCATGAAGGCCGACGTGGCTCATCAATTCTGGCTCGGTAAGGTCAATGTGCCGGTCTATTTGATCTCCGGTAAAATCGTAGCCAAAGGCCCGGTCAATAAAGCTTTGGCTCTCCTGCCTGCTGTAAAGCCGGCTTTCACTATTTACACCAGCATCTTCGAGGACACACTCCAGCGTCCTCTAATTTCTGCTTAGTCAGTCAGCTTAGAAAAATAACTTAGAGCCCAAGTCTGGTAAACAATCGACTCAGATGGTAACCTGACCCTCTGTTTCGTGCCTTTCACGCGGGTGTTGACTGTGACTGTCGCTTCAGCAAGTCTGGTGGTTGCAATCGGAGAGCTCGTCGTCGACTGGATTTCGACAAGTAAAGGCGGCGGCTTTATCGAGTCGGACGCGTTCGTCAAAAGTCTTGGTGGCAATGCTTCCAACGTGGCGATTGCATTGTCGCGATTGGGAACTCGATCTAGAATTTTAGCTAAGGTCGGAAACGATATACACGGTAAATTTTTGCTGCACGTTCTCTCTCGTGAAGGCGTTGATACTTCGTACGTTCTCATCGATGAGCAGGCTCCGACTGCCCAGTGTTATGTTTTCACTACGCTCGATGATGACAATACATTTTTAAATTGGCCACCGGGTAATGCTGCTAGCCGACTCACCGCGGATGATATCACTGACGATCGCATTTCTGACGCTGTTGCGGTTCACACAACCGGCATATCGCTTGCCCATGAACCGCGAAGGTCGGCAGTTCTTAAGACTCTTCGGCGGGCGCAAGAACTTGGACGCTTAATTTCATTTGATGCCGGTTTTCCAACCGGTCAAGGCAAAGAATTGATTGAAGCATTGGAATCCGCGATCTCGATTGCTGATGTGATCAAGGTCAATTTACTGGAATTATTTTTCTGGGCGCGTCACATTGGTGCTGCGATTAAAGACACAGATCTGGACTTCATCTCGGCATATGAACATCCTCCATCGTCCGGTCGCGAATCGAAAGCGAGCGATGCAACCGATATTTCAGCGGAAAGAATTTTAGATCTCGCTAAAAGTTTATTCGCAGCTTTTAAGCCAAAGATATTGTTAGTCACTATGGCTCAGCATGGTTCACTGGTTTTGAGTGAGCATCAAGAGTCCTGGGGTAAGGCTTTCAAGGTCGCTACTGTCTCGGGTGTAGGCGCGGGCGACGCGTTCGTTGCCGGATTTCTGCACGCCTTGATTGCCTCGAGTGATGGAAAAAATTTGATTGAATCGTTAGAGAATATTTCTGTCGAGCGTTTGTCGGATTGCAATAATTTTGCCAGCGCTGTTGGTGCTATTTGCACCACGCATGTGAGCGCCTACGAAGGGCTTCCGGTCTGCGTCGAAGTGGACAAGCTAGTCGCTTCGCTGCCGACGCAATAGTCTTTTCGCTCAGCGGCGAAATAAAACGGCTTCACTAACTTTGTCGTCGTCGAGTCTGATTTTGAACTCGATAGCCTGGGCTTGATACTGAAAAATCGTGATTGGTTTTAGATCAAATTCATCGGTAGTTTGCGTTGCCACAGTTGGGAGCCCAAACCGTTTGATAACAGCAGCAGACGATTTCCCGACCCACTGCGATGAGAACATCTCGCTTCGTCGAGCTCTCGAGCTTTCCAGCCAGCTGGGAAACTCACTCCAGCCAAATCCACTGACCGCCAGGATTAACATCAATGGCATCGTGAGCCGAATGACGTTAACGCTCAGTGCGCTGGGTTTGCAGCGCTTGTCTTTGAAAACATCAGTTAATTCGTGGCTAGACATGATTCCATCCTAGCACCAGGTCGCGAATCACGCTGAAAGTTTCAAGACTTGCTGTGGGCTTTTGGGCGAGAACTGTAATCGCTTCTCAATAGGATGTGGCGGTAAAGCGCATTCTTAAACAGCTTCCGTCGCTACTTCGATAAAACTTTCTCTGGGGGCATGGAATGAAGAGCACTGACTATTGAGTCATGGTATCAATAACGGTGCCATTTACCCGACCGTTACTGCTACGAGAGATACGAATGCCACCAAATATGGTGATTGTGGGTAATTTTTTTACGGCCGTATCACTGGCATAGTCTGCTTGATGGAGTTCGTGTTTATTAAAACGCTCACATAATTGGGTGCTATCCTATTACGGAAAAGCACACACAGGCGGCGCGTTCCGTGGTGTAACTCCCATGACAACGGCTAGAAATGTTTTGCATTTTATAAGTTAAGCGCTACACTTGATCTCGCCCACAGCAGATCGCGGGATCTTAATCATGGAAATGATCGCTCAAGCGGTGAACATCTTTCACCTTGCTAGCAATACGTTCATCATTCTCATAATCCTCATGACCATGGTCATGAGCGCGTTTCTGTACAAAGTTTTGTTCAACTCTGACTTCTTCAGCAACTACGATAGAAATCTGTAGTTCGGCTGCGGCTAGCAGCCGAGAAGCCGGCTGGAAGCCGGCGCTCCCAGGTT
>CAZRMH010000358.1:0-3245 GCA_964600935.1 uncultured Candidatus Obscuribacterales bacterium
GTTGAGATTTTTACCGACTTCGGGACGCTCGCCGAAATGGGTTCAGGGTTCACACCCATTGAGAAATCTGAACCGATATCGGTTGAGATTTTTACCGACTTCGGGACGCTCGCCGAAATGGGTTCAGGGTTCACACGCATAGAAGAAATCTGAACCGAAATCGGTTGAGATTTTACCGACTTCGGGACGCTCTACCGAGAGGTGTACAGGTTACACCCATTGAGAAATCTGAACCGATATCGGTTGAGATTTTCACCGACTTCGAAAAGTCCAACCGAAAGCGATTCTCATGAACAAGCACCAAAACAAAAGCGCAACGCCGAAACGTTGCGCCTTAAGATTTCTCGAAGCCGTGATTAACGCGAGGGTTCTTCTTCTCTCAAAACGTAACCTTCTCCACGAACGGTTTGAATCAAGCGTTTTGCATTGCCATCTTCAAGCTTGGAACGAAGATATCGGATGTAGACCTCGATTACGTTGGATTCTCCAATGAAATCGTAACCCCAAACTTTGTCGAAAATAAATTCTCGGGACAGAACTTGCTCGGGATATTGCATAAACAATCTAAGCAGATCAAATTCTTTGGCTCTCAAATCGAGCTGTCGTTCGCCACGCTTGACGACACGGTTAAGTTGGTCCATCCACAGGTCGGCATAAGTAAGGATGCCTTCTTGGGGTTTACGGCGCATAACAGCGCGAATTCTTGCGAGGAGCTCTTCAGTGGCAAACGGCTTGGTCAGGTAATCGTCGGCCCCGCTATCGAGTCCGACAACACGATCTTGAACGCCGTCTTTGGCGGTCAGCATGATTACTGGAACTTTCGACATCGCGCGCAAGCGCTTGCAGACTTCGACTCCATCCAGACCGGGAAGCATAACGTCCAGGAGGACTAAATCCGGCTGTTCTTTTTTGAACAAATCCAATCCCTGGTTGCCTTCGTGCGCTACCGACACTTGATAGCCTTCGTAGCCCAGTTCCAACTCGATTAGACGTGCGATATTCACGTCATCTTCGATGATCAGGATCTTTAAGGATGTTCCCTCGTTTCCACTTGCCACGATTTCATTAACCCCCGTTCAGTCTCTCACGCCATTATTTTTTAAAATTGAAGTCCTATCATGCTAGCTGAAATCACTTTCACGTTCAGCAATTTGTTCGGAATATTGCAGGCATTTGCAAAAGACACCGTTTATGATTCCGATCTGATTCCAACTGGCAACCTCTCGTGGGCGGGAGGCATGTACAGACCTCTCCTGAGGAAGGTGGCGCATACCGACCTTGCAATACTCCGCAATTTTGACTCCATACATCAAAGTAGAACGTCAAGTGCTGGGTATAGCTGTCAGGTGAACCTCTTTCCTTAAGCTCCACAATTAAAACACAGAATCTACCAGTTGTTTAATCTTTCGAAGAAGGCCGAGTTATCAGGTAGTCATATTTCATAGCCCGTGTCATTTCTACCAGAAGTCAAGAAACATTGGATGGAAAGTGTTGTTACAGTTCAGCAAGGATTCGAAGACCTAGCCAGTCAGACGTTCCGCTATGACCGTCAAGCGATTGCCCAAGTCGGCGTGCGTACCGCAGTGGTTGTTGCAACCATCCTCTCTATTCCTGACGCTGTTGCACTTATTCCGGGCAGTACGACCGTAACCGCCTGGGTTCTCGGACTCATAGGTTGCTGGATCACAGCGTTGATCATCTGGTTCGTATTTTTCGTTGGCGCAATGAATGTCGTTCGGCTTTGTGTTGGTGGAATTCAAATCGGTCCTCTTGGAGTGAAGCTAGGACGATTTGGCAAATTGATCGAATGGAACTCCATTAGTGCCATCTCAATAGAAGATGAACGTCTCTTCCAAATCGTGTTTTCATTCGATCGACGGATCAAACGCCTAACACTGTTTACAAGGATAAACAGCCAATCTGAGCTTTTACGAACTATCGCAGTGCCCCACTACATCGCCTCATTTTTCTTTTCAGAACGAGATTTTGCAGATCTTTGTAGAACAATATGTCGCCACCGCTTCTCTACTGATGCCGGCACAAATCCAGTCCTGCTCGTACCCTCAGACGAAATCGTCGGCGTCCGGTCGACGCATCAATTCATTAAATGGCAGCGCATCATTCTCTCGATAATTATTACGCTGAGCGTTGGTATGTTTCTCGCTCGCAATGCGATGAAGCTCTATACATATAATGAAGGACAGCAAGCCTATCGCCAGAAAGATTACGTAAAGGCGGAAGACCGTTTTCGCACAGCAGTGGCGATCGAGAGATCCTTCGCGCCAGCCTGGCACGGTTTAGCTGGCTCGGAATTCAATCTTGGTAAATACGAGGTAGCGCGTGAGCACTGGAAGGAAGCTTTGAAATGGAAACCTGATTTCGTCGAAGCGAAAGTCAGTTTAGCTTACATGAATTTGCAACAACGCAATTATGCAGAAGCGGAGAAGCTGATCAATAGCGCACTTTCGCTCGCGCCAGCCAATTCGGCGGCCTTGCTCAACCGGGCCGACCTATTACTGAGAACGGGATACGCACGCGCAGCCACACAGGACGCGCGTCTTGTCGTTTCGCAAGCGGAGAGTCAACCAACAGATCAAGAGATTTTTATGGCCACATGCTTGCTGGCGCACGCCAAACTCGTTCAAGGAAAAACCGTTGAAGCAAATAACCTTCTGACACCATTGCCGGTGACAGAGGCACGACTAGGTATGGGCGAAAACCTTACCTATCGTTTACTCGTCGGCGCCAGAGTGGCCCTCGCTCTCGGTCAGATTTCCAAAGCAGAAAAACTAACTCGCATGGCTCTAACCCGTGTGGAAAACCTTGACACTTTACTGGTTATGGCGCAAGTTAGACTGGCAAGAAAAGATTATGATGTAGCTCAATCAATTCTCGAAAAATGCAGATCGATTACGCCTTCAGATCCGTGGATCTATATCACGGCATGCGAAATTAATTTAGCGCGCCATCAGAAAAAATTGGCTAATACGAACCTAAAATGCGCAGTCGAGTGCGAAGCGATGAATCCACTGGCTCTGTCTCGGATCGCGGAACTGTATCTCAAACTCGGAATGCTCCAGGAGGCCGAGAAAGCAGCGAGGCTCTCACTCAAACTTGAGCCTATCAATAATAACCTGGCAAGAACTATCGTCGATAAACTCTCAAACAAGCCCGAGATTTAGGATTTAAGCCGATATCGGTTCAGTTTTCTCGCCACCTAAACTCTCAACCGATATCGGTTCAGT
>CAZRMH010000358.1:3345-8639 GCA_964600935.1 uncultured Candidatus Obscuribacterales bacterium
AAACTCTCAACCGATATCGGTTCAGTTTTCTCGCCACCTAAACTCTCAACCGATATCGGTTCAGTTTTCTCGCCACCTAAACTCTCAACCGATATCGGTTTAAATACCTGCCGTCAAGGCGACTTCGATGCGTCGCCTTTTTCGATTGGCTGCTTAATCGCTGAATCACGTAACTTTCGCATCTGCTCCGACTTCTGAGCTAATGTTTCTGGCGACAATTTGAGTAGCCTTTCGATAAACCATGCATCGATTTTCAAGAAGAAATTACTTCCTTTGGCAGGGTCTTTCAAAACATAAAAGTTGGAATTACTGAGTTTGCCAAAACGGTATTTCAGTTTACGTCCATCCTTGAGCACTACGTCATACATCAAAGCTGGCGCTGCCAATCCGTACTCTGGTTGCTCCTCAATACCGAGGACGTCCGAAATGCCAATGCTGGCCACGTTTTCTAAAACATCTGCTGCTGTTCCCGAATCAACCGAAACGGTTTTTCCGGCATATGTCAAATTTATCGCCTTCTCCTTGCGGGTGAGCTTCAATTGCGGAAGCTCCACCGACACAATGTCATCGCGATTCAGTTCGACAAGACTGCGGTCAATCCAATCAGCGCTATCAGTACTTATTTCTCGCTCAGGCAGCTCGACGGCAAAGACATCATTGGTATTATCAAGTCGTAAATGAACTTTGTTGTAGCCCGCCGACGAGCCAACAAAGACAGTTGCTTTGGCTTTGCCACCGCCCTCGATGGCAATACGTTCTTCAAAATCAGTAGCAGAAACTTTAAAACGCGAGGCGGCAGCTTCTGTTGTAGCAACTGGCCAATTTCCGTTCAAATTCTTAAGATGTTCAAGCAATCGAGACACACTCTCTTTGCCGGCTGGGAAGTTGTATACCTGAGGCAGCGTCCAGGTTTTGCCAACCAACTTAATAGTCAGATTGCCCTCCTTGTTTTCCAAAACAATCTGGTCGGCATTGCTTAGATCCGTCGTCAGAATTTTCTTGCCTTTATCGTCGATTCTAGTACGTTCAAGATGATTTAAACCAAGAGCTAAACCAATCTGAGCTACTAACAAGATCGACAAAATCGGTATGGCGTTTTTCATTTCTGCACCACTTCCACCTTCGAGACCGGCTTCAAGTCGAGGATTCTTTGGAAACGCTTCTTGGCTCGACGAGCGATAATCGTGCGAACGATCCAGATAGCGAACAATGAAAACAAAGCAATTCCGTAATTGACATACTCGAAGACTGATTGATCCTCGCTGCCAATCGGCAAGAGCGGGCGAGAGAAGTGTCCACGATTTCTTATCGATAACATCTCCCGATCGCCAATCGCCCAGTCAATCGAATTCTCAATCAGAGATACCGGATTGAGATAGTGTGTGCCCAGAGTTGCCGATGCGAGCTGGAGCATCTCATCAGAAAGAAACGAATTGGAGCCAAAAACTATCAATCGTGATGTCCCCACGGATTTATCAGCTCTGGCGTGAAGTTCCGACGGATCGGAAACTTTCGAAAGTGTGGTCGTTGAAGACTTTGGTGCCGACGACGCAGACTTTGAACTGGAGATGGCGGGGTTTTCTAGAGGTGTCGCAGATTTAGCGTCGACTGGAGGTTTTCGTCCTTTGAAAAATGATTCGAATTGTCCTTCCATTGCGACGGCAACGACTTGACGCCCTTTACTCGT
Organism: uncultured Candidatus Obscuribacterales bacterium; assembly: GCA_964600935.1. Lineage (GTDB taxonomy): Bacteria > Cyanobacteriota > Vampirovibrionia > Obscuribacterales > Obscuribacteraceae > JADYXR01. The sequence continues at coordinate 5,033 of CAZRMH010000358.1, forward strand.
GCCAATCGGAAAGCCCAGTTTTTCATTAGCTTCGAAGTCTGGCTGAATCTCTGTGCTCGGAGATGTCCACGACTCCTTGGAAGACAGGAGCAGTTGCACGACAGTATTTCCTTTATTCTTGGCGGAATCGACCTTAATCGGCGAAGCCCAATTGACAGTCAACTGATTGATACCGGATGTGATACCAGTAGTTTTGTCCATACCATCAGCTCGAATATCGACGAAATACGGATAAGGGACAGTGATTGTTTCCTCGACCACGTAGTCCTCGATCTTCCGTTCCCGCGGAATTGGGAACGATGAATTTTTCGGATCAAGCACCATCGAATCGTCGAACTCAACGCCATTGTGTTTCAACCACTGAGTTAAACCCGAGTCAAACTTTCTTCCCGTGAGCTCTTTCTCGAAATCGACGTCAAATGGTGAGGTGGACAAAATCACTGTTCCACCTCGCATGAGAAACTGATCGATTGCAAAAATCTCTTTCTCGTCCATTTTTTCTGGAGCTAGTAGCACCAGAACATCGATGTCGGCGGGCACTCGTCCAGCTTCGAACGATGCTTTTTTGATGGTGAATTCGCTGCCAAGTTTCTCGCGGATAGCATTAAAATGTTTGGCTTTTACTTGGAAGTTGTAACCCGGCACATCAGGAATCTCTGTCCAGATGCCCACAGTTTTGAGGAAACCTTTGGAATATCGTTTAAGTGAGGCATTTATTCCGCTCTCAAGATTAACTCGGTCTAGATCTTGAGGCAGCGAAACCGGCACCACTTGCCCATTGCAGTCAAGCACCATGTAGAACCAGAACGGTTTCGAGTCAAGCAAACCCAATGCCATTGGACGAAAACCATAATCCGCTTCGATTTTTTTTGCGAGCGCACCACCCTGGGCATCAGGGTCTTCGATTTCAATCGACAGCTTTCCTTGTGATTCCAATTTCAATTTGTCGAGAACTTTGATCAGTTTACCTTTGAACTCAGCCAGAGGTTGCGGTAAGTTGGCGTCGCTTGAGATGTATCCTTTGAACACGACCGGATCTTTAATATCCAGGAAGATATTGCCGGACGAACGGTAGGAAGACAGTACCTTCTTAATTGCGCTGGTGATATCGTATTCAGGATTTCTCAGCTCCACATCGATGTCCTGTTCGCCAGTAATTTTGACTTCAATCAGATCCCGAAAGCTCAGGGTTTCATGCTGATCGCCATATTTGATCAGAACATCGAAATAGGAATTTGTCACCGCAGCTTGATACTTGTTAGCAGTTTGAAATGCGACCGGTTTGATACCATACTTCTCACCAGCTTCACGCTCTAATTCAGGGTTCTCGAGCGGATCGACGAACTCGACTTTGACTTTACCCTTACCGGCAATAGCATATTCATTGAGCAAATCGCGAAGGCGCGGAATCAAAGGAGCAAGCAACGGATGGGTCTTTTTGCTAAAGTAACCACGGATCAATAGCGGTTCTTTCAATTCAGCCAGATATCTTCTCGTCGTGGCCGAGATCGTATAAATATGACCGTCGGTTATATCAACTCTGGCGAAACCAACCTGCTGCAGCCAAAAGTTGCCGGCGATCAGATTTGCAACTACCAACGCAACAACTACCAACCACTTTTTATGTCGCCCGTTTGTGCGATTGCCGGCCCACCGCAAACGTTCCAGAGCAAGCACGTTTAACGATAGAAAAATACCCATTATGCTCAAGTAATAGTAGAGATCTCGAAAATCGATCACACCTCGAGTGATTGATTGAAACCTTGATCCTGTGCCGATCAGGTGTAGCACTTCACTGATCTGAGTGTTAAAAAGATTGGTTACAGGATCGGAACCGACCACCAGGAGTATGCTGCAAAGAAAAATTGAAAACAGCAGACTGACAATCTGGTTATCGGTTCGCGCACTGACATAGAGTCCGATGGCGATGTAGGCACCAGCAAGAAAAAGGCTGGCAATGTATCCACCGAAGACTGGTCCAAAATCAAGTTCTCCAAGAAGGCAAACGGTAATCGGAAGCTGAACAGTCATCGCCACCGTAACCGCCACCAAAGCGAGGCAGGCTAAAAACTTTCCGAGAACCAGCTCAAGGTCGCTGACCGGGGTCGTCATTAATAGTTCGAGCGTTCCCGAACGCCGCTCCTCGCTCCACATACGCATAGTCAACGCCGGCACCAGTAAAATTAAAAGAGCAGGCATCCACTCGAACATCGGTCGTGCATCCGCAACGTTTCGGACAAAAAATGGATCGACCCAAAAGAAGACGAACAGCGTAACGAACAGGAAGGCGCCAATAAATAGAAAAGCCGTAACCGACGAAAAGAAAGCTGCGAACTCTCGACGCGCAACTCGCAAGACGTTCTTCACAAAACCTCCCCACTAACGACAGTTTCAACACTCGGCTCTACACCGGCTGCCGTGATCTCGCCAAAAATTGTTTCTAAATCACGAACTTGCGGTTGCAACGAAAATAGGTCGCTGCCATTGTTAACAAATGCCCGAGCCACCGACGGCGCAGTATCACTGGCGGTGGCATCACCTGTCTCAAGAGTAAACTGATTTTGATCTTCGCCAACTTTGACTCCCACAATTTTCACATTAGGCAACTCGGCTAAAATCTGTTCGGCGCGCTCCTGTCCCAGGTCCACCGCGACTAATAATCGATTGCTCCGCCTCAGTTCTTGCATCGAGGCATCCAGTGCAACTTTGCCACGGTTAATAATAATCACCCGGTCGCAGACAGCTTGCACCTCCTGCATTATATGCGTAGAAATCACTACGGTGGCATTCTCGGCAAGCTCCTTGATCAACCGGCGCATCTCCTGTATCTGAGAGGGATCTAAACCGTTAGTTGGCTCATCGAGAATCAGTATGCTTGGGGAATTCAGAATCGCCTGCGCCACACCCAGTCGTTGGCGATAACCTCGTGAAAGCGTGTTCACACGCTGCATGGCAACATCTCTCAAACGCGTTTTTTCGACGGCGTACATAATGCGTTCGTCTCTTTTTGCATTCGGCACACCACGCAAGTTCGCAATATAATCGAGATAATCCAGCACCACCATGTCAGGATAAACTGGACAATTCTCCGGCAGATAGCCAGTGCTTTTCTGAATGAGAAGTCTATTTTCGGCAACTTCAACGCCATCAATACTGACCGCGCCTTCAGTGGGCTCGAGATAACCGGTCAGCATTTTCATGATCGTTGTTTTGCCGGCGCCATTATGTCCGAGAAGACCGACAACCTGACCATGTTCTATTTGAAACGACACACGATCGACGGCAATAGTGTTGCCGTATTTCCTCGTTAGTGATTCAGCTTTGATCATTCTCAGCCGCCATTATTACCGATGAACTGAAGATATATGATAATCCGTCCGATCATCGGCAACCATTAAGTACCGTCAAGAAGAGTTGACGGTTTTCAAGTAAGGTTCGAAACCTAAACCGATATCGGTTCAGGTTTTCTTGTTAAAGTCCGCTTGCACTGAGCTCCCAAAATTCCATTAACCAAACGGTGAGCCACCGGTACGACATGGTCTTAGTCCCCCTGAAAATCTTCAACCGATATCGGTTTAGATTTCGAACTTAGTTTAAAAACGGGCTC
>CAZRMH010000359.1:0-8622 GCA_964600935.1 uncultured Candidatus Obscuribacterales bacterium
GCTTGAAAAGCACGAGAGAAAAAGAGTCGTGGCAAGAAGTACTTGAAAACTTGATTTTGCTGACGGCATTGGACGTTCTCGGCTGCTACATCTGTAGTATATTCTTATTCACTTATGAAGATCCCGGAAGCCCTTGCACTAATCATGTCGAAATTGTCCCCGATAAGGATGGAATTATGGCGTGGGTGCTTGCTCGCTGCGGTTCTACAGTCTATCGTTTTCTGCGGCTCACCGGCAAATGCGCAAGTGCCTGGTACGTTTTTCCCAACGGCCCTGGGCGAGATTCAAGAAGGCTTCACACCATTCCCGCAGGCTGCTCCGGAAGATTTGCCGTACTTAGAAACGGCACCAATCCAACTTGAAACAGAGATGTCAGCCAGTCGCAGACCATACCTGAATCTGGTCTCGTCATACGCCAACCAATCGCTGCTTGAGCCCCAGGGACAGTTGGATACATTCACTCCTACGATGAGCGAATTCGGGTTCTATCCGCACCCCCAAACCGAAGTTAAACTTTCATACATTCCGACTATCTTTGGCCGAGCGGGTCTGCGCGGACCACGAGTTTTCGGTAACGAATACCGAGCAACCACCAAATGGCAACCGACAGAAAGGTTGAAATTGGCGGGTCAACTTGGACTCTACCAGTGGTATCAGAGCAAAGTTGCAGCCGGCGGTCTAGATGTTTTAGGCGCAGTATCGGCAAGCTATGCGGTGCATGACCGCGTACAGCTCACCGGTGGCTTTCGCCGAGACATCCTCGGCAATACATTGCTGTCTGCAACTGGATTAAACCTGGTTGACAATGGCGCCCTTGTCGGGCGCGTCAAACAAAATCTCTTTTACATGATTGCCGATTTCAGACCGGAAAGAAAAACAACCCTGTCGCTCTTATACAGCGGTGGCATCGAGACCGGGCACAAAATTAGTGGAAATGGTTTCCAACAAGGCAGTCTCTTCCTCTCCAGACCAATCTACTCGGCAGCTCCGCACAAGCACCTCTCGGTGCTCGCCCCCTCCTATCAGTTGCTGATGTTCAGCTGGAACAAAGACTACAGCGGCTTGGGGAATTTAGCCTTGCAAGTGCAGCCGCCAACCAACCCAGTCGATCGATTCGCAATGATTCAATCTTCGCGCGCTGGTCAAACATCGGTTGATCCGGATGTCAGACCGGCTGTCGGAGGCTATTTCAGCCCGAAGGCCTTTATGATCAACGCCATTAACTTAAATGCGGCCGGAAGAGTAGCCGGTCCAGTCTATTGGCGTGGTGGCGTCGGCTACTCACTTACCAATGCTAAAAATACATTTTCAAGGTTCAGCATCGCAGACCCCGGCTATTTTGCCAACGCGGCGTTGACCTACAGATTAGGAAAACGTGCACTGCAAGAGCACGGCTGGTATTTCGTTCAAGGTGAAAACGTTTATAGAAGAAACGTGGTTTATTCGCAAACCAAGTTTTTCTTTTAGTATCACATTCGGTGACAATCGTTTTGGAGTAGGGTGTGTCGACCCAAGTTACAGCAAGCAACAACTACGAACAGGATAAAACAAGCAAACCACTGCTGATTCTCCTTGCTGTAGCCTTCTGCGCCTACTGCTGGTACGACTTGAGTGGTCAGAATCAACTTTTCGAACTGACGATGTCAGTGGTATTTCTAGCCGTCGGCATTGGAATATCGAGTTTGCGCGACCGACCATATGTACGTCGAGCACTGCTGTTATTGAGTGTTTTTTCGGCAATGCGTTTCGTGCTCTGGCGGTTATTCTACACCCTCAATTTGACTTCGCCAGCTAACTCACTAGCCAGTATATTTCTGTTTTACGCTGAAGGATACGCAGTAATAGTTTTCCTCCTGGTGTGCCTACAGAACTGGTACTTGGAGCGCAGACCGACGCTGCCAAAGCCCGACATCACCTATTCACCATCGGTCGATGTTTTCATTTGTACGTATAACGAACCACTGCACATTGTGCGAAGAACCGCCTGCGGTGCCAAAGCGATCGATTATGCAAATAAGAATGTCTATATTCTCGACGATGGGCGACGCGAATCGATCTCTCAGCTCGCGGTGGAATTGGACCTCGGCTACATCATTCGCCCGGATAATCGAAACGCAAAAGCTGGAAACATCAACAACGCACTGAAGGAAACGAATGGAGAGCTTATCCTCATCCTCGATGCGGACCACATTCCCTGTCGCACGATCTTGAATAAGATTTCGCCGAACTTCGACGATCCGACAGTTGCCATCGTGCAAACACCGCACCGTTTCATGAACGCGGCTCCGATTCAACGGAATTTGTACATCGAAGGTGTGCTGCCGCACGAACAGGAGATGTTCTTCCAGATTTCTATGGTCGGCAAGGACTACTGGAACGCAGCTATCTTTGCCGGTTCTGCTGGCATCATTCGACGTTCCGTACTTGAAGAAATTGGAGGCATGTGCACCAAAACTGTCATCGAAGATTGCGAGTTCAGCCTTGAAGTCCATAGACGCGGTTATCGAAGTTTGTATTTGACGGAACCACAAACCATCGGTTTGTGCCCTGAAACTCTCGGCGCATATTTGACTCAACAAAGTCGTTGGGCGAAAGGGCAAACCCAGATGCTCATGCTGGCCAATCCACTAGCCGGCAAAGGGCTGAGCATAGCTCAGAGACTCTGTTACCTGAGCGGAAACCTGCACTATTTATTTGGTCTTTCTCGCCTGACTTTCATTTTCATGCCGACGCTATTTATTCTGCTTGGCGTCTGTACAACAAGCGTCAGTTGGCTGAAGTACATTTTGTACTTGGCACCATTTGCGGTGATCTATACACTGGTGCAAAACTACACTTTTAAAAACTTCCGCCATTCGTTCTGGGCAGATGTGTATGAGATGGTTCTCGCTCCGTACACCTTGTACTGGACATTCATAACCCTGTTGGATCCTGCTGCACCGAAGTTCGATGTTACGCCGAAAGGACTGCGCCAGGGTCAGTACTATTTTGATCTAAAACTGGTCTGGTATCACGTTTTGATTTTGCTGTGGTGCTTATTCGCACTTGGAGTCGGCATCGTCAAAATGATGTTAGGTTTCGATTTGTCTGGTAATTTTGCAAACTGCTTGCTCGTCGTCTACAACATTTTCGTTTTGATTTGCGCAATTCTCGTTGGATTTGAACGTCCGCAGCTGCGCCAGGTACACCGCGTGAAACGTAGATTACCAGTCACTATCGTGCCTCAGTACAGTGAGGAGACTGTCGCTGCATTTTCAGAAGATGCATCAGAATTCGGTATCAGATTGAAACTTGAAGAAACGTCATTGCAGTTTCATCGAGACCAGACTCTGTCTCTGACCATTGGCACCGATGATGGTTCGCTTGTCGAAATTAACGGAAAAATAGTTCGCCTCTCGAAAGAACGCGGCAGGCACATCCTGGATATCGCCTTCGACGAGGCAGATGAAGCGACACGTTACAAGCTGATTGTGGCGTTCTACTGCTCGCCTGAAACATGGGCATCGCTGATCGAACCACGCGATTCGATTATTGGTTCGTTTACTCACCTGGTCACTACGCCTGTTCGAGTTCTGACAAATGTGCAACGCTACCTGCGCAGCCGCACTCTCCACATTCTTGCGCCTGAGCGCTTGTACAATTCGCGGCTTGTGCCTGAGCGCATCAAGAAATTCTTCGTACCACACGGTGAGCACGTCACCGAAGAGGTTCTCGATCCTGAGCATATGGAAAAACAATCCATCATCGCCATCGCCGAGGAGAAAGAGAAGCTCGAAGAAGCAATTGAGCTGGAGCGGCTTGAAAAACTCGAACGAGAACGAAAGAAAAAAGGCGCGGATCTAGTGGCGCATAACAAAGAATCGGATGACGAATAGATTCGCCAAGTCTCTTATTGCTTTAACGGTGTCCACGATCACGACAGCGTGGTGCCCGCTTTCCCTTATGTCGGCACACGCAACGAATATGCAACAACCAATCGAAATGATGTTAGATTCCAATCAGCGCAAGATGCCGTTGGTTGTTGGTGGTTCAGACTGCATAACAACCGATACGGAATTTGATAAGAGTGATGTTGAAATTATTTCCGTAAAAATCACCAAGCCCGCGCCGGACAAAACGTATCCGCAGATTCTTCGTGAAATTCCAAACGCTAGTAAAAAGGGCGATTTCCTGCGAATTAGATTCGGCGCGCGCAGCAAGGAGAACCTGCCAGTCACTATAGTTTTTGGTCAAAAGTCTCCGCCCTACGATAGTTACTTTCGCGCGCCAGTAGTTCTGTCAACGGAATGGAAAGACTATGCGTTAGTTTTTCAAACTGATAAAGATTCCGCTGCGGGTTCGATGAACTTGAGTTTTCAAATGCCGCGTCGAATAGGGCACATGGAGTTTAAACAAATCTCCCTGGAAAATTGGGGGAGCGATCCAGCAACGAAACCTGTGGAGGTCAATCGCTACGATAATCCATACGCACAGCAAGCGCTCGATCCGCAGTTTTACCAACAAGCGAATCAGTCCATAGAAAAAATCAGAAAAGGAAATCTTCGCTTCAAGGTGATTAGTCAAAGTGGAAAGGTGATACCGCAGGCGGTTGTTTCAATCAAACAGAAACGCCACAAATTTAATTTCGGATCCGCGCTAAGCAGCGAGGCTTTAGCGGGAACAGAAAGTGATACCGCGAAGTACAAACAACTGTTCATCGAACTGTTCAACACCGCGACACCGGAAAACGAATTAAAGTGGCAAGCACCGGAGTGGAACTTGCCGATGACACCAGAACAAATGATTTCCTGGTGCAGACTGAACAACTTAAATGTTCGCGGTCACAATCTCCTGGCACCTCAGAAGCGGGCGATTCCAGAGGCGGTTGTGAATCTGCCACCAGAACAATTGGAATCTAAAATTCAATCGCACATCAAAGACTACGCAACGAAGTACAAAGGCAAAGTATACATCTGGGACGTTTTAAACGAGGCCGTCGCAGAGAGTTCAGCACTCGCCGGCGGGCTAGATAGCCCGGTTCTCTCGAACGCATACTTCTGGGTTAGAGACATCGATCCGGACGTGCTTCGTTCCTACAACGACTACGATATCCTGGATTATGATAGTTCCGCCCCTGGTGGCAAAGCCGATCGGGTTTTCAATTTTGTTTCCAGTTTAGTCGAGAAGAAAGTTCCGATTACTACGATCGGACTTCAGTCGCACATGAATCTGCCACTCATTCGCGGGCATGAGATACAGCGTCAGTTGGACCGTTTCGCTAAACTCGGACTGCCGATTGAGATCACGGAGTACGATTTACCGATGCCTGACGATGTCGTGCAAGCAGAGTATCTTGAAGAGTTTATGACAGCAGTTTTCAGCCATCCAGCGGTGACGTCGTTTGTAATCTGGGGTTTCTGGGAGCGAGCTCAATTCCTTGGCAAGGACGGCGCCGAGCTCGTCAAGGCAGACTGGACAGAACGACCAAGCCTGGCAACATTTAGACGGCTGGTAAAAAAAGAGTGGTGGTCCGATTTACAAGTCACCACGGATAGTACCGGTTTCGGACAGGCGAGAGTTTTTCTCGGTGACTACGAGATCGAAGTAAAAACCGGACAAAAGTCGGTCAAACAAGCTGTCACAGTGGACAGCAACAGCGAAACTTCAAACGTGATGATTTGCATTCCGGAGCTTTAGAATTTGACATTGGCTTCAAAAGCTGGAAAAACTATATTGGGGAAGATAGCTAAATGAATAACGTCGTCTCGTCCCAACCACAACCGGATAACTCATTCCTAGAGCTCGGCACGTCCGGGAAGAGCGCGTGGTGGCGATACGCTATCGGACTAGTAATCATCTGCGTTGGCTATTTAATTCTCGGGACAATTTTGTATTTAGGCACCCTGTTTGCCTGCTGTGGCGGACAAATGCCGGACGTCGATCAAACGACTGGTTTCTTAAAAAACGCGGAACCAATGGTGCAATACTTTGCACTTAATTCGACCTTCCTGGTTATAATTCTATTTTGTTTTTTAGTTGTCCGATTCTTACACAGTCGCGCATTCAAAACGCTAATTACTCCGGCCCAAAAGCTCAGCTTACAACGCGTCGGCTTCGGCTTTGCGCTATGGTTTTGTTTGGCCAGTATCGTTGCAACTATAGGTTCGATTGTTTTTCCAGGTGACTATAGATTTGCGCTGCAATCTCCAGAGTTCTTTTATTTCGCGCCGTTGGTTCTATTGATTACCCCTATGCAATGCTTTGCAGAAGAGCTGCTATTCCGCGGCTACCTGCTGCAGTTTATGGGCAAGATAACAAAGTCTCGATGGTGGCTATGTGGTATCAATGGATTCATCTTCTTGCTTCCGCATCTGACAAACCCTGAGATGGGCGGCGATGTAGTTCCAGTCATGTTGGTCTACTTCGGGATCGGATTTCTATTGACACTCGCGACTATTCGAAGCAATAGTTTGGAAATCGCAATCGGCGCTCACATCGGAAACAATATTTTCGATGCATTAGTAGTCAATTACAGCGTTTCGGCGCTTGAAACACGATCGATTTTTCTCTGCACGAAAATGCACGCATGGTACGAATTTTTTATGCTCGTCATTTTAGGAATAGTTTTTTACCTATGCGTCGATCGTTATATTCGATCCAAAACCAACGTTGCTGCACCAATCTAACGATTCGGACGGTCAATTAGACAGCGTTGTTACGCCCAGCTATTTTACGACCGCTGCTTCCCAACCGTCGTATTCAACGCCTAGACTTTCCGCTTCAGATGCGTGTTTTAGAGATTCGGAAATGATTGCTCCAGCATCGAGTTTCATTCGTTTAACCATCACGATCTGATCTTTCTCTCCAGATGACTCCTGCGAATACCCGCGTTCTGCAATGGTCTTCGCGAGTTCCTTTAGTTTATCTTCGTCACCATTGAAGCGAAATTGCAAAGCATGGAATTTGGTCGGATTACTGCCAGCCTCAAGCAAATTGCAGATCACACGCTCGTCTTCGATAGCGAGCCAAATCTCCGGCGTCGGGCGAATGCAATCATCGAAGAAATCCCAGCCTTCATGCTCGGATACGTCAATTTCATATTCATCTTCGTGAGCGATCATCCAAGCGCCGACGACAGGACGAAAAGTTTCCCAATCATCGAGTTGAAACACCAACTCGCGCGTTCCTTTGTGTGTCAGCCGCGCAACCAAGCGACAAGCAACACTCGCCTTCAATAGCGAGGCGCACAATTCATCCTCGAGCTCATACAACCGTTCAGTTTCAGGCGACTCCGGCGCGCCGTCGGCATTAGGCTTATGAATTGGCATGATGACGCGAGCGCAATGAGTCAGCGTATCGGTCATGTCCTCCTGCGCAGCTTCAACATCGAACGAGACGATTAGCGGCATCTCCTCCGACGATGCACCGTAACCGGTCCAGTTGTCGAAAACGATTTGATTAGTTTGTTGGGACATGAGTGCCTCTAGATGCTTCAGGGAACGTTTAGGAATTCAAAGGCTTCGCAGCTTAACCGAGATCTCAAAGTTTTGCAGCAAACTGAGCAACCATTTTTATTTTTCAGTCACAAAACGAACCGATACGTAACCAACGTCCAGAAGATTGATGCTAGCAATTCACTCACCACTCTCATCAATCGACTATTTTTTGAATCCTTCGGACGCAAGTCGCTCGACCATCCACATCCGCACCAAAGTACCAAGCGGCATCTTCTTTTGATCGGCCGCTTTCATCAGGAGAAGCATAGTTTCTTCGTCAACTCTGAATTGAATTGTCCCGGCGACCGCTATTTCTTTCTTCGACTGAGTCCTGAGTTTGCTTAAACGCTCTTGAGCGCTGACTTTTCCTGCCCTTACTTTCATTGGCGACACCTCATAAGGAATTCTTTTTTGTAGCGCTTGCCAGCATCCATGGCGTGAAAAACGTGCTCTCTGCCTTCAAACTCGAAATACTCAATCCCAATTTCGAGAATTCGACCGGCAAACGTCCAACCAATCACCATGGCTCTGTCATTGCCGTAGTCGCTACATTCTAGATCTTCGGCAAACGACAAATCTGATGCAAAAACCTCTTTTACTTCGTCGCGGGATATTCCATGCTTTTTTAGGTTTTCATCTTCAAACGATACTTTCATGGCAATCGCTTGTCCTCTATTGTAATACAAAACATGACAACTAACAAGGCTCGTTTCAGTTCGAGCCTCGGCGCAGCGTCTAATTCTTAAGACGTTTATTTAAAGCAAAAAGTTCAAGTACTCTTGAACCAGCATACGTCAACAAACGAGAAGGTCCGTGCCCGTCATCTACGTTGAAACAAACTTCTATCGCGCCGGACATATAAGATTGGCAATCGCCGTATTCACTACGTGGAATATTATGTATTCTGAATAGATTAGTGACGGCAGGAGCCTCTGAATGACAACGAAGCTGGAAACCTCGGCGGCAGCAGTTCGAAACGCCATTGACCGGGCGTCCAAGAACCTGGTCGAACGTCAGGCTTTGATTGAAACGATTGCACTGGCAGCTGTGGCGCGCGAGCACGTGCTGGTCGTTGGTCCTCCTGGCACGGCGAAGAGTCAGGCAGTGAGGCGAATGGCGCAGGCGACCGGGGGGCGATATTTCGAAT
>CAZRMH010000360.1:0-8560 GCA_964600935.1 uncultured Candidatus Obscuribacterales bacterium
CGCCGCCGAACGCCACCACCAGATCACCGCGCTCCAGTCGAGGCGGTTCAAGCTCGTACATGCTACGCAAGCACTATCGAAGCATATGGAACTCAGGTCAACTTGATTGTAAATAGTAAAACGTCGACCGAGGCTCAAAAACGGCTAGGGGAGTTACGATCTCAGCTTGAGCAGCTAGGTGCAGAGGTTATGAGCACTAAGCTGCCGAGCGCACAACAAGCTGGCACGAAATTGCGTGAATTGAGTGGACCGGTAATTGATCTGGGGAGAATAGGAGCTAATGCGCTTCTCGCATACATTCGGGAGAAATGGACTAACGAGACAGTCAACGCGAATGAGCAAATATATTCACAAATGTGTGTCGCCTTGTCGGACGATCTGCAACTAGGCGCAGAGCGCGCCAAAACGCGAACGTCTCGCCTAATCACGGTGTACAAGAGATACTTTGCAAAAAAGAAGAGGGAAAACAATTTCACAGAGTCTGATCGCAAGACCTATGAGGCAGAACTCGATAAGCTCACAAAGTACGTGCAAGAGATTGACAACGAAAATCCCGCGCAATTGTACATTCGCGCGAAATCCTTACATGACAAGCTCGCTGGTTTGGTAAAGCCAGGGAAAAGGTAGTACCAATGTCGATAAACCCCGAAATGATTCATAGACTCGCAGCGATTGTGCTGCGCGCGGAGAAGGCCGCACAGACGATGTACGACAATCCGCAAGCAGAGATTGACGATGCTTACTTTCAATCGGCCGAGGAACTAGAACGCTTCGCCGGACTGGCTTCTAAGGCGCTCCAGATGCAGAACACGCAAACCTTCCAAGAACAATTGCAACTCGCCGAAAATCTCGACGATCTTGAAGACAAGGTTGGCAAAATCGAGCAAGCACTTTCGGTCGTCGAAAATACAGCAGGAGCTGTCCAAGCTGCTGCTGAAGTCGTCGCGTCGCTACGCCACATTTTCGGACTTTAAGCGAAATTACCCTGGTGCCCGAATGACTATCCGAGGAATTTTTGATGACGGCAGACGAATACTTGTATAAAATATTACGCCGCGAAGCGGTTGACACTAGTTCTACTTCTCCGGTGCGCAGCGTCCAATCAATCATCCAGCCAACTATTCAGCGCTGGGCCGGAAATCAGCTTGATTCTGTAACGCCTAGTGGCTCTTTCGCGAAAGGTACTGGCAACCGTAGCGGCACAGATATTGATTTATTTGTTTCGCTCACAAGTTCCACGTCGAATACGTTGAAAGATATCTATGAATCACTATCTGCCTTTTTGAACAAAGCCGGGTACACACCACGTCGGCAGAATGTGTCACTCAACATCACGGTTAACGGATACAGCGTCGACCTCGTACCGGCCAGGCGCCAAGATTCTTATTCGCAAGATCACAGTCTTTACCGCCGAAAGGCTGACACTTGGACTAAAACGAACGTAGCCAAACACATTGCTTATGTGCAACAAAGCGGCTTTATTGATGAATGCCGATTGATAAAGCTCTGGCGAATGCAGAAGCGCTTGGACTTTCCATCATTCTACGTAGAGCTTTCGGTTATCAACGCACTGAGTGGCCGCAGGTACACCGGCGGTCTAGCCTCGAATGTGCTAGTAGCTTTGGGATACTTACGAGACTCGTTGGCGACGACTCGAATTGTCGATCCTGCGAACACCAACAACATCATTTCCGAAGATCTTACAAGTTCTGAAAAGGCTGTCGTAGCAAGCGCCGCAAGAGTTTCAGCCAGCGCTAAGACGTGGGAGGAAATTATCAAATGACAGAATGGTCACTGCCTCGTCTTTTGTCCGGTCTACACGACGATATCGAAAACCGGTTGTCCATTGCACGAAAGTCATTTCAGCATCCTGGCACCAAAGGTGATGCCAGCGAAAATATCTGGCTCGAATTGATGAAAGCGTATCTGCCGAAGCGATATAGTGCCGAGAAAGCGCATGTTGTGGACAGCGAGGGCAAGTTCAGTGAACAGATAGATGTTGTAATTTTTGACCGACAGTACACGCCGTTCGTCTTCAATTTCGAAAATCAAATCATCATTCCGGCCGAAAGTGTGTACGCTGTTTTCGAGGCCAAACAGACAGTTAACGCTACGTACGTTCAGTATGCCAAGGACAAAGCTAAGACAGTTCGAGGTCTTACGAGAACGAGCCTCCCAATACCGCATGCAGGTGGCACTTACGATCCCAAGCCTCAAATTGAGATCTTGGCTGGCATTTTATCGTTTGATAGTGATTGGTCTCCAGCTTTGGGCGAGACTTTTCTTAAGGCGATAAAAACGGACGACCCACTGGAAAAACTAGAATTAGCGTGCGTGGCTTCGCACGGCATTATCGTGTGTGATGAAGCCGGGTGCCATCAGATACTGACGAACACAAAGGCAGCGACAGCACTGCTCTTAGAGCTAATAGCAATGCTGCAAACACTCGGAACTGTGCCAATGATCGATGTAAGAGCGTATGCGAAATGGCTTGCAAAGGCTTGAGTAAATGACTTTCCTTATCCGCGGATCTTTCCGCGCGCCTGACTAAACTCGGGAAGTGGAGTTAGCGCGATTTGGACAAGGTTATCCCAAAGTGGAGTCGTCAGTCGTCAGAGTCATCGATGTTAAACTGCATTGCAGCTTGATGCTTTTTTACCACGCAAGTTTTCTCGTTGAGGCAGTGCACAGTGTTCAAATATCTGGTTTGCTTTATCTAGAGAGTCGGAGGCTTTCAACACCTGGTCTTCGGGAAGAGGCGACAAGTCAGAAAATCCCCAATACTTTGTCATCTGTTCTATTTGATCTTGCACGGTCTCCCAGAGAACGGCATATTCAGTGAATTCCAATGTTTCGAACAAAACTGGAAGATCCTGAGGTATGTGAAAATTGATGTTGTAGTCGCTCTGACCAGCAAGAATTTGAAATGCGAATTCCCTCGCTTTCGACCCGTTCAAAAGTCTCATTTGTTTCAGCACTTCGATGGGTAATCCAGGTGAAAGATATTTCTTTCGTAAAATGTCTTGCAGTAACTCGAAGGCATAATCTTTATCCGATAGCCGTTTGGCTATGTTCAGAAGTGCACTATCGGCGCCAAGCTGATTTCCGAGCATTCGGCGCAATTCTTCCGCCTGTTTTTTTGAGAGAGGCGGAACGTTCTTGGTAGCATCATTCCAATCAAGATTTACCGATTGGGCTGCCAATTTCAACTCGCTAAAGGAAGCTATCGAAGGGCATGGAGGTTTCGGTTGCGCAGGATATTTTGGACGCCGCTGGTCTTTACGCGGTTCGCCCAGCTCTTTGAAAGCGCGTGCTGCATCCCTTAAGTAGCCTTTTTGTTGTAGCCCAATCAATATCTGTGCTGCGGTTGTGGGATAACTCGTATAGAGATTCCTCAAAAAGTCTTCGTACTCACGATATGCGTGTCCGTTATTTGAGCGGGTGTAAGCCGAAATCATGGCGGATACCATGACATTGATTCTCCTCGGAGCATTGGATGGGTCTTCCGAGTTGCTTAACTGCATAATTTCAGACCAGTGAGTTAAGTCGGCAGGCATTTTATGATCAATGCCATAGGAGAGTGCGAGCATTCGGTGCAAACAGTTTTCCGCTCGTTCGTACTGTTTGAGTAAAAGCCATGAATGGCACTGTCTGGCGCACTCCACCATGCGCTGACCAACGTAAAACCAATTGTCGAGCATGATGAGTTCAATATCGGACAACTGTTGTTTGATCCAACTCTCGTTGACTATGCCAATAAACATTTGAACTAGATTCCGCTTAAGGCTAGGCGAGAAGAATTTTTGTGCTCGATCCGTATCCCACACAGAAGCTATCGTCTTGCCGACACTAAGAGAGTTTGTTACTGAAGGTAGGAGTTCGCGAATGAACGCGATTAAGAGACGATCTTTGGTATCGTCGTCTAGCGGGTTCTGTTCTGGGAATGGCGCCTCCGTCTCATACGACTTTCGGACTTCGGCAAGCAATTTCTTGAGCTTGTTGGCGATTTGCTTATCCGATAGAGCGGTAGCACCATTGATCAGCGCTGACATCGCACTTAGCAAATCTTCAATGCCTGTGTTGTGTATCGATTGGCTGATCGAAATGGAATGAATCGCAAGTAGTCTGAAATATCGGAAAGTTTCCTCGATCGGATACCGCTCAAAGCCGTTTTCATCGAGTTCGAATTCGGATGGAGTCAAGGAAGTTAGAATTGCATGCGCATTTTTTACCTGCAAATCATTCTTTGCTGCCCATTCCAAGCACTTCAGCACCATATCTGTTTGAAGCCTGGAAAACTTGTGATCCTGAATGAACTCATCCAACAGCAATAGTAGTTTTGACGAGACATTTTTGCGGTTTTCGAAAAAGGCTTCGAAAAGTTTGAATCGCTGTTCTTGGGAAAGCTCGACGTAAGCTCCCTCCAGGAGTTCGATGGCTTCTGTTGAATTGTCACTGTGGATCCTTCCGATTCCAGCAGCCATGAAGAGATCCGAGAGCAAATTGTTCTGAGTCTCACCTTGATTGGATGAAGGATTTCCACAGATCCTTGCACCTATCTCCTTTATGGAATTAAAGTGAGCAGCTGAGTATGCCCAATCCATCAAGAATTCGGGGGTGAATTCATCCAACTGATTACTTTCGAAATACGGTTCTGCTATGCGAAAGACTTCTTTGCCAGTCTGTTCACTACCTGTTTGCTGAAAGCGCCTAGCATATTTGAAAGCGGACTGGCGCGATACTCGCAATGTGTTCCCAGCGCGGATGCGTTTCATGGCATTGTCTTCTTGCTTTAGCTCAATGAGAGCATCGACGACAACATCATCAAAGTCGTTTTCTTCATAACGATAAATTCGGTCGCGGAACTCCGATTCGAGGATTAAGAGCCGCAGGGTTTTCAGAACATTCCTTTCTCGTGCCGCATGTAAGCATGCAGTTGAAATATCTTGTCGTATCGCCGGCAATTCCCGATAACTTTGAAGTTGAAGTCTGGCACTTGAGGCGTCAATCGAATCTGCTACTTCAGCGCTCGGCGCTTGTGCTTCTTCCAAGTGGTATGTGCGTTGCCAAGCCAGATCTTCGGTCTGAGGCAAGGTGGCAAGCTTCTGACACAACTGATAACGGTGTTTTATCCTCAACTGCTCATCCACTTCGCCAAGTGGATTTAGAACACTCTTGTGAAGAACAAACTGGCGAAAGCTATTGTGGAAAAACAACCAGCGGTACGTGGATTCTTTGAAGAAGTACTGGCGCGTCTTTGCAATCAGGCTAGGACAATTGTCTGAGAATAGCGAGTGAATTGTACGGATATCAAATGAGCCGTCCAACAGGGCTATTTGTGCGAGGGCATTCTGTACATCAGTCGGAAGTTTATCCCAGTGAGTCGAATAATAATTTTCCATTTCACCAGAGAAGGGGACAGCATCATCCAAAACCTGCTCAACTTGGTCGAGCGGCACACTCTCCAGTTCATTCGAAAGATACTGCAACGCGAGAGGATGCCCTTGGGTTAGCGTGAAGACGCGATTTAATTTGGGTGCATCCAATTTGTGTTTAGATGCACTTTGTACAATCGTCGCGACGGCCTCTTGGTTCAGGCGTGACATGGTCACTTCCCGATACTCCCTTATGTCATTTTTAATTGCGGTGGAAAGCATTTCTTTGTGCTGTGACGATAGGATGAACAACACACCATCTGGGATTTCTGCTGGGTCGGGCAGATCCGCATATAGAGGCAAGTTTGTGTGTTGTTCTCGATCGATATGATCCAGCCCGTCAACGACGATACAGGTTTTTTCCGAAGTTGTTCGGAACAGGTCTCCCGCCGCCAACAGCTGGCTTTGGAAGCAATCAAGCAATGCAGCTCTGCCCTCGGGATTTATCTGTGAGCGCATCAGACCTTGACGTTCGAGTTGGAGCGTGATGTCGTGAAGGAAGGATTCGGACTCTCCGCGAGTCTTATTACCCAGACTGCCTGGAAGATAGGCATAATAGACGACGCTCCTAGGTACGAGTTCAGGAATGAGCTTTGCGAGAATGGTAGATTTACCAGAGCCCGGATCGCCACTTACAAGCAAATAACCTTTTGATTGCTCGGTGACCATTTGTTTGAGCTTAGCTTCCGACTCTACAATCGGCTGATAGTGTGGCGTCACGGACATCAAGCTGCCGTGCCACAAAGTGAGGATAGACTTCCAACCAATTTGCGCCAGAAGTGCTTCGCGACTTAATTTGGTTATTTGAGAGCGATCGGCAACCAGTTCGAAAAGCTTTGATCGAATATCCCAGAAGTCTTTGTTTGTTGCCGGCAACTGAATTCCGAATCGGTCCTTTAGTTCATCGAACGGAACGCAATTTAAATCAAGTTCGCAGTCCTGTATGAATTGGCAAAACTCATTGGCATCCGTGAGGCCGCTTGCTGTGCGAATAGTATTCCATGTGGTAGACCATGAGTCAGCCAGATCAGATGGTGCGATTTGCCCCTTCTGTTTGACCTTGTGCCAAGCTTCAGACAAAAATGCGGCAAAATGACAGAGATCTCCCTCCTCCTTGATTTGGCGGACAGAGTCATTCGGTGAAGGAATATTGTTTGTTAGTAGATGAACTACTACACGTGCCCCGTGACTTGCTTTAGATAAGCGCTTCCATCCATCTGCCAATTGCTCGAATAAATTTGGTTTCTCCTTCTCCGGTGTCACAATCTGGTTCAGAGTAAGGTACCTCGGAAACTGACTCCACTTGACCTGGTAAGCGTCAATTCGACCGAGGGTACCAATCTGAAAATCGTCGACGCGACCAGCAAACCGGTCAGCAAGCGCAATCCATTCCAGCTTCCCCGATGACAAGCCATGAATGATGATATCTGCTGCGACTCCATATTGACCAAGATAGCCGGTCACTGCTGCTCGCTCGCCTGAGGCGGGCGGTCTATTCTGTACGTTGGTCTTAGAATTACTGTTCTTCGGGGTTGTCATCATGTTTAAGTTTACTTCAACGGCTATTTTAACCGGCTGGCACATCGGCACAGCTTTTTCAATCAGTCACGTACCCGAGCACGTCGTCAATGGCAGTACAGAAAGCAGCGATTACAGAGTCACAAGCTGCGTAATTTACTCCTTCAACTCTGGGTGTGAATTCACATTTAACGCTCGTAGTGCCCCGCTCCGTAGCTCGAATTAGAACGTTCAATGAGAGGAATCTGTGCAAACGCTCTTTGCGGGTGTGGATGTTGCCATGGGCGTCGCCTTCGATGCGGGTGAATTCGTCCATGAAGCGGAGGTTTGCTGTGATGCGGCCTGATTGGGTGTCGGCGGTGACGACGTGCCATTTGTCGCCGTAGTTGTAGGAGACTTCGGCGAGGTAGTCGCGGATTTTTGCGAACGCAAGCTTGGCGGGGATGTTGTATTCACGCGGTGCCGGGTGCAGGAAGTTTGAGCGTTCTTGCGCGGCGAGTTTGAAGAGGGGAGAAGCAGCCAGGAAACCGAGTATGAGTCCTGGCAAAACACCTGCTCCTGGGTCGTGAAAAAGTTCGTTGGTTACGGCTCCGGTAAGGAGGAATACAAAGATTCCTATTGCTATCGCTATGATGGCCATACGTCGTCGACCTCCGGTGAGTTGTCTAGTGGCTGTGAATATGAGGATTGGTCTTCGTGCGAGCGCTCTTCATGAGTTTCTCGCGCGCTTGAATTGAAGTTGCGGTTATCGCGATCGCGGCTTGCGGCATCTCGCTTGCCTCGATTTCGGTTGTCGCGATTTTCGTCATCGTGGCTTCGGCTGTTACGCTTTCTGTCGTCGCGCTCCTTGTTGTTGCGGTCTTTGTTTCTGCGGTTTCTGGTGTTTCCGCCTGATGGATTTTCGGTGGCGGTGTTTGTTCGTTGTTGCTGATTTTGTGGTGGCTCCTTTTGCTCGGTTGTTCTGCCGCGTCGGCGAACGTGCTCGGTGATTTCGTGAGCTGAGCGTTCCGGTGGTTGATATGCCATCGCATGTTCGTATGCATATGGCGCGGTGAGCGGTAGTTTGAGCGGCCAGGTGTCGTTAGTGAATGCGATTACCTCACCGCTTAGATTGATCAGTTCGTCCGGTGTCGCGAGTGCTCGACCTTGAATGAACTCGTGCACTCGACCGGTATCATTGACGGTGACTTCTTCGATTGTTGTTCTTCCGAGTGCTTCGCTCAGGGCGCGGGCTTCGCGGAAGTTCTTCTGCCTGAAGTAAATCTGCGTTGCCGGTTGATCGAAGATGATTTGAGCTTCTTTCTGTGAGTAGACTCGTTCGAGCTGGAAGTAATTTTGAAATCCGAGAACGAGACTTATCTTGGCTTTTCGGACTATTGACAGGACGTTGGCGATGTTGGCGATCTTTCCGAAGTTTGTGAATTCGTCGAGGAACATCGCGGTTGGGTACTTCATCGTCGCTTTGGCGTCGAGCAAGTAATCGAGAAGGAAATTCACTAGGAGAGAGCCCATCAACTTGCTATCACGCGATCTGCTGGGCACCGCTATGTAGAAGGTGAACAACTGATTTCTTAGCTCTTCGAAGTCGATGTCGGTCTTCTCAGTTA
>CAZRMH010000361.1:0-8547 GCA_964600935.1 uncultured Candidatus Obscuribacterales bacterium
GGTTGAATCATCTCGTGAGCGGAATTCGTTCCGCCGATGTCACCAAGAACGTTCAAATCATACATTGGCGCTTCCTTGACGTAGTTCTCATCAAGCAATTTACCGTCGACGTACACGCCCTCGCCGTTAACAATTTTGATTGTTTCACCGGGCAAACCTACAACCCGCTTAACGAAAACGGGCGGACCCTCAGGCAGAAACGGCAAACCGCCGATACTCTGGAGCCAGGGATTATCTGGAATTCCTGTTTCGACAATAGGCGGATAAAAAACCAGAACATCACCGCGTTCTACCTTTCGCCCCAGTCGGCCAGTTACCTTTTCGACAAAAATGCGGTCGTTGATATTGAGCGTAGGCTCCATCGAACTAGACGGAATGTAGCGGGCTTCAGCAATCAAGCCTTTGACAAACAGAAAGATTACAAAAGCCATCACCAGCGTCTGAACCGTCTCAGACAGCATCGAAGGCTGCTTCTTATCGCTTTCTGGTGTTTCTACTTTCGGCGCACCAAGACGTTTCAAGCCTTTGTACTCCTTGTCGCCATCAATGAATTCGACCAGATCATCGGTTTCACGATCTTCGATTTCAGCACGCTCGGCCCTGGTCAGATCATGATGATTGGGCGAGGTCTCGATATCGTTGCCTTCGGCAGATTTAGTTTGATCGTTCATTTTGTCGGAATGGGCGAGGGGTTAACTCCCAAACTTTATCATAGTGACATTACTATCCCTCAGAATGAGAAGGGATTGATTATAATTTCAAACCTTCAGTTCGGTTCGGGCGAGGTCTGTCTCGCTATGGCTGTAAACATACAAAGTCGCATCGGGAGCGTGTTGATGAAAACCATTAAGTCCGGCTGGCTGCCAATCACCGTCGCCTGCAGCGTTACACTGGCGTGGTATGGCTGGGCCGGCGCCTGGGCGCATGATGCAGCCCAAACAGTCGACTCGAACACCGCGAACACCAAAACCTCAACAGCCAGCAACCGTTTATCAAAATTTGTCATTCCCGAGTATTACGATCTGACCTTTGAACCAGACTTGAAAACGTTCGACTTCGAAGGCTGGTCCTCAATTGATTTGCGTGTCAATCAGCCCACCGACACTATTGTTTTAAACGCACTCGACCTGGAAATAAAAACAGCGACTCTCATTCCCATCGCCGCAGTGAACGCCTCAACAACCGAATCAGAGGTAAAGGCAATCAAACACAATAAAGTGTCCTACGATCCGGAGTTCGAACAAGCATCAATCAAGTTCGACAGCCCGGTAGATAACGGGCTCTATCGGCTCAAGCTTGAATTCAAGGGCGTTTTAAACGACAAGCTCCGCGGTTTCTACCGCTCTTACTACACTGACAGCAAAGGTGAAAAACGCTGGCTGGCTACCACTCAAATGGAGCCGACCGACGCGAGACGCATGTTTCCGTGCTTCGATGAACCCGAAATGAAGGCGAAATTTAAAATAACCGCTCTAGTCGACCCAGCAACCACGGCCATTTCAAACGGCAAGATTCACTCGATAAGCGAAAATCAGATGTCCGGAAAGAAACAAATTTCGTTCGAGCCATCTCCAAAGATGTCATCATACTTGGTGGCACTAATGATCGGCGATTTTAAGCCGACCCAAACTCAAATCGTAAGGGGTATACCGATTACCGTCTGGGCGCTCGCCGGCAAGGAGCATCTCGGCAATTATGCGCTCGAAGCCGCGGGCAAAATACTGGAATTCCAAACGGACTACTTCGGCATTCCTTATCCAGGTAAAAAACTAGACCTGATTGCCATACCGGATTTTCGTTCAGGCGCGATGGAAAATCTCGGAGCCGTCACGTTTCGCGAAGCCAATCTTCTGGTTGATGAAAAAACCGCCAGCAATGCCGCACAGCGAAACGTATTTGCCATCGTAGCGCACGAACTTGCGCACCAATGGTTTGGGGACCTCGTCACCATGCGTTGGTGGGATGACATCTGGCTGAACGAAGCGTTCGCCTCATGGATGGGCACCAAGACTGTCGAGGCAATCCATCCCGAGTGGCAAGAATTGACCAAAGCAATTCTGACTCGCAACAAGAGCATGGAGATCGACGAACTCCAGTCTACTCGAGCAATCCATGCCGATGTCAGCGATCCAAAACAAGCTGCAGAAATGTTCGACTCAATTACTTACGATAAAGGCGAATCGATTCTTTGGATGCTCGAGAGCTACGTCGGGGCGCAAAAGTTTCAAGATGGCATCAACCGTTATTTAACCGCTCATCTGTTCGGCAATGCCACCAGTGAAGATCTCTGGCAGGCGATCGGCGACTGCAGCGGCATGCCGGTTCCAGAGCTAATGAAGTCTTGGGTCTTCCAACCCGGATTTCCGATTGTTAATGTCGATACCGCCAGTGGTGGCGGCACCGTCTCCTTGTCACAGCAGCGATTTTTTGGAATGCCAGGAGTGCAGGGAGATTCACTGGTTTGGAATGTTCCAGCGGTGATGAGAGAGTTAAAACCAGCCAACAAAGGTTCTGCACAGCGGACTGAACTGCTACGCCAGAAAGAGAATTCCGTTAAACTGCCTTCCGGTTGGAATCAAGTATTGGTCAACGCCGGTGGACGGGGTTTCTACAGAACCCAATATTCGACGGACAATCAGAAAAATATACTCGAAAAGTTTGATTGGCTCACACCCGAAGAGCGACTGGCCTTCCTGAGCGATATTAACGCCCTCGCCTGGAAAGGCTCACTGCCCGTCACAGACAAACTATCTATTCTGCTGAAAACCAGCAGCGAAACCGATCCGCTCGTTCAAGACAAACTGGTGGACTGGTGCTGGCATCCATACCACTACCTTGACGAAGCGGATAAACCGTCATACGAAAAGCTCGTTCAAACCCTGCTCAAGCCAATTAAAACCAAAATCGGTTGGCAGTCCAAACCAAACGAGGCGGACAGCATCAAGGATTTAAGAAAGTCAGTGCTCACTCTACTGGGCACTTTCGCTCAAGACCAGGTGACCATTTCAGAAGCAAGAGCAATGTACAAACATTACATGACCGATCGCCAGTCAATTCCGGCCGATGTTGCAGGCGCAGTCCTGACCATAGTTACTTACAATGGCGGAAAGGCTGAATACGACGAGATCTTAGCGGCGCTAAAAACCGAGAAAATTCCAGAACTCGAAAAGAGATTTCTAGGCGCCCTAACACATTTCGGTCAAATCGACCTTATGGATAAGACACTGAATATGGTGCTAAGTGATGAGGTTCGCAGCCAAGATGGATTCCGCGTGCTATCTGGAATGCTCACGGGATACCGCACAAAGGAGAGAACCTGGAAGTTTGTTAAGGACCACTGGTCGGCAATAACGACAAAGTTTCCGCCCCGGAGCATGGCGGTTCTTGTCTATGCCCTAGAATCGTTTGACAAACCTGACCAGGAAGAGGACTTAAAGACCTTCTTCGCTGCCCATGACTTACCCTACGCACGCTCTGCAGTGTCCAGAATGCTCGAGGATGTTCATCGCCGCGTTTTGTACAGGCAATCAAATCAAGACATTGTGCGCAAGTGGGTTTGCGAACAATCCTTGTCACCGGCGATTTCAGAGCGCCCGAATTAGTTAGGTGGATCCTTCAGTTCCCAGATTCCGTCAAGATTACAAAACAATAGCTTGTTCTCCAAGCCATCGACTTTGACGTAAGCTCCTGGAGAATAAATCGCACCGTCGTAGTAGCAATAGTTTTCTACTCCGTTCGTCTTGCGTTCTTTGTCCTTGCGTTCATCCTGACCTTTGGCCATATTATGTTTGACCTCTGTGCTCCTGAATGATCTTCAGAATTTTGTCGTAGTTTTCTTCCGTATATTCCTGTCGACCGTAGCGACCGTGGTAGGTATGGAGCATTCCATCGATCGGCACAGCATTAGGAATAAACAGAATCCATCTCGATCCCTTTTTCGGAAACAAGGACTCGTCAAACTTCCAGTCGGCTGGCTTTTCTTCGCTAATAATTTCATCATGGAATTCGTACTTGAGGGCAATCGCTTTATTGAACGGTGCTCCTTTTAGATACTCGACGATACGATATTTTGCCTTAGGTGGCGTAAAGTAAGTTGGTGGACGGTTTTTGTCATACTCGTGACCGACATAATCTGCTATGACAATGTTTTCGCACTGGGCAAACGCGGTTTCGTAATTCAACCCAAGACGTGATGAGTGAATATGAACCTTTGAAGGGTCCAGCTCCACCCGCTTTACCGGCTCAGGTTTTTTAGGTTCGATATAGATTTCCTCGTAAAGACTCTTGTCGACGAGCTGTTGAACCTTGGTTGCGAGCAAATTGTCGTTTGATTTCTTGATTAACTTCTCGGCTGCCTTGATTTCAGAAGCTTCTCGTCCAGCCTTTTTTAACGCCTCAACGAAATCCTTGGCATACGTGCCTTTGAGCTCAGGCTTGCGATCGAATAATTCTTCCAGCGCCATGACGGCCTGACCCCAATTTTCTGATTTGGAGCTAGCTAAATACAGTCCTAAATAGAAATCTTCGTTGTTTCGGTCCAGGCCAATAAGCGATCTGAAACTGGAAATAGCACTGGAATACTTCCCGGCCTGCATTGCTTGAGCAGCCTGATTAGCCTTGACCGCCACACTCTGCGAACCCCATTGCTCCACTCGTTGTTCCTTAGTGACCTTCGGAGCAGTGCTCGCCTCTTCGGCAGGAGCCGCTGCAGCAGCCTGTGCCGGTGCCGTAGTGCCAGTTGTGGTAGGCGTGGGAGTCGCTCCCTCAATAGCCGAATTTGCGACCTGGACGCTCAAAGATAGCCCCGAGACGATTGACAAAGTCCAGCATAGTAAACGAAGTCTGTTCATGTTCCCCCCAACTTGGATGATGCCAAATCTATTAGTCTATCGTACTAGGATATCTAAGACCTGCGCCAGTATGTTTTTACAGCGAGTACGCTTGACAGGCTTACTGACAAGAAGGACTGGTGACATGTTCCCGGATAGGATTATTCTCCGGAAAATAACTTCAACCGCGATTGAAGTATTGGCATTGCCCTTTCAAGGGATTCGCGAGGTGCTTTTAGAATTTTCAACCGCTAGCGGTTGAAAATTCTGCCTCCGAGAGACACTCGAAAAGGTTCTACGACCGAGCGTCCACATCAAAATCGAATTGCCGAAAGACTGTCCCGAAGGTGTTCAATAAATCTACTTTTTTGAACGGGGCACAACACCTTATTGGATTATCCAATTCTCCACCTTGTGGTTCGCCCGTGGATCTGACCATCGACGAGCGCCACATCGTAGCGAGAGCCCACCAACACGGTCGATTTGTGAAATGCTCATCATATCAATATCAGTTATCGATCCCGTGCTACCTAAATCTCTCCGTGTTCCTACGAAGTGTTTCGGACCAAGAAAAAGATGGGGTATCGTCTAAGCCTCTCCGCCGAGCTCAACGTGCGGCAATGTGTATCCCCACAGTTGCTAATAGTCGACCAAAATTCTAGGTTCGAGACAATACTAGATTTTTCGATTTCGGAACAAACTAGCTGGTAAGAACAAACTAAACCAACCGTTTCAAGCCCTTTCAATTGCACTCTGCGTGTAGCACTGATGTCCGACGAGTTCTGCCATCACGGCAGTTCGTCCCAATCCAAAGTCCCTAACAACCGAGATCTAGAATGACCACGAAGTTGCTGGCAATGGAACAGACCTTTGTTGCCGAAGTTCAAGAACGAGTTGACGACAAGCTAAAACTCAGGCATCCGAACGGCGCCGAAGTCTTGCTTCCACTGGCAGATCTAGATGGTGTAACGCCCGCAGAACGCGATACTCGACTGATTAGCATCTGTGGCACCCTCATCCCGGTCGAAGTCGCCGTAGTCGCGGACACCGTCCAAGTCCGTGAGCTGCCCAGACCGCTGGGATTCCAGACCCCGAAGGCGTTGATCAGTGCCGCCATTAAGGCGATGAAAGTCCGCGCCGAGAGCTACCGTTCAAGATTCTCAGGCGTAAAAGGCATTGCAGAGCAAAGCGACGACGACATAACGCTTCTGCTCATGCAACTCTCTCGCCTCGCTAAGTCCGTCGACCTTAGCACAACCGAGGAGTTCGCCTGTGAGTACAATCGCATAGCCGCGAGCGTTCTGAGTACGTTCGAGGTGTACGAAGCTCGGCGCAAGCGCCTGACTGGTAACTGACGAGTGACGAGGTGGTTCAATGCCCTGGAGTGGGCGCATGAAAGACCCCGGACGCCATACTCCAAGAGGCGTCCGAAGGAACCTTGGCGCGGAAAAATGTAGCTCCGTCGCCGGCGCGGCGCCACTACAAGTGGTACCACGCTCAGCCTACTCACGACAGCCTCCAAGGAGACCATTTGAGCGAGTATCAAATTTCCTCAACAGTAGAACCCTGGCGTGGGCGAACTTGAACCACGAGACCGGGCGCCACCGGTTCTCTACACCGGAGAGGTGCTCACATGAGAGTGTTAATTGTGCAAGACTTCCTGGCGATCGGTCGCCTGGAAGCGAAGATGTTCAGCGACCTGGGGCACGAAGTCACCTGGGTGACCGGGTTCAAGGACATAGCCACGCTCGAAGGATATCGGACTGACAAATCGACCGTGATGGTCGGCTGTCAATACGATGTAGCGCTCGTGGACGGTCAGGTCTACGGACCGAGCGGCAAGGTCGAAGCGATCGGCGACAAGGTCGTCGCCCGACTGTTGGTGTCTGGAGTTGGCTGCGTGATCGCCAACAGCTCACAAGACGGCTACAACGTCGAAATGGTGAAGGCCGGTGCTCACCGGGCGATCAACCAGGTCGTCCTGTTCGTCACCATGGTCATCGCCAATTTGACTACGCCGGAAGACTTGGTGGCGCCATCGAACGCGGCCAGCGAGCTGTTAGGCATGAACTTCTTGTCCTTCGCGGATGGACCGGGTAAAGTCTACCAAGCGGCGACTGAAGCCGCCTTGATGGCAGGTTAACTCCGTTGGGTCTCCACTGCTTTCTTTGCCTTCGACTAATGCTTCTAGGCAATAGTCGTGTGACGTCGCTACAAACGGCGAAGGGGGCTCTCGAGCCCCCTTCTTAAACGCATTTTCGAACGCTATCCTGTTGCTTCGCGACTTCTCCATCTCTCCAATATTCTACTATAGCCTTTCGTACATAAAACCCAATTGAAAAGATAACGCAGAAACAGGGTTTTAATCTGCCTGCGTTATCTTTAGAGACACGTCTCGAAAGCAGAAGGACTCGGTTCACGCGCTGCGATACCGCTCCCTTCGCTGCCGATCAGCAGCGCAAACTCATCTCCTCTTGAGCCAAGTTAGTAGGCGCTCCCACCTGCCCCTAGGCGTAGTCCGCTTGAGGTAGTGATAGACGAATGTTCCAAGAACGACTAAGCCTAGAAGGAGACCGAATACGCCCGCATCTCCGGCGGTGGCATTCAGAATCCAAAGGTCCAGTCCAAGAAACACCAGCAGCGCAAGCGGCAAAGTCGGCTCCATTGCTGGATGTTTTAGTTTCTCACTCGCGAAAATCCATCCCGCGAATATGCCGACGACGAGAACAATAGCGCTAACCGAGCCGACGACGACTGCGCCGACCATGGTCAAAAAGTTCATAGGTCCCTCCGTCTCCTCACGGAGACAATACACATTGCCCTAGGCTCTCGAGAGCTTCGGGCAATGCGCGGTTTGTCAGCACGGACTAAAGACCCGGCCGACACTACGTCTGGTGTCACCACTGCAGCCAGTGGAATGCTCCATGACAGTCAGTGTATCCGTACCAGCCGGTGGTAGCATCATAGTAAGCATTGTAATACCAGGTCACCGTCTTTGTGACCGGCACTTCAATTCCGAGAATCGTATCGAATTCCATCTCCGCGTAGGTCTCCTCGACCACGACCGTGATCGTGTCGTTATAGCCGACGGGCGGGGAGTAGTAATATCCCTGACCGGGCTGAAACCAGCAGTTGTTACCGTAGTACATCCATTGCGTGGGGCAATAGTTGTTATACGAGAAGAACGGATTGGCAGCCGAATAGCAGGTCCCACCAAACCAGAATCCCACGTTGAAGAACGAATTCCTCAGGGGGTTGGTATAACGCCCGTTGTAGCGACCGTAGACGGGCGCACAGAAGTTGTTCTGAACAACCGGCGGACGCCACTGGTTGTGGTAGTTTGGTGCGCTTCCTGGCACACATCGCACCGGATATGGTGTCACGCCCTGAGGATGTCGCGTCGGTCTGCACACAGGAACAGGGCTGACCACCCCCGGAGCATTACCGGGACGAGGGTTGTGAACCGGAGTTTGCACTGGAACGTCAGGACGCGCAGGACGACCAGGCCGCGGTTGGTTGCCCGGTCGGTCGTTGGGGTTCACGACCGGACGGTTCCCTGGCCGGTTGCCGGGTCGGTCGTCAGGGTCCACGACCGGACGGTTCCCTGGCTGGTTGCCGGGTCGGTCGTCAGGGTTCACGACCGGACGGTTTCCGGGCTGGTTGCCGGGCCGGTCGTTGGGGTCCACGCCCGGACGGTTTCCGGGACGGTCGCCCGGCC